>NZ_WQPQ01000023.1:0-207948 GCF_018785365.1 Clostridium sp. MCC344 | reverse complement strand
TTAGCTTGGCTAATTTTTAAACCGTTCTACTGTTTTGTTAGGTTTTGTTCTGAATGTTCTCATTCATGGTCTAAACCAAAAGACCATTTTTATAAGAATTTTCAGAGTTTTACATACTGTTCAGTTTTCAAGGAACTTTGTTTCGTTGTCACTTTCATTCTCAGTGGCAACTCATTTATTCTATCATACCGTTTCCGGTTTGTCAAGAACTTTTTAAAACTTTTTTGAGTGATTAAGAAGTTTTCTTAATGGCTCTTAATAAGTTTTGCCCTGTTTCTCAAGGCGAGTATTATAATATCAAATCCCCGTCCAAAAGTCAACCATTTTTTACATGTTTTTTCGCTTTTCTTTACATCTTTTACGGTGTTGTTACGCATGTGTTTCATTTTTACAACATATAGTATATGTTATCCGTTATCATGTACCATATATGCTCATCTATTCATATTTTCACAGATTCCCGGACTGCAAAAAAGAACCCGGGTTCACATCCAAAATGTTCCGGGTTCTCTTTCTTCCATATATATTTATGAATTTCTTCCGTCCAGCGTGAACCAGAATTCAACACCATTCTCCCAGTTCTTTACGCCATACTGCTGGTTGTGCGCATCCATGATCGCCTTGACGATCGAGAGACCGATTCCGGTTCCTCCGTATGCGCGGGTTCTCGCCTTATCGACTTTATAGAACTTTGTCCAGAGATTCGGGATCGCCTCCTCCGGGATCGGAGTTCCGGTATTGAAGACAGATACACGGACGAGTCCGTTCTCCGGGATCATCCTGATGATGATCTTTTTCTCGCCGTCAATGTGGTGGATCGCATTGCTCAGATAGTTGGTAACTACCTGCTCGATCTTAAACTCGTCCGCCCAGACATAGACCGGTGTCTGATCGTCGAACTCCACCTGGATCTGGTTCTGCTCAATGAGGATCTTTGACGCATTCACAACGCCTTTGATCAGTTCCGTCAGGTTAAAGCGGTCCATCACCGGCTTGTCGTTTCCGCTCTCGAGAGAAGAGAGTGTCAGAAGCTGTTTTACCATCTGATTCATCTTGTTGGCTTCATCCACGATGACATCGCAATAGTAATCACGGCTCTCTTTCTCCTCTCCCATTCCTTCCTGAAGTCCCTCCGCGTATCCCTGGATCAGGGCGATCGGAGTTTTCAGTTCATGGGAGACATTGGCGATGAATTCTTTTCGCATCTCATCGATCTTTGTCTTTTCCTCAATATCCTTCGTGAGCTGGTTATTTGCGGATTTCAGTTCTGAGATCGTCTCTTCCAGGCGTTCTGACAGCGTGTTCATGCTGTTGCCAAGGACCTGGATCTCCTCCATCTCATGCTTTTCCGGCTCATATTTCGCTTCGAAATCGAGATTCGACATCCGCTCAGAGAGGTTTGACAGGCGGTAGATCGGTTTTGAGATCTGTCGCGCTGTCAGGTAGATGACCAGACCTCCGATCGCCGCTGCGATGATTCCCACATAGAGCAGGAACTGGTTTGCAAGCCGGACGCTCTCCCCGACGCTCGAGAGCGGCGCACTCATGATGAAGGCCGTGCTGTTGTCCGTGAAAAAGCCCCAGCTTTCCAGGTACATACTCTCGCGCTGCGGGTCGTACGTCTTCTGGATCTTGTACTGTTCGTTTTCTTCCAGGATCGTATACTTTGCCTTTGCCCAGCCGAAGATATACCGGTCCACGCGGTCTTTTAAGAACTTCGTATCCCGGGACGTCGAGTAGACCGTCGCGTCCTCCGTGCTGTTATCAATGATCAGGACCGAAACATTCGCACTGTCGCTGAAGTTCCGGATCAAGCGCTGTAAGTTTCCTTCCGTGATGTTTCCGTTCGCGTCGCGATCGCGCTCCATCGCTTCCTCGATCGTGATCCCGTTGTCTTTATTCTCCGCGATCTGGGCATCGATCGCCGTGTACATGGCATTTAATGCCTGGACTTTCTTCGTCACATAGAAGTCTTCCAGGTACCACTTGTTGACGCCCCAGATCACAGCCAGGATCACCGCGATCAGTCCAATGAACGTAACCGTCAGACGGGAACGTACCGATTTCATCATGCATCCACCTCGAGTTTATATCCCATGCCCCAGATGGTCTTGATGTTGTCGCCTTTCGGACCAAGTTTGCTTCTCAGCTTCTTGACATGTGTATCGATCGTTCTCGCATCACCGAAATAGTCATAGTTCCAGACATTATTCAGAATCTTTTCTCTGGAAAGCGCAATTCCTTTGTTTTCCATAAAGTAGGTGAGCAGCTCGAATTCCTTGTTGCTCAGATCCACAGGTTTTCCGTCGACTGTCACCTCGTGGGCGTCCTTGTCCACGCGGATTCCGTCCGCCTCCAGGATCTCGCCGGTCGCCACTCCGTTTCTACGGCGCAGGATCGCCTCGATCCTTGCAACAAGAATCTTCGGGCTGAACGGTTTTGAGATATATTCGTCCACGCCGAGCTCGAAGCCGAGAAGTTCATCTCTCTCTTCACTTCTCGCTGTCAGCATGATGATCGGAACCTGCGAGTAGCGGCGGATCGTTTTGCAGACCTCCCAGCCGTCCATCTTCGGCATCATGACATCCAGGATCACAAGGCTGATATCCTTTTCTTTAAAGAAGATATCGATCGCCTCCTCGCCGTCCCCTGCTTCCAGAACACGGTATCCTTTGATCGTCAGGAAGTCCTTTACGAGCTTGCGCATTCTCTCTTCATCGTCGACCATAAGTACTTTTATTGCATCCATGAGTATTACCTCCGTATCTATTGTCTCACAAATTTCCTATAGAATAGAAAAATCCCACTTATCATCAGCTATATTTTAGCAGATAATAAGTGGGATTTCTATAAGTTCACGAACATTTCACAAAGGGATATTTCCGTTGTTCACGGGCATTTCTCTGGATGAAATTTCTCGTTTTATTCTTCTTCCTTCTTCTCCACGATCGCGATATCGAGATCCTCAAGCTGCTTCGGATCTACCGGAGCCGGAGCTTCCATCATGAGGCAGGATGCGTCTTTTACCTTCGGGAAGGCGATGACGTCACGGATGCTGTCTGCGCCTACCATGAGCATAACGACACGGTCGAGACCGTATGCGAGACCAGCGTGCGGCGGTACTCCGTACTTGAACGCGTCAAGAAGGAAACCGAACTGCTCTCTTGCTCTCTCTTTTGTGAAGCCGAGAACTTCGAACATCTTCTCCTGGATGTCATCCTGGTGAATACGGACGGATCCGCCGCCGAGCTCGGTACCGTTTAATACGATATCGTATGCTTTCGCGCGGACTGCACCCGGATCGGTGTCGATAAGTGGAAGGTCTTCCTCCATCGGCATTGTGAATGGGTGGTGCATTGCAACATAACGTCCCTCTTCCTCAGAGTACTCTAAGAGCGGGAACTCGGTTACCCACAGGAACTTGAAGTCGTCTTTCTTTAAGAGGTCTAACTGTCTTGCGATCTCGAGACGGAGATTTCCAAGAACATCGAATACAACTTTATTCTTGTCTGCTGCGAAGAACAGAAGGTCGCCCGGCTGTCCATCCATAGCCTTTACAAGAGCATCTAACTCTTCCGGCTTCATGAACTTGCCGAAGGAGCACTTGTAGGAACCATCCTCGTGAATTGCGAGGTATGCAAGTCCCTTTGCACCGAAGCCCTTTGCGTACTCAACGAGAGCATCGATCTTCTTTCTCGGCATTCCAGCCTGTCCGTTTGCGTTGATACCGCGGACAGAACCGCCGTTCTCAAGAGCGCTCTTGAATACAACGAACTCACAGTCTTTTACGACGTCAGATACATTCTTTAATTCCATGCCAAAACGCATATCCGGCTTATCGGAACCGAAACGGTCCATCGCCTCGCGCCATGTCATACGAAGGATCGGAGTCTGGACATCCACGTTGCAGATCTCCTTGAAGAGTTTCTTTAAGAGTCTCTCATTGACTTCGAGAACGTCTTCCACGTCAACGAAGGATAACTCCATATCGATCTGTGTGAACTCCGGCTGACGGTCTGCACGGAGGTCCTCGTCACGGTAGCATCTTGCGAGCTGGAAGTAACGGTCCATACCGGAGCACATTAATAACTGTTTTAATAACTGCGGAGACTGCGGAAGAGCATAGAACTCGCCCGGATGTACACGGCTCGGTACGAGGTAGTCTCTCGCGCCTTCCGGTGTACTCTTAATAAGAGTCGGTGTCTCGATCTCAAGGAAACCTTCATCTGCAAGGAACTGGCGGACCATAGTTGCCACGCGGCTTCTTGTCATGATGTTTCTCTGGAGATCCGGACGGCGGAGGTCAAGATAACGATATTTTAAGCGGAGATCTTCTTTTGTCTTGCTGTTCTCCTCGATCGGGAACGGCGGTACCTCGGACTCAGAGAGGATTCTTAAAGATTTCGCTCTCATCTCGATCGTACCTGTCTTTAAGTTCGGGTTTGCTGCGCCGGAACGCTTTTCGATCGTGCCGACAACCGCCACTGTGAACTCACTTCTTAATTTTTCAGCTTTTGCGAAGCTCTCAGCGCCGCAGTCGCTCTCCTCAAAGATGATCTGGATGATTCCGGAACGGTCACGAAGGTCGGTGAAAATGATCCCGCCTTTGTTTCTGCTCTTCTGGACCCATCCCATAAGTGTCATTTCCTGGCCTACGTTTGCCTCTGTGACTTCAGCACAGCGGCAGGAACGCTTTAAGCCTGCCATTGATTCTGCCATGATTTTCCTCCTGAAACAGCCAGGATGTCAACGATCCCAACTGAATGTATTATGGTATATTTAGTGTTTTAAGTCTTCCTTATAGAATTCCTTAAACTCACTGTAGCCTTCTTTTCCAAGCTGTTCCTTCTGGAACTTCTTGTTCTTGTTCATCTGTGCGACAAGGATGATCTTTCCTTCCTTGCGGGCCGCCATCGCCTCTTTCATGATGGAAGCAAGTTTCTCGGAGCTCATGCCCTTTTCAAAGAGCCATGCCTCTTTCTCGTTGCCGCCCGGAACGGTAAATCCGTTGTCGAGAAGAATGGTAACAATACGCTCAAATCCGATGGAGAAACCGCAGGCCGGTGTGTCCATGCCTGTGAATTTTCCGATCATCTTGTCATATCTTCCGCCACCGGCTACGGAACCTCCGAAGCCTTCCATGGAAACCTCGAAGATGGTTCCTGTGTAGTAGCCCATTCCGCGGACTAAAGTCGGATCAAATGCAAGTTTGAAGCTTCCATCGGAAACCTCGCCGACTGTCTCCATGATCTGCGCAAGGTTCTCCGCAGCGCCGTCCTCTAAAACGCCTGCAAGGATCTCGCCCATGCGGCGGACGCCCGCTGCATCGTTTGTTGCCTGACTCATCAGATCCAGGTATTTATCGGCTGTCTCCTCGGAGTAGCCGTTTTCGATGAGTTCTGCCTTTACGCCGTCGGTACCGATCTTGTCCATCTTGTCGACCGTGATGAATACTTTATCGATATCTTCCTCCGGGAAACCGCTGTATACAGCCATCGCACGGAGAAGCTTTCTGTCGTTCACGCGGACCTCAAAGCTGTTGTCCGGGCAGATCTTCTTTAACGCTGTCGTCGTCGCAAGGATCAGCTCGATCTCAGCCTGGTTCGTCGCATCACCGAGAATATCGATATCGCACTGGACGAACTGTCTGAAACGGCCTTTCTGCGGACGGTCTGCACGCCATACGCTGCCGACCTGGAGTGCCTTGAACGGGGACGGCAGGTTTGCAGAGTTATTGGAATAATATCTGGATAACGGAAGTGTCAGATCGTAGCGGAGTCCGCCGTCTGCCAGGTCGTTTTCTGTCTCTGCTGTCTCGATGTTTAATTTCTCGCCGCGCTTTAAAATCTTGAAGATCAGCTTCTCATTGTCGCCGCCCTGTTTGCTCAGGAGGTTCTCAATGTGCTCCACGCATGGAGTCTCGATCGCGGAGAATCCGAAGCCGCGGTAAGTCTCTTTGATCTGGTTCAGCACATAATCCCGGATCTGCATCTCTGCCGGGAGAATATCTTTCATGCCGGTGACCGGCTTTTTCTTTAATGCCATAAAGGTACCTCTGTTTCTCTCTTTATCGCGCAATTTCACGCCTACGTTCACCATAATACGCTGATTGCCTTAGGTTTTCAAGGGTTTTTTCTTTCCTTAATAAAAGTATTATATTTTTCAGGCTATGATAAGTCAACTCATTTTACGAGATTTCCCCCGGACTCAGTCAAAAGCTCTGTCGGATCATCTGTCCCATGCATAAAAAGAAAAAGGACTTCCAACAGGGAACGGAAGTCCTTTTTCCTTATATTATATGTTTTCCTACAGTCCGGTCCAGCCGATGCTCTGTAAGACCGTTAAGGATACGAATGAGAGGATCACCTGGCATCCGAGGAGCGGCATGAGCCACTTTGCGTATTTTGTCCAGTCTGTCTTTGCGATCGCGAGGGAACCCATCAGAGTACCTGCTGTCGGGAAGAGGCAGTTGGAGAAGCCGTCACCGAACTGGAATGCCTGTACAGCAACCTGTCTTGTGATGCCTGCAAGATCAGCAACCGGAACCATAAGCGGCATAACTGCTACAGCCTGTCCGGAACCGGACGGAATGAAAAGGTTGATAATCAGGTTTGCGACGAACATGAAGTTCGCTCCGAGGATGGAACCCATTCCGGACATCGGGATGGACAGCCAGTAAACGATCGTATTTAAGATGTTTCCGCTTGCAAGGATCACAGAAATACCATTTGCGAAGCCGACAATGAACGCGGCGTTTACCATCTTGGAACAGCCACCGATAAATACCTTCGTTGTTCCGTTGATACCCATACCATTGAGAAGGCCAACAACAACCGCAAGTGTAAAGAATGTAGCTGCGATCTGATCATAGCTCCATTTATATTTTACAGAGCCAACCAGGATTGCCGCAACCGCTACGACAAGACCGATCAGGCTGATCAGGTGCTTCGTTGTTAAATGTGCTTCGATCGCCTTCGCTCCATCTTTTCCTGCGCCCATGCTGTCAGATTCACTCCTGCCAGCTTCATAGTTTAAGCTCTTCTTCGGATCCGCCTTGATGGTTTTCATGTAACGGATCGTAAAGAAATAGCAGATCGCGAAGTTGATGATGTTTAATACGACACGGACACTGAAACCGGAGAAGATCGGGAGCTCCGCGATCGGCTGTGCAGTACCGATAGTGGAGGCGTTCGCCCAACCTACGTTGAATCCGGAATAAGCGCCTATATATACAAGCAGGAAGCCTGTGAAGGAATCATACCCTAAGTTTGTTGCAAGGATGATTCCGATCGGGATCAGGGCAACGACCGCGTTTGCGAAAACGCCTGCTGCGCCGCCGATGGACATGAATGCCATTACTAAGAATACAAGTACGTTTACATTTAAGTTCTGCTTGGAAGCAAGTTTTCCGAACGCAGCGTGGATCGCTCCTGTCTTTTCAAGGACCTCAACGCCACCGCCGACAAACATGACCATGACCATTAACTTTGCGGCTTTGTAGAATCCCTGTACGACTGCCATGATAGTTGCCCACGGACCGACCGGGGAAGCTTCTACGGTGTGATAGGTACCTGCGATAACCTTGTTTAAGTTGCCCACTTTCTCTGTGTCGAATTCACCTGCCGGAACGATCCAGGTCAGGATGGCGCAGACGATCATGAGCATGAATAACAGTGCACATGTACTTGGGATCTGCAGCTTTTTCTTGTTGTTTTCCATAAGTATTCTCCTTTATCTTAAGAAATCTCTCGCGTACTGGATGATGACGGATGCGCCTGTGCGGATGCACTTCTCATCGAATACGTTTTTAGAGTTATGAAGACCGTGTCTGGAATTCGGATCCTCGTTATTTCCGGATCCTAAGCGGAACTGTGCGCCCGGTCCGAACTTCGGGAAGAGAACAGAAAAGTCCTCGGAACCCATTGACGGATTCTTCACGTAGGAAACATGGTCAGCACCGATGGTCTTTGCAGCGGCCTCAGCAACTGCCTCGATGATGGAATCGTCATTTACGAGCGGCGGAACTCCGATTTCCCATTCAACCTCCGCAGTTCCTCTCATGGACTCGGCGCAGCCTTTTACGACGCGGTCGATGGCAGCCATCATTTTTTTGCGGCAATCCGGATCAAGGCTTCTCAGTGTTCCATGCATCTCCACATAATCCGGGATGATATTGTTTACTGTTCCGCCGTGGATGCTGCCGATGGTAAGGACGCCCGGATATACCGGATAGTTTTCACGGGAGATCACGGTCTGAAGCTGTGTGATCACATAACCGGAGATTACGACCGGATCGATGCAGTTTTCCGGATGAGCGCCATGTCCGCCCTTTCCTTTGATCTTGATATTAAAGAAATCATTGGACGCGTTTGCCGGTCCCTTTTTTAATCCGATGCTTCCGGCATCGATCTCCGGTGATACGTGGAGACCGATAAATGCGTCCGGTTTCGCAACCTGCGTGAAATTGCAGTCGACAAGCTCTCCGGCTCCCATATGCTCTTCTGCCGGCTGGAAGATCAGCATGACCGTTCCGGCAAGCTCCTCACGGATCTCTGATAATACCTTCGCGCAGTAGAGAAGCACGGTTGTGTGGATATCATGTCCGCAGGAATGGCAGGCACCATCATTCTCGGAGGCGAACGGAAGTCCTGTGAGTTCCTTCATCGGAAGTGCGTCGATATCCTCGCGGATCGCAACGGTTTTTCCCGGTTTTCCGCCGCGGATAACGGCAACAACGCCGGTCTTCATCCCGATCTCAGCGATCTCCACACCGTATTCCGTCAGTTTTTCGCGGATGAACTCCGTTGTCTTATATTCCTTGTTGCTGAGTTCCGGATGTCTATGAATATGCCTGCGAATGGCAATCATTTCATCTTCATACTTTGCTGTGAGACTCATTGTATCCATATTAGAGTACCCCTTTCTAATTTATTTATAAAATTTTAACATTTCCATTATGATACATTGTTCTTTAAAGTTCAACCACTTTAATTCGGTAGCACTATAAGAATAAGATATGTCTGTCATAGACATTTTATATTCTGAATCAGGAACGCCCCGTATAAGAGTCCCCGGATCAGGGAATCCTTCCGGAAAGCAGCGGTCTAAAACCGCAACAAAACGATTGCAATTTATGCCAAAAAATTTTATAATGATTGGTATATTTCAGGAGTGTCTGCTTTTGTCGAAAATACCGGGAAAACGACGGATTTATGCGGCGGACATGACCGGATGGTACGCTAAAAATGAAGGTGGGAGATTTTATGGAAGAAAACAAACTGAAAACGATCGAAAGCGAGCTGGAAGCGCCTGCTGATTTCACAAGTCCTGATGTTCTTTACCGGGATCTTGTTGCCAGCATCAGAAAGTACCATCCGTCCGATGATCTGAGCATGATCGAGAAGGCATATCAGCTTGCGGATAATGCCCATAAAGACCAGAAGCGAAAATCCGGAGAACCGTACATTATCCATCCGCTCTGTGTGGCGATCATCCTCGCGGATCTCGAGATGGATAAAGAGACGATCGCAGCCGGACTTCTCCACGACGTGGTGGAGGATACCGTGTATACAGAGGAACAGCTCGCCGAGATATTCGGAAAAGAGGTTGCCCTCTTAGTCGACGGTGTTACAAAGCTGACCCAGTTATCCTGGTCGGCGGATAAGGTGGAAATGCAGGCGGAGAACTTAAGAAAAATGTTCCTCGCCATGGCAAAAGATATCCGCGTCATTATCATCAAGCTTGCGGACCGTCTCCACAATATGCGGACGCTTCAGTATATGCGCCCTGAAAAACAGAAGGAGAAGGCGAGAGAGACCATCGAGATCTACTCTCCTCTTGCTGACAGACTCGGTATTTCCAAGATCAAGATCGAACTGGATGACCTTGCGTTACGGTATCTCGAGCCAAATGTATACAAAGAACTGGAAGAAAAGATCGCCCTGACAAGCGAAGCGCGCCAAAAATTCATCGATGACATTATCGCCGAGATCAAGACCCACATGGAAAATGCTGAGATCAGGTGCGAGGTCAACGGACGCGTCAAGCACTTCTTCAGTATTTATAAAAAGATGTTAAACCAGCACAAGACGCTGGACCAGATCTACGATATCTTCGCGGTCCGCATCATCGTGGACTCCGTAAAAGACTGTTACGCGGCTCTGGGTGTGATCCACGAGATGTACAAACCGATCCCCGGCCGTTTTAAAGATTATATCGCGATGCCGAAGCCGAATATGTATCAGTCCTTACATACGACACTGATCGGCACAAACGGCCAGCCATTTGAGATCCAGATCCGTACCTTCGAGATGCACCGTACAGCGGAATATGGTATCGCTGCCCACTGGAAATATAAAGAGAGCGGCAGCGGACAGGTTGCTGCCGGTGATGAGGCGAAGAAGTTAAGCTGGCTGCGTCAGATCCTCGAGTGGCAGCAGGATATGTCCGACAACAAGGAATTCTTAAATGCCATCAAGAGCGACCTCGATATGTTCTCCGACAGCGTGTACTGTTTTACACCGACCGGAGACGTAAAGGCACTGCCAAGCGGCTCCACACCGATCGACTTTGCTTACTCGATCCACACGGCTGTCGGAAACAAGATGGTGGGCGCGAGAGTCAACGGAAAGCTCGTAAATATTGACTATGTGATCCAGAATGGTGATCGGATCGAGATCATGACATCCCAGAATTCCAAGGGACCAAGCCGTGACTGGTTAAATATCATCAAGAGCAGCCAGGCGAGAAACAAGATCAACGCCTGGTTCAAGCAGGAGCGGAAGGCTGACAATATCTTAAAAGGCCGCGAAATGATCGACCGCTACTGTAAGGCAAAGGGGATCAACTTCTCCGATATCAATAAGCCGGAGTTTGTGGATAAAGTATTAAAGCGCTACGCCTTTCAGGACTGGGATTCCGTTCTGGCATCCGTCGGACACGGCGGATTAAAAGAGGGGCAGGTCATCAACAAGATGATCGAGGAGCGCACAAAGAAGCTGAAACGCGAAGTAACCGACGCGACGATCCTTGATGCCATCGGCGAGAATAACAAACCGGCGGTAGTTCCGATCAGAGGCAGCAAGTCAAAGAGCGGCATCATCGTAAAAGGCATCCATGACCTTGCGGTTCGTTTCTCCAAGTGCTGTAGCCCGGTTCCGGGTGACGAGATCGTTGGTTTCGTGACGAGAGGCCGCGGAATTACGATCCACAGAACCGACTGCATCAACGTCTTAAATCTCCCGGAGATTGAGAGAAGCCGCCTGATCGACGCGGAGTGGCAGGGCGTTGAGGAGGACAACAGTGCCGCGACCTACTCCACAGAGATCTCGATCTTCGCGAACAACCGGATCGGCATGTTCGTGGATATCTCCAAGATCTTCACAGAACGCGAGATCGATATCAAGGCCATGAGCTCCCGCGTGAACAAGCAGGGCAAAGCGACGATCACCATGAGCTTCGATATCCATGGAATCGAAGAATTAAACAACCTGATGGCAAAGCTGCGCCAGATCGACGGCGTGCTGGATATTGAGAGAACCACGGGCTGATAAAAATTTAGATAACTCTGCATTCAGGTGTGTGAAAGTGCGCCGTGAGTGCGGTGATAGAGGTCTGCCGGAGGTACTACGGACGGCAGGCCTTTTTATACACGAATGTTTGAAAACCACAGCAGAAAACTGTACCGGCATAAAGGCGAAATACTTCTCTTTATGCTGTTGAAAATGGAGGAAAGTAAACTATGAGCGAGATCCGCATCAAGACTCTGGTAGTCGGCATGGTTGGAACCAACTGCTATCTGGTCTATGATCATGAGACAAAACGAGCTGCCGTTATCGATCCGGGCGATGGCGCCGGTCAGATCGCCAATATGGCGATATCCCTGGGGTTAAAGCCGGAAGCGATCCTTCTGACCCACGGTCACTTCGACCATATCATGGCGGCAAAGGAACTGAAGGAGACCTGGAATGTACCGATCTACGCATGCGAAAAGGAGATCGATGTCCTGACGGATGGCCGAAAGAGTCTCGTGGCAGGCTATTTCAGAGAACCGTACACGATCACACCGGATGTCACCGTGAAGGAGGGTGACGAGCTTTCCATCGCCGGATTTACATGGAAAGTATTTGAAACACCGGGACACACCATCGGTTCCTGCTGTTACTATATCGAAAAAGAATCTGTTCTCTTCTCCGGAGATACCCTGTTTGCAGGCTCCTACGGCCGCACAGATTTCCCGACGGGAAGCGGACGCCAGATCGCCGAGTCTGTAAGACGTCTACTCTCCACACTGCCGGACGACACCATGGTCTATCCGGGGCATATGGACACGACTACCATCGGTTTTGAAAAGAAGTATAATCCTCTTTCGGGGGCAATGGAATGATTGGAATTTTATTGAACGATACTGCTTATGAGCAGGATATCCGGGAGCTTTTGATGGCGTTTTATCCGGGTGAGACTTTTGTCCATGAGAAACAGGAAGACGTGGATTTTTACGTGGAGGGAACCTGCTCGCAGAATGCGGATGAGACAAAATTTGGCTTGAAGATCACGGATCCGGCGGGCACCGTCGCAGATGAGGCCGTATTTCCGATCGACTACGATGTGCGGTTAAACGCAAAGACAACGATCAAGAAAGAGCTTTACGGCATGTTAAAAAAGCGGACGGGAAAAGAACTCCCCTGGGGGACTCTGACCGGTATCCGCCCAACAAAGATCGCCATGACGAGACTTGATCAGGGTGAGGATGAGGAGAGCATCCGTTCCTTCATGCGGAACATGTACCTGACAAGCAAAGAGAAGATCGACTTAAGTGTGGAGGTCGCAAAACGGGAGCGGGAGCTCTTAAGCCATATCGACTATGAGACGGGATACAGCCTCTATGTGGGAATTCCGTTCTGTCCGACCACCTGCCTCTACTGTTCCTTCACCTCCTACCCGATCGGCGCGTGGGAAAAGAAGGTTCATCTCTATCTTGAAGCGCTGTTTAAAGAATTAGACTATGTGGCAGAAAAGATGAAGGGACGTACTCTCGACACGGTTTACTTTGGCGGCGGAACTCCGACATCCTTAAAGGCCGAGGAACTGGACGCCCTGCTCACAAAGATCGAGAATACCTTTGACCTCTCAAAGGTACAGGAATTTACTGTGGAAGCCGGACGTCCGGACAGCATCACCGAAGACAAGTTCAAAGTTCTCCGTGCCCACAATATCTCCAGGATCTCCATCAATCCGCAGACGATGAAGCAGGCAACTCTGGATCTGATCGGACGCCACCACACCGTGGATATGGTGAAGGAAAAATTCCGCATGGCAAGAGATCTTGGCTTTGACAATATCAATATGGACCTCATCATCGGACTTCCGGAGGAAGATATCGATGACGTCCGCAGCACCATGGAGCAGGTCAGAGAGCTTGCCCCGGACAGCGTGACGGTCCACTCTCTCGCCATCAAGCGTGCGGCGAGACTCAATATCTTCAAGGAGCGCTACGCGAACTTAAAGATCCAGAACACTCAGGAGATGATCGATCTCACCGCGAAGTACGCCCGCGAGATGGGTCTTGAGCCGTATTACCTGTACCGTCAGAAAAATATGGCCGGAAATTTCGAGAATGTCGGCTATGCGGCACCCGGAAAAGCATGTATCTACAATATCCTCATTATGGAGGAAAAGCAGACCATCGTGGCTTGCGGTGCCGGAACCACCACGAAAGTCACGTTCCCGGCGGAAAACCGTCTGGAACGCGCGGAGAATGTGAAGGATGTAGCTTCCTATATCGAGAGGATCGACGAGATGATCGATAGGAAAGAGAAGCTGTTGAGTAAATTAGTTTAAATATGTCTGCTGCGCTGACCGCAGGATAGCGCAGATCAAACGATAGATCTGGGCATGCGGCAACAAAATACGCTGTACATGGGGTTCATTCTCCTGTACAGCGTATTTTTTAGATTCAACATTTTTTATTCTTATTTTGCAAAAGTTCTTTCTTTGTAACTTTTCTTGTAACTGTTCAGTCGGTCTGCGCACTTGCTGCGCTGACCGTAAGAAAACATAGGCTGGAAGGCAAAAATCCCATCAGCGAAGCTGATCTGGAATGGATTTTTGCACGTAACTATGAAGGTACTGAATAGTTACCTTTTCTTTTTACCAGGTCTTCCTCATGTATAAAAGTCCTGTGAGATCTGCCAGTATCCAGCCGATCGGGATCGCCATCCAGATTCCTGTCTCACCGAGGGATGTGGCAGAGAGCACGTAGGCCAGTAACACACGGATTCCGAGGGAGATCACTGTAAGCACCACAGACATCTCCGCCCTCTTGATCGCCCTGTAATATCCGTAAAGCAGGAACAGGCAGCCGATTCCAAAATAGAACGCGCCCTCGATCCTGAGATAACGGACGCCGGAGGCGATGACCGCCGTCTCTGCGGAGCTCACGAAGATCTGCATGAGCGGTGCCGCGAAGGCAAAGACCAGCGCTGAGATCACAAGGCTGAATGCCGTGCTGATGGCAAAGGATTCCTTTGTGCCGCGGCGGATCCGTTCTTTATTTCCCGCGCCGTAGTTCTGGGCAACGAAGGTCGAATAGGCATTTCCAAAGTCCTGAACCGGCAGATACGCGAAGGTGTCGATCTTTACTGCCGCCGCGAAAGCCGCCATGGTGGTGGCGCCAAAGCTGTTTACAAGCCCCTGCACCATGAGGATTCCGAAGTTCATAACCGACTGCTGCAGGCAGGTCAGGGAGGAAAGTCCTGCGATCTCCTTTAAGATTCCGCCGTCAAAGCAAAGATCCTTTCTCTCCGGAAGAAGGCTTCTGCATCGGAAAAGAACATAGAGCAGGATCCCGATTCCGGATACATACTGGGCAAAGATCGTCGCATAGGCCGCACCGGCGATTCCCCAACGGAAGACCGCCACAAATAAAAGATCCCACGCGATGTTCAAGATCGCGGATACCGCAAGAAACACCAGCGAAACCGTAGAGTTTCCCAGCGCCCTTAACAGGCAGGAGAAGAAATTATAGAGGGACGTGGCGAGCAGACCCGCGAAAATGATCAGCAGATACTCTCTCATACCGCCCCAGACCTCCTCAGGGACCCGTAAGAAGCTTAAGATCGGATCAATGAAAATATAGACAACTGCGTTCAAAACAAGCGTTACAGCAAGGATCAGGCCGCAGGCGTGGGCGATGGAGGACTTCAGTGCCCTCTCATCTCCTTTTCCCCTGTAAATGGAAAACAGTGCGCCGGAGCCCATGCTGAGCCCCAGAAAGATCGAGGTCAGGAATGTCATCAGCGTATACGACGAGCCGACCGCCGCCAGCGCATTTTTTCCGAGCACTCTCCCGATGATCAGGGTATCCGCAATATTGTAGAACTGCTGTAAAAGATTT
This sequence comes from Clostridium sp. MCC344, assembly GCF_018785365.1. NCBI lineage: Bacteria > Bacillati > Bacillota > Clostridia > Eubacteriales > Clostridiaceae > Clostridium > Clostridium sp. MCC344. The sequence continues at coordinate 192,554 of NZ_WQPQ01000023.1, read as the reverse complement.
CCTGCCATCATGGGCAGGGCAAATAAAAGAAGGGAGCGTGAGATGCTCCCCTTTGTAAGATCATGGTACATGGAAACTCACTCCGTTATCACAGATTTATAAACGTACTGCACAGATATTTCACTGCACCGTACAGTTCTTCCATCATAGCATGATTCCTGTTCTTTTACAAGGTGATCCCCACGGTCAAAGTCCTGTCAGCTTCCGCCGCGTTTTCATATAGACCGGTCACTCACAGCCATGTACCTTATCAGCACCGTCCTTTACGCAGGCGCAGACTTTGGCTCGTTGTTCGCGTAAACAAAAAGAAGGCAGAATCCACACCAGCTCGATTCTGCCTTCTGCTATTTTTATGTTGCTTAGATCACACCAGTCATCTTCAGAATGATCTGTGCGATGATCGTGGAGCCCAGGAATGTTCCTGCGAAAGTAAAGATCGCTACGATCACGATCGCAAGTCCCTGTTCCTTGAAGGTATCCACATCCTTGCCGATGGAAATTCCCGCATATGCAAGGATCGGAGTGCAGAGCGGAAGAAGTCCGATCTTTCCGATCTGTTCGATCGCGTAATCCGCGATCGGGCTGACACCCGGGATCGTGATCAGGATCGCAATAAATGAGATATAGGCGATCGCCGGAAGATTCTTCGGTGAAACCTTATTGATCAGCTCATAAATGATACAGCCCACCAGCGTGCATAAAAGAAGAAGCACGAGCCCGGGCACTGCCTCAAGCGGGGTTACCGGGTTTCCGGCCTTTGATGTACTGATAAAATTGCCGATGGATGCGAAGATGCATACAAGGACAAGACATTTGATTCTTTTAAACCATACTGCTGCGTCCATATGGATCCCTCCTATTCTTCCCCGGCTGCTTTAACTTTTACCTTAGCGCCGATCGGGAGTCCGTCTTTATAATGCCTGTTGTTCTTTGTGAACAGCTTATACATGAATTCACACATTGGAAGTGCGATGAAAAGACTCATATAAAGGCCATCCACACTGCTCAGCATATTTGAGGTCGCCGCGTAGGCAGTGATCTCCGCTTCCATATCCGGATATGCCTCAACGACTGCCGCAAGGCTGGCAGAAAGCATGGATGCGGAACCTGTTCCACACGCCATTCCAAGCGCGTACGGATGGAAGATATTTAAGGAGCAGAGGAGGGAAACAAAGATACCATTGAACATGGTTCCGAATACAGTGCCTGTGATATATCCGCCCATAACACCGATTCCCTCATCCGAATCAAGACCATATTTATCAGCAACAACCGCAAGGGAACTCTCTCTTGAAATAGAGAAGGACGTTCCGATTGCCGCGCGTCCCATATGGAATACAAATACAGCGATCGGAAGCGCTAAAACCGCGGTCCCCAGATTTCCGAACTCCTGAAGGATCAGCGCCGGTCCGGCTTTGACAACCGCGCCGAGGTTCGGTCCGATCGTGGACGCGATCTTCGCGGTCAGCATCATAACACTGATCCCGATATACGGAGACGCCTCCGACATCATCTTCTGCGGGATCATTTTTACGATTCCAAGGATCGCTCCGAGGATCAGAACGTACAGCATCGGAAACAGTGAGAACGACAAAGGCCCGAAACTGAATTTTTTGGTGCCGATAAATTCGGCGATTACGGTGAGTACGAAAGCAAGCGCATGGATACGCCAGTCAGCCATATGCTCTTTCATATTCAATCCCTCCTTTTCTTTTTCGGCAGCCGCATCGAAATCCAACAACTACCCTTTTTCGCCTCTGCATGTTTCACTTTTGCTGAAATCATGTACCTGTACCATGTCCGTTCAGACAAAAAACACGTCTCTTTTCCGCAAAAATTTGTCCGCAACGCAGAAACAATTTAACATTGATTCTATCAGATTCCCGGGAAAATGCAAGCATTTTTTGGCTTGTTTCGCGAAAAATACCGTGGTGATCAGGTACTGTATCACAGTATGCGATTTGTTTTTTCTATGTTTCATATTGTGGAATCTCTTTTGTATCATGGAATTTCCTGCTAAACAAAAAAGTTCCATCAGCCTTGTATTCAGCTGACAGAACTTTTTTATACGGTCTGTGCACGAGCCAGGAACATTATTCCCACATCATACTGATGGGTATCTTCTCTACTGTGACTCCTTCGTCAGTGTCACGTTCATATACTGATACGGGATCTCGATCCCTTCCCGGTCAAATGTGAGTTTGATCTCCTCCGTGATCGCCCATTTTGTTTTCCAATAGTCCTCACAGAGCACCCAGCCTCTCGCGCTCAAGTTCACGCTGCTGTCTCCGAGGCTGTCCACGATCACCTGGATATCCTGGTCTTTCATGATATATGGATTCTCCTCAAAGATCTGTTTCAGAACGTTTTTCGCCTTTAAGAGATCCGAGGAATATCCGATCCCGACGTTGATGATCAGGCGGCGTTTTCCCATTCTCGTGAGGTTTGTGAGCGGTGCGCTCGATACCGAGCTGTTCGGGATCGTGATCACGCGGTTGTCGATCGTCAAAAGTGTCGTGTATACAAGACCGATCGTCTCGACCGTTCCCTCACCTGCCGATGTGCTAATATAATCCCCGACCTTAAACGGTTTTAAGAGCAGGATCAGCGTTCCGCCTGCGAAATTTGAGAGTGTATTCTGCATCGCAAGGCTGAATGCCAGCGTTACGGTACCGATAACCGCAACGAAGGACGTTGTCTTGATCCCCAGCTGGTCCGCTGCCATGAACACCATGACTCCGAAGAGGACGGCGTGCAGCAGCATATCCAGAAACTTCTTTAACGTGATCTCCACGCCGGCGCGGTCCATGATCTGCCCTGCTGCGGTCCGGACCATCCGAATCACGCGGAGACCGACAAATACGATCACCGCGGTCCAGAAGATCCTGGTCCCGTATTTGATGGCCGTCGTAGTAAGAAAATCCAGTGTGTATTCTTTCATGTCTGTTTCCCTGCTGTTTTTCGGACATTTTCATGCCCTGTATTTTTCTGTCTATCCTTTGTTTCTTTTTCCCGTCTGGCTCTCCCGCGCCGTCTTTATGATCTGCCCGACTTTCTCAGAGATCACATCCAGCGGACTCGCCGGTATCTTTACGGACGGCTGCTTCGCCGGACGTTTTTTCTTTTCCGCCGGTTTCTTCTTTCCCGTCACAGGTTCTTCCTCATACGGGGTACAGGAGAATACCGCCACGGACACCGGAGCCAGGTTGATCACGATCGAGTTTTCTCTCGCGTCCCACTCCTCTTTCTTCGACATCTTGACTCTCGGATTTACCATGCCACTGCCGCCGAACTGCTTCGCGTCGCTGTTCAGGATCTCCTTGTACTTTCCGGCAAACGGAACTCCGAGGCGGAATTTCTCATGCTCCACCGGGACAAAGTTACAGACAAAGAGCAGTGTCTCCTCCGGTTTGTCCGTCTTTCTCTCGAAGATCACGATATTCTCGTCATTGTAAGTGCAGTTGATCCACTCGAAGCCTTCCGGCTCATAGTCCATTTTATAGAGAGCCGGCTGTGTGCGGTACAGGTGGTTTAACGCCTTCACATAATCCTTCATCTGGCTGTGGATATCGTACTTCAAGAGTCCCCATTCCAGACTCTCCTTCTCGTTCCACTCGTCCATCTGACCGAAATCCTGGCCCATAAAGAGCAGTTTCTTACCAGGATGCCCCATCATGAACCCATAGGCGGTACGGAGGTTTGCGAACTTTTTCTCCTGGGTGTCCCCCGGCATTTTTCCGGCCATGGAACCTTTTCCGTGGACCACCTCATCGTGTGAGAATACGAGAACAAACTTCTCACTGTATGCGTACAGCATGCTGAAAGTCAGCTCTCCATAATGGTCATGGCGGAAATACGGGTCGCACTGCATGTAATCAAGGAAATCATTCATCCAGCCCATATTCCACTTGAAGTCAAAGCCGAGTCCTCCGTCATTCTCATCGCCGGAAACCTTCGGCCATGCTGTGGATTCCTCCGCGATCAGGACTGCGCCCTCTGTGTCCCGTGCAAAGATGGAATTCAGGTGTTTCAGGAATTCCACCGCCTCCAGGTTCTCATTTCCGCCGTACATGTTCGCGATCCACTCGCCCGCGTTCTTTCCATAATCAAGATACAGCATGGATGCCACAGCGTCCATCCGGATCCCGTCGGCGTGAAACTCCCTCGCCCAGTATAAAGCGTTGGAGATCAGGAAGTTCGATACCTGCGGACGGCCGTAATTGTAGATCAGCGTTCCCCAGTGCGGATGTGATCCCTGGCGCGGGTCCTTGTGCTCGTAGAGACAGGTCCCGTCAAAGGCCGCGAGACCATGCGCATCACGCGGGAAATGGGCCGGAACCCAGTCGAGGATGACGCCGATCCCCTCTTTATGCATATAGTCCATAAACGCCTTAAAATCGTCCGGAGTCCCGAAACGACTCGTCGGCGCATAGTAACCGGTCACCTGGTAACCCCAGGACTCATCGAGCGGGTGCTCCATCACCGGGAGAAGCTCCACATGGGTGTAGCCCATCTCCTTGACGTAAGCAGCAAGTTTTTCCGCGATCTCCCTGTAATTATAAAACTGGCTGCCGTTGATGTCATCCCCATTTTCATCCTGAGCTACCGGTTTCTGCATCCAGGAGCCGAGATGGACCTCATAGATCGACATCGGCGAGTCCTTCAGCCGGTCTTTTGCCGCTTTTCTCTTTTCGATCCACTCGCCATCGTTCCACTGATAATCAGTCATATCCCAGATCACGGATGCCGTATTCGGTCGGAGCTCTGAGAAATTCGCATACGGATCCGCCTTTAACATCGGATCTCCCGCTTTTGTCTTGATCTCATATTTATAGATCGCACCCGGCTTCAGTCCCGGAATAAAGATCTCATAGATCCCAGACGGTCCGCGTTTTTTCATCTGGTGGCGTCTTCCGTCCCAGAAGTTGAAGTCGCCCACAACACTGACACGCATCGCATCCGGCGCCCAGACTGCAAAGTGCACTCCGGAGATCCCGGCTTCCACGGTCGGGTGCGCGCCAAACTTTTGATAGGAATCATAATAGATCCCGGCGCCGAATTTCTTTACTTCCTCCTCGGTAAACGCGGTGTAGAACTGGTAACTGTAGGGATCCACGATCTCCTCACTGTCCCCGTCCTCGTAAGTCACGAGAAAATGGTACGGCACTAACTCCAGACGGTCCTCAAGAAGGACTGCGAAGAATCCGTTCTCATCCGCCATCTCCATCGGAAAGCTTTCTTCCCCGATCTTTACGGAGACTTTCGCCGCATTCGGAAGGAACGCCTGGATCAGAAGTCCTTCCTTTATTACATGTTCCCCTAAAAGCCGTCCCGGATCGCTCGCCTCAGAATATACGAGTTCCTCGATCCCGGCCCAGTCCATCAGATCATATAAGATTTTTTCCATAAGCACTCCCCCTGTCGTGTTCCAATGCCGTTTTCCGGCATGGTCCACAAAGACCTGTCCATTTCTGGAATTTTCTGCGGCTGCGGATATCTGTTTCCTGATGTCCGAAGCCATTTTTTTCTTAACAATATTTTAGCATCATCATCTCTCTGATACAAGTGGCAGTATCGGCAAATATCCGTTTTTCCATCCTCATGGCGCTCCCGCATATTTTCCCATTAAAAAATTCCTTACCTTTTTCGAAATTCTCTTGCGAAACTTGACAATTTATCATAAACTCTTTATTGTATGTTGTGATGCCAGGGTCAAAAGTCCGGAAATCCGATGCCGGCTTGCCTGCAGGAAGATTTTTGAATCTGGGATCTGCCAAAAACAGGAATGTTTTTGAGTATATTAGTCAAACGAGGTTATCATCTTTATATGGAAAATAACGGAAAAGAAAAGAAAGAAAAAACAGGCTGGGTAGCGGAGCTGATCAGCTGGGTCCAGGTTCTTGTATCCGCCGCCGTCATTGCCTTCGTTCTCACGACTTTTGTCATCGCAAACAGTGAGATCCCGACCGGTTCCATGGAAAACACCATCATGGCAGGAAGCCGCGTCATCGGCTCCAGGCTGCACTACAAATTCGCAGATCCGGAACGCGGAGATGTCGCGATCTTCGTCTTTGGCTGGCAATGCCCGGAATGCAACGCCATCATCGAAGGCGACAAGCAGGATACCTGCCCGGCCTGCGGTTCCGAAGTTGGAAAACGTGGTCATACGATCTACTATGTAAAGCGTGTGATCGGTATGCCGGGTGATGTCATCGATATCATCGACGATAAGGTCTATCTGAACGGTTCCGACACTCCGCTCGACGAGCCGTATCTGGCAGAACCGATGAACCAGCATGAAACTTACCATTTTGAAGTTCCGGAAAACTGCTACTTTATGATGGGCGACAACCGAAATTATTCTCTGGATGCCCGCTACTGGCAGAATCACTACATTTCCAGAGACAAGATGGTTGCAAAGGTATTCTTCGAATACTTCCCGACACCGAAGGTAATCCACTAATCGGCAAAATCCGCGACCACAACGGTATCATACGGAATTTTCAGTTCAGAAAATTCCTACCCATGAAAAGTAACAAATATTTCACTTACACAGGAGACAAATTATGAAAAAGGTTGTAAAGTTCGGCGGCAGCTCTCTCGCGAGTGCACGTCAGTTTAAAAAAGTAAAGGCGATCATCGACGCCGATAAGACACGCTGCTATGTCGTTCCGTCCGCTCCGGGAAAGAGAGACAGCAAAGACACAAAAGTAACTGACATGTTATACCAGTGCTACGATGCAGCCAGCACAGGACAGAGCTACAAGCGCATTCTCGACCAGATCAAAAAGCGCTACACAGACATCATCGACGGTCTTGAGCTCAACTTAAACCTTGACTTTGAATTTTCAAAGATCGAAGAAAATTTCTTAAATAAAGTCGGACGCGACTATGCGGCTTCCAGAGGAGAATATTTAAACGGTCTCATCATGGCAAACTACCTCGGATTCACCTTCGTGGACGCGGCTGACGTGATCCGTTTCGATGCAGACGGAAACTTCCTCTCTGAGGAAACAAACGAGGATATGAGAGAACACCTCGCTTCCTTAAAGCAGGCTGTCATCCCGGGATTCTACGGTGCTAAGCCGGATGGAACAATCCACACCTTCTCCCGCGGCGGCTCCGATATCACAGGTTCCATCGTTGCCCGTGCGATCCAGGCTGATCTCTATGAGAACTGGACCGATGTCTCCGGTTTCCTTGTCGCTGACCCGAGGATCGTCGACAATCCGGCTCCGATCGAAACGATCACTTACACAGAGCTCCGTGAGCTCTCCTACATGGGCGCAAGCGTTCTCCACGAGGATGCGATCTTCCCGGTAAGAAAAGAGGGAATCCCGATCAACATCCGCAACACAAACCGTCCGGAAGATCCGGGTACCATGATCGTTGAGAACACCAGCAAACGCCCGCGCTACACGATCACAGGCGTTGCAGGAAAGAAAGGCTTCTGCGCAATGAACATCGACAAGGCGATGATGAACTCCGAAGTCGGTTTTGGGAGAAAAGTCCTTGAGGTCTTTGAGAAGAACGGCATCTCCTTCGAACATATGCCGTCCGGGATCGATACGATGTCCGTTCTCGTCCATCAGGATGAGTTCCAGGAGAAAGAGCAGTCCGTTCTTGCAGGAATCCAGCGTGCAGTTCACCCGGATATCGTGACTCTCGAGTCCGATCTCGCAGTGATCGCAGTCGTAGGACGCGGCATGAAAGCAATGCGCGGGACTGCTGCAAGAATCTTCGCAGCACTTGCACACGCAAAGATCAACGTTAAGATGATCGACCAGGGATCCAGTGAACTGAACATCATCATCGGTGTCGCAGATGACGATTTCGAGCCGGCGATCCGCGCGATCTATGATATTTTTGTAAAGACAGAGTTATAAGGGATCGCAATTCCATAAATTCTTAAAAATCCCCATGCACCGGTGAATGTTTCATAGCGGTGTGTGGGGATTTTTTTAATGAATCATCTTCGCACGAGTGTACATCTCAGACACGCAGTGCCTCTTTATTGAATAAAAAATTTTCTAAACAAGCGAAAACAAGCTTCGCGAGTTTCCACTTGTTATCGCTACAGCCGCCAAGTTCTCGCGCAAGCGCGGACTTTGACTCGTTGTTCGCGTAAAATAAAACTCCCCACACCGGTCATGTCCTCCGGTACAGGGAGCTTTTCCTGTCACTTTTCAATTCTTTATTCCGACTTGACTTCCTTCCACAGCGCACTGTAGAGGTCATCCGCCTCGGTTCCGAGATAACTGTATACCTCAGAGTTTTCCAGCTTATCGGTATCCGGGAATACAGCTTTGTTCTCCTGATATTCCGGATCCAGAAGGTCGAACGCAGCCTTGTTCGGCGTCGCGTAGGTGATGTACTCGAAGTTCTTCACCGCGATATCCGGACGGCAGAGGAAGTTGATCCACTTCTCCGCATTCTCTTTGTTCTTCGCATTGTACGGGATCACCCAGGAATCGATCCAGATGTTTGTTCCCTCTTCCGGAAGTACATACTCCAGATCATAATCAAGATTCAGCGTCTCCGCCTCCTCCTGCAGATAGAGCAGCTCACCGGAATAGATGACTCCTACCGCCGCCTCACCGTTCAACATCTTGTCGCGGACCTGATCCACGACATAGGCCTGTACGAGCGGTTTCTGTGCGAGAAGCAGCTTCTTCGCCTCCTGGAGCTCCGCCTCATCGGTCGTATTCATCGAATAGCCGAGTTCCTTGAGCGCCACCATAAAGGCGTCGCGGACGCTGTCCTGCATCAGGATCTCGCCCTTTAAGCGCTCATCCCAGAGATCCGACCATTTCGTCGGTGCCGGAACTCCGAGTTCTTCCAATTTCTGGACATTGTAGATGATCCCGACGGTTCCCCATGTATACGGAACAGAATAGCGGTTATCCGGGTCAAATGCCTTCGACTTTTCAAGGTAAACCTGGTCGATGTTTTTGATGTTCGGAACATTGTCAAAATTGATCTCCGCAAGAAGTCCGTTCTCCGCCATCTTCTGGATCATATAGTCGGATGGACATACGACGTCGTAATTCACGCCGCCGGCCTCGATGACCGGGTACATCTCCTCGTTCGTCTCGAAAAGGTCATAGGTCACATGGATCCCGGTCTCCGCCTCAAATTCGTCTATCACGCTCTCATCGATGTATTCGCCCCAGTTGTATACATAGAGCTCATCCGAGTGGGAGGAAGAAAAGTGCAGGTAGCTGGTATATGCCACGCTTCCAACGATCAGGAAGGAGGCAAGCACGATCGCTGCCTTTCCGGTCCATGCCGGTTTCTTTCCGCGGTCCGGTGCTGCGTTCGGTCCGAAGCTGCCCGCTCCCGCCTTCGCCTGCGGTTTTGCCGGAGCAAAGTTTGTAATGAGCAGCAGCGCGAGCACAGTCACAAAGATCACTGTGGAGAGCGCGTACATGGACGGCTTGATGCCGCGGCGCACCTCACTGTAGATCAGCGTGGACAGGGTGTTGATCCCGGCGCCTTTTGTGAAGTGGGTGATGATAAAATCATCCAGAGACATCGTAAACGCCATCAGGAAGCCCGATAACACGCCCGGAAGGATATCAGGGAAGACAACCTTGAAAAACGCCTTTACAGGGCCTGCTCCGAGGTCCATGGCCGCCTCGTAAGTGTTCCGGCTCGTCTGTTTTAGCTTCGGCATAACGCTTAACATCACATACGGCACGTTGAACGTGATGTGCGCAAAAAGGATCGTCTTGAATCCCAGGGAGATACCGAACGCGATGAACATCAGCATCAGGGAGATACCGGTCACGATATCGGAGTTTAACATCGGGATGTTGTTGAGTCCCATGCAGATCGTTCTCGGGAGCTTCTTCATCGAGGAGATCCCGATCGCCGCGGCCGTTCCGAGGATCGTCGCGATCAGCGCCGACAGGAAGGCAATCAGCAGCGTATTATAGAGGGCGTCCATGATCGACGCGCTCTCAAACATCTGTTTATACCACTGTAACGTGAACCCGCCCCACTGGGATCTCGATTTCGAGCTGTTGAAGGACAGGACCATCATGACGAGGATCGGTGCATATAAGAAGATCAGTACCAGCACCAGATAAAAATCCTCAAAAAATTTCTTCAGTCTTTCTCTTACGGTTTTCATCAGAATGCAGTGCCCTCCCCATTCTTATCGTATTTTGCGATCATGGTCATGCTGAGAAGGATGAAGATCATGAGCACCATGGAAAGTCCGGCACCGAGGTTCCAGTTGCTTCCCTTTGTAAATTCCTGCTCGATGACGTTTCCGATGAGCAGGATCTTGCTGCCGCCCAGGAGGTTTGAAATAACGAACGTCGTGAGCGCTGGGACAAACACCATCGTGATCCCGCTGACAATGCCCGGAACGCTCAACGGGATCAGGATCTTTGTGAGTGTCTGGTAATTATCCGCTCCGAGGTCCCGCGCAGCATTGATCACATTGTCATCGATCTTCACGAGTGTGTTGTAGATCGGCAGGACCATGAACGGCAGGAAATTGTAGACCATGCCGAGAATGATCGCCGCCGGAGTGTTGATGATCGCAACATTCGGCAGATGCAGCAGCGTGAGGAAGGTATTGATCACACCGTTCTTCTCAAGCAGGGTCTGCCACGCCATGGTTCTTAAAAGGAAGTTCATCCACATCGGAAGGATAAAGATAAACACCACAAAGCTTCCTTTTCCGATATGGCGCTTTCTTAAGATCAGCGCCAGCGGATATGCGAGGATCAGACAGATCACCGTGCTGACACCCGCGAGAAGTAAGGACAGCCACAGCGCCTTTAAATGCTCGGAGGAACCGATCGCCAGGATATTTGCCAGCGTGAACGCGCCGCTGCGGTCCGTCAGACCATAGTAAAATACCATGAGCAGCGGGATCACGGTAAATCCCGCCATCCATATGATATAAGGATAAGCCAGAAATCTGGATGCTTTTCTATTCATTGACTCCAACGGCCTCCTCGTCCTCGGACTCCGGCTTGTTCATGATCTGGATATCGAACGGATCCACATGAATGCCGACTTTCTGTCCGACCGGGAACATGTCCGTGCTGTGGACCAGCCACTCGTAGCCGTCCGGGGTCGTAACTTCCATCTCGTAGTGTACGCCTTTGAAGATCAGGTGTGTAACAACGCCCTGGAGAGTGCCGTTCTCCGGCTTCACAAGATCGATATCCTCCGGCCGGATCACCACGTCGACCGGCTTGTTGTTTCCGAATCCTTTATCCACACAGGCGAATTTCGCGCCGAAGATCTCCACAAGCTCGTCGTGGATCATCGTTCCACCCACGATATTGCTCTCGCCGATAAAGTCCGCGACAAAGGCATTTTCCGGCTCATTGTAGATCTGCTCCGGCGTTCCCATCTGCTGGATATAGCCCTGGTTCATGACAACGATCGTGTCGGACATCGTGAGCGCCTCTTCCTGGTCGTGGGTGACATAGATAAAGGTGATTCCCAGCTCATTTTTCAGGCGGATCAGCTCATATTGCATGTCCTGGCGGAGCTTCAGGTCGAGAGCGCCGAGCGGCTCGTCGAGAAGCAGAAGTTTCGGCTCGTTTACGATCGCGCGGGCGATGGCAATCCGCTGCTGTTGGCCGCCGCTTAAAGAATCCACGCTCCGGTTCTCAAATCCGTCAAGGTTTACAAGTTTCAATGCATATTTGATCTTATCATCAATATAGCTCTTCGATTTGCCTTTGATCTTCAGACCGAACGCGATGTTCTCCGCAATACTCATGTGCGTGAACAGAGCGTACTTCTGAAACACTGTATTTAACTGGCGCTTGTTCGGCGGCATATTTGTGATGTCTTCCCCGTCAAAGATCACCTGACCTTTATCCGGTTTCTCAAACCCACCGATGATTCTTAAGGTCGTTGTCTTTCCGCAGCCGCTCGGGCCGAGCAGCGTCACGAAGGAGTTTTCCTTTACGGAAAGGCTCAGATCGTCGAGGATCAGATCCCCGTCATAACTCTTAAAAATGTGGGACAAATCAATGAGCGGATGCTCCATTCCTTTTTCCTCCTGATGTAAACAGATTTCATGCGATAGATTCCGCTGTTTTTGTGTTCGGCTTGAATGTATTTTTATACATGGTTTTCTTCAGATATACGAAAAACGGCAAAATGCCTATCATAGTATATTTACGCATTGTTTTCCCGTTCTGTCAATAGATTTCTCTTGTTTCTTTTTCTTGTTTTTTGTACACGATCGCATCCATACAATTTTCAGATTTCAGTTAACAAACCGGTCAGATTATGATAAAATAAGTACATCTATGAATCTCCGGAGGAGGTTGGCAAAATCGGCAGTTTTTGCGTCTCCGGACATCGAAAGCAAAGGGGAATTTACCTATGACTGGAAAATACATGGCCTATGTTGGCTCTTATTCCTATACGGGAAAGGCAAAAGGGATCACCGTATATGATGTTGATGTGGAGGCAGGAAAATTCATCTACCGCTGCGAAGTGGAAGTGGACAACTCTTCCTATCTGAAATCATCCCAGAACGGAAAAATCCTGTACTCTATCGCCGATGAGGGCGTTGTCGCGTTCCGCGTTCTTCCAAATGGAAGTCTCGCACGTTTAAACAGTGCTAAGATCAAGGGCATGCGCGGATGCCACCTTTCTACGAGCAAAGCAGATGACTATATCTTTATCTCCGGTTTCCACGATGGAAAGATCACGGTCCTTCATCTGAACGAGGACGGATCGGTCGGAGATATCGCCGACGGTGTCTTCCACAAGGGACTTGGCTCCGTCGCTGAGCGAAGCTTCCGTCCGCATGTGAGCTGCAGCCGCCTGACTCCGGACGAGCGCTTCTTAATGGTCGCAGACCTCGGGATCGACCAGATCAAAGTTTACCGTTTTGACCATAAGGACGGAAAGATCGCTCTCGTGGACACGATCCGCTGTGAGCTCGAATCCGCCCCGAAATATTTCATGTTCAGCTCCGACGGCCGTTTCTTCTATGTCCTGTATGAGATGAAAAATGTGATCGAGGTTTATTCCTATAAAGAAGGCGAACGTGTTCCGATCGTCGAGAAGATCCAGACGATCTCATCCACAGGAAGCAAACCGAACCAGCTGACCGCTGCCTGTGCGATGCATTTCTCCCCGGATGAGAAACATGTATTCTGCAGCAATGCCGGCGACAATACGGTGTCCATGTACGACCGCGATGATGAGACCGGAATGCTGACCCTGCGCTTCTGTCTTCCGATCAGCGGGGATTATCCGAAGGATATCGCGATCTTCCCGGGCGGAGAACATCTCGCTTCTATCAACCACGAGGGAAGTATTTCCTTCTTTAAGATCGACTATGAAAAAGGTCTTCTTGTCATGAGCGACCGCAGCATCAAGGTCAATGAGCCGAACTGCTGTGAAATTGTAAAGATTGGAGATTAAAATAACATGGCAGCAGGTTCTACCATCGGCACAATATTTAAAGTAACAACCTGGGGAGAATCCCACGGAAAAGCCATCGGCGTTGTCGTTGACGGCTGCCCGGCGGGACTTCCTTTAGAGGAATCCGATATCCAGAAACTTTTAGACCGAAGGAAACCGGGACAGAGCCGCTTTACGACCCAGCGAAAAGAGGGAGATGAGGTCGAGATCCTCTCCGGCGTTTTCGAGGGAAAGACAACCGGAACCCCGATCTCCATGATCGTGCGGAACACAGACCAGCGTTCCAAAGACTACTCCAATATCGCTTCCTGTTTCCGCCCGGGACATGCCGACTACACGTTTGAGGAAAAATACGGATTCCGCGATTACCGCGGCGGCGGACGTTCCTCCGCCCGTGAGACGATCGGCCGTGTTGCGGCGGGTGCGATCGCTGAAAAGTTCTTAAAACAGTTAAATATCTCTGTGACTGCCTATGCGAAATCGATCGGTCCGGTTGAGGTATCCCCGGAGCGCATGGACCTTTCAGAGATCCCGAATAACCGGTTCTGTCTCCCGGATGCGGACTCCGCAAAGGAGGCGGAGCACTATCTTGACCAGAAGATCGCAGAATGTGACTCCGTCGGCGGAGTCGTTGAGTGTGTGATCTCCGGTCTTCCGACCGGTCTCGGTGAGCCGGTCTTCGAAAAGCTGGATGCCAACCTCGCAAAAGCGATCCTCTCGATCGGTGCTGTCAAAGGTTTTGAGATCGGAGACGGATTTGCCGCGACGAAAGCGTGCGGATCGGAAAATAACGATGAATTCCGTATGGATGGAGATAAGATCGTGAAGGAGACGAACCATGCCGGCGGCGTTCTCGGCGGCATCAGCGACGGAAGTGATGTGATCTTCCGCGCCGCATTCAAGCCGACTCCATCGATCGCAAAATCCCAGGAGACAGTGACAAAGGACGGCGAGAATATCGATCTCGTGATCCACGGTCGTCACGACCCGGTGGTTGTTCCGAGAGCTGTTGTTGTAGTCGAATCTATGGCTGCGATCACCGCGATGGATATGCTCTTAATGTCCATGACTTCCAGACTTGACCTGATCCAGATGTTCTTCCAGGTGGAGAATGTCGATGATTCACCGGAACAGTAATATTGATCCGATTCCCACATGGCAGAGAGTCTGCTCTCTGTTCATGGAATAATAGTAAATAACAGGAGAAGAAAGAAATGAAAATCGCAATCGCTAACGACCACTCAGCTGTAGAGCTGAAAAACATCATCAAGGAGCACCTCGAGAGCAATGGCTACGAAGTATTAAACCTCGGAACAGACTCCACAGAGAGCTGTGATTACCCGGTATACGGTGAGAAGGTTGGCCGCGCAGTCGCTGACGGCGAAGCAGATCTCGGAATTGCCATCTGCGGAACCGGCGTCGGCATCTCTTTAGCTGCCAACAAGGTAAAAGGCATCCGCGCATGTGTCTGCAGCGAGCCGTACACCGCAAAGCTTTCCAGAATGCATAACAACTCCAACATTCTCGCGTTTGGTGCACGCGTTGTCGGAAGTGAGCTCGCAAAGATGATCGTTGACGAGTGGCTGAACGCAAGCTTTGAGGGCGGCCGCCACCAGAGACGTGTGGATATGATCATGGATATTGAGAATAAGTAATTGACGATAAAAACCCCCGAAGTGTACCAGACTTCGGGGGTTTTGTTTTATCTTCTGTTCGCCTTCTCCACATGAATGCTCTTACCTTTGATCTTCACATGGTTCATCGCATCCATGACGATATCGGCCTGGTCCTTCGGTACTTCGACGAAGGTGTATTTGTCGTACATATCGATGCTGCCGACAAGACGGCCCGGGATTCCGGATTCTCCGGCGATCGCGCCTAAAATGTCTCCCGGCTTCACATTCTGGTTCTTTCCGAGGTTGATGAACAGTCTCGTCATGCCGCCTCTGGCATTCTTTCTGTCCACATATTCCTCGTCATCGCCTCTGCCGCGTCTGCGTCCGTTTCTTCCGCGGTCATTTCTGCCGCCGCGGCGGTCGAGATCATCAAGGTCGCGGAGCGGTCTTCCCTCATCCACGATATCCTCGTAGTCATCTCCCATCGCCATCTTTAAGAACGCTGTTGCGAGCTCTAAGGAAGTATAATCCTCCGCGAGCAGGCGCTTTTCGATAATATCTGTCATGCGCTCGAGGTCGCTGTCCTCACCGATATGCTGCTGCACATCGTCCAAGATTTTCTCCGCCTTGATCGCTGTGACGTCATCTAAGGACGGGATCGGCTGCGGAACGATCTTTGTCTTACAGAATCTCTGGATGTCACGGAGTTTGTAGACTTCGCTTCCGACTGCAAGGCTGAACGCACGTCCCTCTCTTCCGGCACGTCCGGTACGCCCGATTCTGTGTACATAATACTCGTCATCCTGCGGGATATCGTAGTTGAATACCGCTTCCACGTCGTCCACGTCGATTCCTCGTGCAGCGACATCCGTTGCAACAAGAATCTCGGTCGCTCCGTTCCGGAAGCTGCTCATAACGCGGTCTCGCTGCTCCTGCTTTAAGTCTCCGTGAAGACCTTCCGCGAAATATCCGCGTCCCTGAAGCGCCTGTACCAGCTCATCTACCTGCTTTTTCGTGTTGCAGAATGCAACAGAGAGCTTCGGGGAATAGAGGTCCAACAGACGGCACATTACTTCCACTTTGTTTCTCGGTTTTACTTCATAATAATACTGGGTTACCTTCGGAACCGTCAGTTCCTTCTTTACGACCTGGACCATCTTCGGGTCTTTCTGGAACTTCTGGGCAATCTGGGCGATCGCGTGCGGCATCGTCGCGGAGAACATCACGGTCTGGCGCTCCTCCGGAAGTTCACCGAGGATCGTCTCCATGTCCTCAAGGAATCCCATGTTTAACATCTCATCCGCCTCATCGAGAACGACCGTGTGGATCGCATCGGTGCGGATCGTCTTTCTTCTCATGTGGTCCATCACACGTCCCGGGGTTCCGACGATGATCTGGACTCCGCCCTTTAAGGAACGGATCTGCTTTACGATTTCCTGTCCGCCGTATACCGGGAGGATCTTGATCCCGGACATATATTTCGCAAGACGGCGAAGTTCTTCCGCTACCTGGATCGCAAGTTCTCTTGTCGGGCAGAGGATCATTGCCTGTGTCTTTCTGTTTTCCGGATCCATCTTCATAAGAAGCGGGATTCCAAACGCTGCTGTCTTACCGGTTCCTGTCTGGGCCTGACCGATCATATCGTGGCCTTCCATCTCAACCGGGATCGCCTGGGCCTGGATCGGGGACGCTGCCTCAAATCCCATATCGGTAACTGCGCGGAGGATCCGCGGGTCTAAATTAAGTTCATCAAATCTGATTGTTTCCATTCAATATCCTTTCTGTTTTGTCTGCATAACGATTCCATGCCTCGGATATATTCCTATATCATATGGAATTTTCCATTCAGAAAATTCCTGCCCGTGAAAAGTCCCGATATTTCTTCCTTACTTTTCTATAACGATTCACCCGGATTCCCGGATTTCCATACCGGTCACAGAATTCTATATACAATGCTGACAGCTGCCTTTTGATTTCCAGCCGTGCGGGGTGCAAATGTAAAATATCTTATAACATAGAAAGAAAAAAGTCAAGCAAAAGCCTGCAAGGAAACAGAAAACCCCGGAAAACATGTTTTTGACGCCATGTTTTTCGGGGAAACTGCCTGATTTGCAGTGTTTCGGTCATACGTGAAATAATCTGAACAACTGCCTGTATCATGTCATAAAATGATTCTTTTTATAACCGTGTATGATTCTTTCCGCTATACACGGTAAATGAACATCCTCTACACCTCTTTTTTATGGTAGCACAGATATCCGAACGCCGCCGCAACGCCAACCGAGTAGATCACGAAGGTGCATGCAAACGGAAGCTTTGCATTTACAGAATAGATAAATCCGGCTGTCAGGGAACCCGCGATACTTCCCAGGGACTGGGTCGCGTTGAAGAATCCCATGACAAGGTTTTTCTGTTTCGGATCCGCCTGATTCGCCACCATGTTCTGGAGGACCGGGACGCTGACGGAGTAACCCGCATAGACAAGGATGCTGAAGAAGATGAAGATTCCGATATTCACGGAGATCAACGTTCCGATCGCCGCCAGCGCACAGAAGGCGGTGAGGACGACCATGGACTTTTTGACATTCGTCTTTTTGATGATCCAGATGCAGAGACTCATATTTGCGATAAAGGATACGAAACCAACGCCTGCCTTGATAATTCCGTTGTAGGAGGAAGTCAGACCAAGCTGTGCCTTTAAGTAATAGTTGAAAGCCTGGTCAAAACCGGTATTTCCGAAGTTGATAAAGATATTGATCGCGAACAGGAACACAAACGCCATGCACATAAAGTTTTTGCTGTCGATGAACGCCTGGAACGGATTTGCCTCTTTCATGAGCTGTTTTGCCGGAATATCCTTTAAATTTGCGGTACTGTCCGGCTCGCAGATCATAAAGAACGCAACTGCGACCGCGATCAGGGTTCCCGCCTGCACCAGGAATGCCAGCCGAACGGAAAACTCGCCTAAGAAGCCGCCAATCATATAGCCGAACGCACTGGCCACACTCTTGATCGTCGCGCTGTAAGTCAGATATTTTCCCTGGTCTTCCGGGTTTGACTTGTTTACGATGTAAGTCAGGAAGCTTACAAAGATCCCGCCGGTAAAGAGTCCCGCGAACATTCTCGCGAGGATGATCATGAGTTCCGTAGTCGCGTAGGCGAACCAGATCTGTGCCACGCCGTATCCAAGACAGCAGATCAATAAGGAAAGTCTCGAGGAAATATAGTTATTGATCTTTCCCCAGAACGGCGACAGCAGGAAATTCGTGATCAGCATGACTGCCAGCGCCACGCCAAACATATAGTCGTGGAGGCGGAGTTCCTGGATCACCGTCGGCGTTACCGGATGGGCAAAGTTCGCTGCCAGGTTGAATACGACCATGGCGGCGAAAAAGGCGAAAAATCTCATTTTGTACTTCATAGGCGGTGTCTTCCTTTGTCTTTATTCAGTTTCTGCCGGGCAGGCATTTCCAGTCGGCAACATTGCCTGCATCATGGCACACAAAGCCATATTGCGATCCGGATGCGCTTATCCATCAAGAACTGTTCTATCTTTTCTGTATTTACTTCGCTTTTTACAGAAAATTCGCATAATTCAAGTTTAAACGGATACAGTCGAAATGTCAAGCGCAAAACATCGCGGTGACCACTGCTGTTAAATAAAAAATACCTCTGAAGCAGATCTGTTTTTTCAACCAGTCTGCTTCAGAGGTATCTTCTCACATATCATGTTTCCCATGCGTCTGAGCGGGATTTCACGGCATCTTTTCTAAAAGTTTTCTTCTACCCATCTTCGTCTCCTGCAGATCAGACTTTAAACCGGTAGCCGACTCCCCAGATCGTCTCGATATACTGCGGTTTTGCCGTATTCATCTCGATCTTTTCACGGATCTTCTTAATGTGAACTGTGACGGTCGCAATATCGCCGATGGATTCCATATCCCAGATCTTTGAGAAGAGTTCTTCCTTTGTAAATACATGATTCGGGTTCTGGGCGAGGAACGCCAGAAGGTCGAATTCCTTTGTCGTAAAGTTCTTCTCCTCGCCGTTTACATAGACGCGGCGGGCGGTCTTATCGATCTTTAAGCCACGGATCTCGATAATGTCGTTTGCCGGGGTTCCGCTTCCGATCAGTCTCTCGTAACGGGAAAGATGGGCTTTGACTCTCGCTACCATCTCACTCGGGCTGAACGGCTTGGTGATATAATCAT
The DNA here is from genome assembly GCF_018785365.1 of Clostridium sp. MCC344. NCBI lineage: Bacteria > Bacillati > Bacillota > Clostridia > Eubacteriales > Clostridiaceae > Clostridium > Clostridium sp. MCC344. The sequence goes on along the minus strand of NZ_WQPQ01000023.1, from coordinate 173,308 downwards.
CCGCGCCGAGGCCGAGACCGCGGATCTTGTCGATATCGTCTTTTTTCGCGGAGATCATGATGATCGGGGTGTTTTTTGTCTCCCTGATCTTTTTGCAGATTTCAAATCCATCAACGCCCGGAAGCATCAGATCCAGGATAAAAAGATCAAATTCTTCCGACATGGCTCTCTTTAAGCCTGCTTCCCCATCATTTTCTATTTCAACTTCAAAGCCCGATAATTCCAGATAGTCTTTCTCGAGCTCTGCAATACTTTCCTCATCTTCCACGATCAGAATTTTGCTCATATTGTTGTTTCCTCCTATTAATCTGCTGTCGTCTTTCTCAGCACAAAATGGATCTCTGTTCCGATCCCTTCCTTGCTCGTCGCCCAGATCTTTCCGCCGTGATCCTCGATGATCTTCTTTACGATGGAAAGTCCGATGCCGCTTCCGCCCTTGCTGGAATTTCTCGAAGAATCAGTCCGGTAGAACCTGTCAAAGATGTACGGAAGCTCCTTCTGGCCGATCCCCTTTCCATTATCCTCGATCTCGATCTGGACAAAATCACCGACATCAAGGATCCGGATATTGATGATCCCATGCTTTTTGTCCATATATTTCAATGAATTTCCGATGATGTTGTTGATCACGCGCTTCATCTGCTCCGCGTCGGCGATCACCATCACGTCCTCATCCACAAAGTTAAAGTAGCCGAGCTCGATTCCTCTCGCTTCAAGCTCCAGGCCGACTTCCTCCACACAGTCACGGAAATAGTTTGCCACATTGATCTTTGAAAATGTGTACGGGATCTTATTTGTGTCGATCTTTGAGTAGAATGTCAGCTCATTGATCAGACGGTCCATATCATTCGCCTTATTGTAGATCGTCCGGATATATTTGTCCCGTTTCTCCGGCGAGGACGCGACACCTTCCATCAGTCCTTCCGCGTATCCCTTGATCGCTGTGATCGGGGTCTTTAAGTCGTGGGAGATGTTGCTGATCAGTTCCTTGCTCTCTTTGTCGTACTGGATCTTCTCCTCCGTGGATTCCTTCAGCCGGATCCTCATCTCCTCAAAGTTCTGGCAGAGCTGCCCGATCTCATCATCATCCTCAACGTCAAGAGTAAAGTCCAGATTGCCGTCACGGATCTGTTTTGTCGCCTCCTGGAGCTTTCCGATCGGCCATAAGATCGACCGGTATACCCACGCCGTCAGCATACCTCCGGTGATAAAAAGGATCATCGCACTGCTGAGGAACATCTCCGTGATCAGGGATTTTACCTCCGGGATCACATCCACCACGTTTGTCACGAGATAGATCCCGATCCGGCATCCATCCGAAAGTTCAAATTCACGCTGTTTGATCAGGTGTTCCGTATTCTTATCCAGATAATTTCCCCACGAATCCACATCATTGATCTCCGCATAATCCGAGATCTGGCTCTCGAGCGCCGATGCCGCTTCCTCATTTCCCGAATAGAAGAGTTTTCCATTCTTTGTCACCATCAAAAAGGAATGCTTTAATTTCATCTGATCATTCAGCGTTGCCAGATAAGTCAGGTCCTCGAAGTCAGACGGATCATTTTTGATCTCCTCCTCGATCTCTTTCTGGATACTCTCTGTCAGATGGCTGAACACGCGGATCGACGCGCCTGCCGAGAGATCCACCTGGCCGACTCCATATGTCTCACTGAATACCCGGTTCTGATATGTGCTGAGTCCCATGATCGCGATATAGATCAGGATGATCGGCACCACCGTGATCGTACAAAAGGTTACCAGTAATTTTGTTCGTATTTTCATGAGCGTCCGCGCGCTCCCTTCTTATTTTTCATCCGGTCTTCCGGTCATTCATCCGTTGTCAGGACTCCTGTCTGTATACAGAAAACCGACATATGATAAGTATAACACAACTCAGGGGTGGTGTTTATAAAAGTATTCTAAAATGTGGAATCTGCACGTTGTTATTGCGACAGTCGCCAGAGTCTTACGGAATCGCGGACTTTGGCTCATTGTTCGCGTAAATAGAAACAACGGCACAGTTTCCCGATCACCCCGGGGACTGTGCCGCTGCTTCCGATCATTTTCATGATATATGTCCATGATCTTTCTGTTCTTTTATCCTACAGATATTTCTTTAAATCCTCAACCTTGTCGAGCTTCTCCCACGGAAGATCTACATCGGTTCTTCCGAAGTGACCGTATGCTGCGGTCTGCTTGTAGATCGGACGGCGGAGATCAAGCATCTTGATGATTCCTGCCGGGCGAAGGTCAAAGTTGTCACGGATGATCTCAACTAACTTCTCGTCGGATACCTTTCCGGTTCCCTCTGTCTCGACCATGATGGAAGTCGGATGAGCAACACCGATCGCATAGGAAAGCTGGATCTCACACTGATCTGCAAGTCCTGCTGCTACAATGTTCTTTGCAACATAACGGGCTGCGTATGCTGCGGAACGGTCTACCTTTGTGCAGTCCTTTCCGGAGAAAGCTCCGCCGCCGTGACGTGCATATCCGCCGTAGGTGTCAACGATGATCTTTCTTCCTGTAAGTCCACTGTCTCCGTGCGGTCCGCCGATCACGAAACGTCCGGTCGGGTTGATGAAGAATTTGGTATCTGCATCTACCATCTCCTGCGGAAGGATCTCATCGAATACATATTTTTTGATATCCTCATGGATCTGCTCCTGAGTCACATTCTCATCATGCTGTGTGGAGAGAACGACTGCATCGAGGCGGAACGGCTTTCCGTTCTCATCGTACTCAACAGTAACCTGGGTCTTTCCATCCGGTCTTAAGTACGGAAGAGTTCCGTTCTTTCTTACCTCTGTGAGACGTCTTGCAAGCTTATGTGCAAGAGCGATCGGGTACGGCATGTACTCCGGTGTCTCGTTTGTAGCGAAGCCGAACATCATACCCTGGTCACCGGCGCCGATCGCGTCTAACTCGTCATCGGTCATGTTGTTCTCTTTGGCCTCGAGTGCCTTGTCAACTCCCATCGCGATATCGGTAGACTGCTCATCGATCGCAGTGAGAACACCGCAGGTATCGCAGTCAAAACCATATTTTGCACGGTCATAGCCGATCTCGCGGACTGTCTCACGGACGATCTTCTGGATATCCACGTATGCCTTTGTTGTGATCTCACCCATTACCATAACAAGACCTGTTGTTGTGCATGTCTCACACGCAACACGGCTCATCGGATCCTGCTCCATTAAAGCGTCGAGGATCGCATCGGAGATCGCGTCGCACATCTTATCCGGATGTCCTTCAGTTACGGACTCGGAAGTAAATAATCTCTTTTCCATTGTAACTCCTTTCGATTTTAAACAAAACAAAAGTCCGCTCATGCTAAGCGGACTTGACAAACTTATCATCGGTCAAATCCTCTTATTGCTCGATTACTCGCTCAGGTTGGCACCTTCCTGCCCTCTCGCGAACGCGATTAACAGGGGTTGCCGTGACTTCACCGGTCCTATGTACCTCCATCACTCTGAATAAGGGATATTGCGAACTTTTTCACATTATGGCCGTAAGCCATCCCATGAATGACTCACGGACTGTATCTTATACGATTCAGAACAGAATGTCAAGCGGGAATCATAAAAAAAGCCCGAAAACCTGGAAAATCGGAAAAAATTCCCATAAATTCCGGGGGTTCGGACCGTTTCTTTATTCTCAGCCGACTCTCAGTCTGAATTTCTGTGCTTCCTTCTCGGAATCTACACGCTCGATCACAGCACCGAGAGAACGAAGTTTCTCTTCAAAATTTTCGTATCCGCGCTCGACATAGCCGATCTCATCAACAGTCGTATATCCGTCTGCAGCCAGTCCTGCAAGCACAAGAGCTGCGCCCGCGCGGAGATCCGGTGCGACGACCTGGGCACCTGTGAAGTTTGTGACACCGTCAACAATGGCAACACTGCCTTCTACCTTGATGTTTGCTCCCATGCGGGAAAGCTCATCCACATATTTGAAGCGGTTCTCAAAAATACTCTCTGTCACCACGCTTGTTCCGTCCGCCAGAGCAAGTGCCACCGTCATCTGCGGCTGCATATCGGTCGGGAATCCCGGGTACGGCAGAGTCTTAAAGTTCATGTGGCGCTGTTTCGGTTTTCCGACTACGCGGATCTCCTCATCGAACTCGACCACTTCACAGCCCATTTCCATCAGTTTTGCGGAGATTGCCTCCAGATGTTTCGGGATCACATTCTTTACGGTGATATCACCGCGGGTAATCGCCGCCGCACACATGAAGGTTCCGGCCTCGATCTGATCCGGGATGATCGAATAATTTGTTCCGTGAAGACGTCTCACTCCTTTGATCCTGATCACATCCGTACCTGCGCCTTTGATGTTCGCACCCATGCTGTTTAAGAAGTTCGCAACATCAACGACATGCGGCTCTTTTGCAACATTCTCAAGAATCGTCTCGCCCTCGGCCATCGTTGCCGCCATCATGATATTGATGGTTGCTCCGACAGAAACCACATCAAGGTAGATATGGCTTGCGACAAGATCGATCGCGTGGGCTACAACTGCTCCGCGGACGATCTTCACATCGGATCCCAGGGCACGGAAACCCTTTAAATGCTGGTCGATCGGACGGCTTCCGATCGTACATCCGCCCGGAAGCGGAACTTCTGCACTCTTATATTTTCCGAGAAGCGCGCCGATAAAATAATATGACGCGCGGATCTTTCTCATATGCTCATCTTCCACGGTCACGGCGTGGATATTTGCGGCATTGATCCTTACGGTATGGCGGTCGATCCGGTCAACTTTCGCTCCAAGATGACTGATCGCATCCAGGAGAGCATTGATATCGCTGACATCCGGGAGATTATCGATCACAACATCGTCATCCGTCATGATCGCCGCCGCTAAGATTCCCAGAGCCGCATTCTTCGCGCCGCTTATAGTCACTTCACCTACAAGCGGGTTTCCGCCCTTCATAATGTACTGTTCCATTACGCACCTCTATCTATATATCTAAAAAAGGACATAGCTATCCTGCATCCGTCCCAGCTCGTTTTCGTTATGATTATAACATATCTGGGAAAAATGTAAAGTTTTTCTTAAGATACTCCCCTATACCGGTACACAGCAGATAAAATCATACCCCGCTGCGCCGAACATCTGGTTCGCCGTCTCCATGGACAGGACTTCCGTTGTCCCGCTTTCCGGATGGTACACGCGGACATGCGTCTGGTCATAGCCGGTCAGGTACATGCAGGTTCCCTCTCCGGTATACGCCAGTACCGGGATATTCTGTCCCACAAAGTACAGGACCTGAACGATACTGCTGCCCGACGCATCCAGAAGGAAGGTTCCGTCTTCCATTGTCTGGTTCTTCTCAAAGGAATCCCGATAGCGCTCCAGCAGAGCGGAACCCGCGGTGAGATCCCTGATATAGAAGGCGCTCGCGCGGTTTCCGCGGACCCAGATGGTCCGGTCACGTCCCGCGGTCACGAATCCCATATGATCGTATGCTGCCTGCGCCGCATCGGCAAAGTCCACAAAACGTCCGAGGAATCGTCCTCGTCCATACGCATAAAATTCCGTAGTCTTACAAGCTGCCGCTGCGATCGGTTTGACTGTCGAACTGCTCTCCGCAAGCTTCGGAGATGTCTGGCGGATCTTTTTCTTTGACGCATCGACATCACGGTCAAGCTGTACAAACATGATCTGACCTTTCTGGTCTGATGCGTACCAGCCGATATCATCCGTCTTTCCTGGAAGGATCTCCGCATTGCAGACAAGCGTGTCCTCAGAATATGCTCCGAAAAATCCGTCCCGGCTGTTCACAGTCTTCATATGGATCCTGCTGTCATCCACAGACACCTCACGAATCCAGGAACCCGGCTTCTCATAATGCATGACCGACTTCATCTCCCGGTCAACGATATCGATGCTGTTCAGATAAGTCCCCATCACACGGCCGTTGGACATCAGATAGTCTCCGCTGTCCCCGGTTCCATAAATGCAGTCGTTTCCGACAAAACCAAGGATCCTCGTTACAGAACCACTCTGTCCGCCCACCTGAGTCTTGTCCCCGGTGTCGAGGTCCATGATCTGGATCGTCTGTGAATCCCAGATCCCGGTATTCTCCTGCCATGCCGCCCGGGAATGGTCCGCGCTGACCGCGAACTGCTCTTTTGTAAGTCCGGAGGCAAGTGCCACATACTCCAGACTCTTTAAGTCGATCCCATAGATCCCGTGATCCATATAGAAGTAGAAGATTCCATTCGTTCCGCGATGGGCAAGTACCGAGAGATCATCTTTTAACTCCTGATAAGGTTCCGACGATGGAATAAAGAATTTTTCTTCCAGCGCATTCTGTCCCATATCATAATGATAGTACGCGATCCCCGTGCTTCCTTCATGTGTTCCGCGGTTCATTCTCCCGTAAACGATAAAATCGATCCCGCCGTCCTCATCGACAGCGAGGATCTCGACGCCATGCTCCGGCACATTGTCCCTGATATCATCGGACGCTGCTCCGCCGAACGCGAACACCCGCGCCCCCACGTTCTCACCGCTGTCGTAAGCCCACAGTTCCCGGTCTGTCACAAATGCCGTATACTGGCCACCTGTGCTCTTTACGGCGTGAACTCCGTCACCGTTTCCGATCCCCAGAAGGATCCTCTTTCCGGAGAACAGTTCCGTGTCTCCGGTGAAAAGTTCCGTCATCGTGCGCTCGTAATCCATCATGTAGATCCTCTGGGATGACCATTTCATCGTGAAGTTTTCTGTCACTTCATAGTTTTCTGTCTTTTCACCATTTTTCGCCGTCACTCTCGACGTGATCTCCACATTCGCGAGATTGCCGGAAAGTTCCTTCAGCTTCGTGTATGCCTCTCCGGACCGCTCCACACCGAGCGATCCCCAGGTGAGCTGGGTAAATGTGTCCTTCAGTGTCACCGTCCCCAGGGATGTGCTGCCTGCGGTCGGGGATGTCTCCATATACATGGTCAGACTCTGGGCATCACTATACTTATAAGTTTTTGAAGAAAAGTCCTCCGCCAGCGACAGCATCTCATTCGCATGTCCCTGGTCCTGTTCCGTGATCCGCATATAGTACCAGGCCTCGGATCCATCAGAGAGTTCTGCACATACCCCGAGCAGATATTCCTTTCCTGCATCCAGAAGGTTCTGGATCGGAAGCTCTGTACTCAAGGCGTTCTCACTGTCCCCGTTTAATGACGTTTCAAACGATCCAATTCTCGTTCTCTCGATCAGATCCTCCGTATCGAGACTGCGGATTTCATAACGCACTCCCTGGATCTTCGTAGTCCCTGCAAACCGGATCTTTAGTTTCCGGTCCTCCGGAAGCAGGATCAGGCTGTCACGCCCTGCGGTCACGCCGCGCTCATCCGTCTGTCCGAACACGGGTGCCATCTCCCGTTCTCCCATCGTCGCATAGAGCACCGGGAATTTTGCTTTTTCCATCGCCGTGTACTCCGTGACTCCGTGCTCTTCTTTCTTCCCTACTGGGTGTACAAAATAAACCATTGCCGCCGCTACAAAAACAAGCAGCAGGATCATGACTTTCTTTCCGGTCTTCATCTCACTGTTTCCTCACTCTGTCTATCTGTCACTGCCTGTCGGCAGAATTTTTCAATTTCCGTAACTGTTCAGTACCTTCAAACCCGTGCTTTATTACAGTCAACGCAGCAAGTGCGCAGACCTGCTGAACAGTTATCAATTTTCAACTCTGTTTAAAATTCTTCTCCGGTAAATCTCATTCACAAACAGGACCTGCAGCAGATCCTGTTCTTCTGTTCCGCCCATAGTCTCCTCCGGGTGGCGTTCTCTGACTTTTAACAGTTCCCGGTATAAGAATTCCCGGTCCGGATATTCGTCATACATCGGACTCCCGGGGTATTCCAAAAGGTCACACGCCTCCTCGGCCAAAACCTGTTTTCTCTTCGCTGCTGAAGGATAGAGTCCTCTCAGATAGTCCATCTCCGACCGGAGCTCATTTCCGGTCAGGACCGGTCCTGCGCTCTGTTCCTCTCTCCGATAAAGCATCCAGGGCACTTTTTTCACTTCCGGGGGGTATCCCCGGTATCTCTTCTCCATAAAAACGTTCCCGCTCCTTTGCTGATCCCTATACAGGATTATCATATGCAAAAAGGAGCGGGAAAGCTACCATCTCATTTTATGATAATTTCGATCCACAGCCGGCAATTTCATGAAGTCTGACATGTCGGCGCCGGACCGGCTAAAACAGTTTTTTCGGATAAACACCCGCATCGACCAGCTTCTGGATCGACGCGACAACTGCCGGTTTGTCCTCTTTGTAGGTCACACCAAACCATTTATCCTTTGTCTCAAGGACGCGGACTGTACCTTTTCCGTTATGAATACAGCTGTCGATCACCGCTGGGAGAAGGTATTCCGCTTTCAGATCCCCCTCTTTCACGCCGGAGAGGAATTCCGGGAATCCTTTTTCCAGTTCTTTTACGAAAGATGCCGGCAGTCCGAACATATTCATGGAAACGTGCTGGTCTTCTTTTACAATAACCGGGTTGCCATCGTGGTCAGCCGCATGCATGCCGTCTTCCGCTTTGTAGACGTCGTATGTCTCTGTGACCTTGGAGAGATATCCATTGGCATCCACCGTGCACACGCCGCGAGTCACCGGACCATTTTCGCTTAACGTGTTGGAGAGGATAAAACCAGCCATACACATATCGAATGTAGCCTTCGTATCATCCATCTCATTTACCATATAGTCATGGACGATCTTAAAGCCTTCTTTTCCGTAGTAGTCATCGGCATTGATGACAAGGAACGGTTCCTTGATCAGATCTCTCGCCGCAAGAATCGCCTGACCGGTTCCCCACGGTTTTTTTCTACCTTCCGGAACAGAAAAACCTTCCGGGAGATCATCCATCTCCTGGTACGCATACTCGACCGGAGCGATCTTCTCGATCCTGTTTCCGATGATCTCCTTAAAATCTTTCTCCAGATCTTTTCTGATGATAAAAATAATTTTATCAAAACCCGCTTCCAGAGCGTCATGGATCGAATAGTCCATAATGATCTCACCGCTCGGACCAACCGGGGCAAGCTGCTTGATCCCGCCGCCAAAACGGCTTCCAATTCCTGCTGCCATGATGACAAGAGATGTCTTTTTCATGTAACAGTCCTCCTTTTTTCTGCAGATTCTTTCACACTCATATGGAGGTATCATAACACAGATTCAGATTCTTTTCAATCAGACAAAGAGTCCGGCTGCACTCTTTTAAGAAATTCGTAGGAATTTCTGCCAAAAAGCAGTTGCTTCCTTCGCATTTCCTAAGAGAACCACCGGACCCTTCCAAATGATCTTCTATACTACTGTTTCTCTACATTTTTCGTCGCGATCAGATCGCTTCCAAGACCTAAAATATTTTCTACGATCAGATCACCGGTATGGACCGGTGCATTTAAAGACAGCTTGCGGATCTCCGCCATCACCTCAAACAGCTTCTCCTTCGGCACTGCACGATTTAACCGCACGCTGACAAGTGGGAGAACTCCGTCTCTCACAGCCACGGAGCTTGCAATCGTACGCTTCGGCGTTTCGACCTCCTGCGCCGCATACTGAGCTCCCTTCGGGCATAAATTTCCACTCACGGAGATGCATTTTCCATCCACGATCTCCGCCTCAAGCTCACAGCCATTCGGACATACGATACATGTCATTTTTCTAATCATAAGATGCACACCTCCACTTCCTGCTCTCCTTCAAACGCCTCTTTCTTAACCGGAATCTGGATCATCTCTGCCGGAAGCGCCTTCTTTAAATGCTTTTTCGCAAGAACCTTTTCTCCCTGTCTGACCTCGATCGTACAATTTTCGAATTTCCGTCCGACACGCATGGAGATCGTCACATCTTTCTTTCCACTAACCTTCATCGGCACCGTATGATTGATGCCGGAAGCTGCTTTCACCGGGATCGTGCACTCCGGCAGACTGCCGTTTTCTATATATTCCGCAACACCGTCTGCCAGCTTTTCTGCTTCCATGGACACAAAATCTACCAGATCATGAACATGGAGGACATTGCCTGCTGCAAAGAAGCCGGATTTTTCTGTCTGGAAATATTCATCGACCACCGCACCCTTTGTTCTTGCATCAAGCGTAACACCGGCATCGATGGAAAGCTCGTTTTCCGGAATCAGACCGACCGAGAGGATCACCGTATCACAGTTGTATTCCTTCTCCGTTCCCGGAATCGGCTTCATGTGCTCATCCACCTGTGCAACAGTAACGCCTGTCACACGCTCATTTCCGTGGATGTCTGTGATCGTGTGGCTCAGATACAGCGGGATTCCGTAATCATTCAGGCACTGTTCGATGTTTCTCGGAAGTCCGCTCGGGATCGGCTGGATCTCAAACACAGCCTGTACATGAGCGCCCTCTAAGGTTAAACGTCTCGCCATGATCATTCCGATATCTCCGGAACCAAGGATCACGACCTCTTTTCCGACCATGCGATTATAAAGATTGATGTAAGCCTGTGCAACACCTGCTGTGAATACTCCCGTCGGACGTTCGCCCGGGATTCCCAGAGCACCTCTTGTCCTCTCTCTGCAGCCCATGGTGAGGATCACAGCTTTTGCCTGAATCTTCTTTAAACCATTCGAAGAAGCAAGGGTTACAACCTTGTCCGGAGATACAGAAAGAACAGTCGTATCGGTCACATACGGGATCTTTAATTCCATGACCTCGTCAATAAATTTCTGTGCATATTCCGGTCCGCTTAAGGTCTCTCCAAATCTCGTCAGACCGAAACCGTCATGAATACACTGACGTAAAATACCGCCCATGGTCTTTTCACGTTCTACGATCAGAACATTCCTGATCCCTTTTTTATAAAGCTCTACGGCTGCCGCAAGTCCGGCCGGACCTCCGCCGACAATTACCACATCACGTGTTTCCATCCTACTGTTCCTCCTTTCTCACTTCTCCGGTAAACATCCAGGAATTCTGTCTTGCATACCGGATATCCGTATCCTTCACACCGAGCTCATCCTCGATCATTTTTTCAATTCTCATCTGGCAGTAACCGCCCTGACAGCGCCCCATCATGGATCTTGTACGGTACTTGATTCCAGTCATCGTATGAACTCCGAGCGGATTGTGGATCGCCTTGAGGATCTCTGCCTTTGTTACCTTCTCACAGCGGCAGATCACCTCACCGTAATCCGGATCTTCTGCGATCAGCTTTGCTTTTGTCTCGTCATCCTGCTCATCAAACCGGATAATTCCCTCACGTTTCGGATTAAATTCCGGATTTTCCTTAAATGCTTCGTATTCCTGCATCATCCGTGCCACCATACGTCCGATCGGGACTGCTGCCGTAAGTCCCGGAGATTCGATTCCTACAAGGTTCACCGCATGCGGCGCAAGCTCCGGACGGATCTCGATCTTGAAATCCTGGATCGTTCCGTTCTCATCCACCCACTTCGGCAGAATTCCGGAGTAATTGCGGATATAATCCAACTTTTTAATATACGGCCAGATCTCAGATGCACTCTTTGCAAGGTAATCCATGTTCTCCTGCGGCACTCCATAGTACGTGAAATTCTCTGTCATCTCTGCATTCGGTCCGATAATTACATTTCCATCCGTCGTATTGGTAACATGGATTCCCATATATGTATTACTCGGAACCGGATAGATCGGCATCGGAAGAAGCTCTCCGGTCCTGCGATCCAGAATGATGTAATCTCCCTTGGAGCCGATCACGCGATATCCTTTGATACCAAGCATATCAGAAATCTTTCCGCAGCCAAGTCCGGCACTGTTGATCACCCAACGGGACTCAAAGGTTCCGTGCGTTGTCGTTACCGTATAAAGATCTTCTCCTGTCTCGCTTGTTCCACGGCAGATTCCTGTCACTTCATGATCGAAGAAATATTCCGCTCCGTTCTGAGCTGCATTCTCCGCCAGTGCGATCGTATAGTTAAAGGGATCTACGATTCCGGAATTCTCCGAGAACATGGCAAACTCTCCAACTGCTGTCGGAACCAGCTCATGAAGCTCTTCTTTATTCAGCAGACGAAGCTTTGTTGCTCCGTTCTTTTCTCCCTGAACGATCGTCCGTTTTAATGTCTCCAGGTCCTCCGGTGTTTTTCCTACAAGAACCTTTCCGCAGCGTTTGAATACAAAGCCAAGCTCCCTGGACAGTTCATCCATCCCCTGATTGCCTTCCACACAAAGCTTTGCTTTCAGTGTTCCTACATCATATGCGAATCCGCCGTGGACCACTCCGGAATTTCGTCCGCTCGTCTCATAACAGACATCCAGATTCTTTTCCAGCACACCGATCCGGAGCTGATATCTTGTAAGCTCTCTTGCGATTGCACTGCCGACAACACCGCCGCCAATGATAAGCACATCAAATCGTCCCATAACTTTTCTCCTTTTTGGATATTTTATCTCGTTGCTATTATTTTCTATAATGGTCAGGTCAAAATTCATCCTATCTATTTCATATTTGAATCTTATCACAGATCCCAGCGTTTTACAAGGACTTTTCTTGATCTCCCTGATAATTTTTCATTCCTTTTTCGCAGTATCCCAAAGGGGATCGGCACGCAGGAATTTTTGATCCCTCTTTCCTTTTATAAAAAAGTCTCCGAAAATTTGTCCTACAAATTCTCGAAGACTTTTCATGCTCCAATCAGCCGGGCAGACGCAGAACTGTCATCGCTTATAGTCTGCTCTGCTCTTCCTCATACCGGCTCGTGTTATACAGGAGATGATACTGCATCTCCATCTCTGCCTCAAAGGGCTTGTGATCCCGGATATAGCAAAAGATCTTTCGGTGCGAGATCCATGTCCGGTCATATTCTGTCTGTGCAACCTCCTTTGCAAAAACAGCCACACCTTTTCCGATCACCGGAAGAAGATTTTCCATCACGATATTATGCGTACACTGGGCAATCTTCGTGTGGAATTTCGTATCCAGCTCCGAATAATCCTCCCTCTTTTTCATTGCCGCTTCCATCTCTTCCAGAATTTCTTCCAGCTCTTTGATCTCATGCTCCTTCGCACACTGGGCCGCAAGTGCCGCGATCTGCGGCTCCAGCATGATCCTCACCTGGAGCAGATCCTTTGTAAGCTTAACGTGATCATTCACCATTGAAAATCCAAGAGGATCATCCGGGATCCCCTGTTTTTCAGACACAAAGGTTCCTGCTCCCTGACGGATCTCTAGGACATTTCTGGATGCAAGGATCTTTAAGGCCTCACGGACCGTATTTCTTCCTGCTCCCGTACTCTCACAGAGTTCCTTTTCCGTCGGAAGCTTGTCTCCTGCCTTGTATGGTGTCTCCTGGATCAGATTCATGATTCCGTCCGCAACCTGCTCCGCAAGTGTTTTCGTCTGTGTCCCCATCAATTCCCGCCTCCTGTTCCTTCCCTGTCATATCCGGACAATGATCTGATCACAGCTCTTTCAGTGTGATCGTATCAAGCTGTTTCTGTAATTCGTTAATAAACATGGATGTATGATATCCGTCTGCCGCTGCGTGAGCTATATTCACACAGAACGGCATCGTCAACCGTCCATCCCGCTCCGTAAATTTTCCGCAGGTGATGATCGGGAACAGCATCGGTGTTCCGCTCTCCGTATACGCAGAATATCCGGTAAAATCAAGCCACGGCACCATGGAAATACAGTAAAAGTTCTGCGGCTGTCCGGGCTTTGCTTTTACCGCCTTTACATGCCGGTATGTCTCCATGTCACTGCACATATTTTTATAAAACGCCGAAAAATCTTCCGTATAGGCGGTCCACACATCGGAAAAGGTGTGGTCATCCTCATGAAAGATCGTATAGTTCGGATGAAGGACATCATAATATCCCGGATTCCCGTCTTTGTCCCGTCCCATTCGAAATTCCTTCGTTGCCGCGATCTGCCTCGACACGCAGTACACAAACACCGGATAAAATCTCAATCCTTTTTCCTTTACCTGACGGTGCAGCTTGGTGATATCAAGAGACACCGTCACACTGTACCCGCATTTTAACAGCTTTGTATAATACTCGTAATGGGATCTTCTCTCCCAGCTATCCATATCGACTGGCGTAAATGTCATGGTCCTGACTCCTTATTACGGATATCATAGTTTCACATTCATGCAGCCTCACATGCACGTTTTTTCACAATGATATCCGGTCTCTGCTTAAAACTATGAATCTTAATTTCTGCATCTACGATAACATATCCGCCTCAATAAGGCAATGAACAGAAAAATTAATTTTTATTCACAGGAAATTTCTTTGAGATTTCCTACAAATTTGAGAGCTCTGCAGGCATTCTCTCCTAATCAGCAATGCCATCTCGTCATAATATCCATTCTCATTTGCCTTTGCCAGCGGAACATCATACTCATCAATAAGGACAATGACTTTTCTGCCATAGACTCGTTCGAGCAATTCTGAAAGTTCTTTTAAGCTGTATACAAGTGTATCCTGCGTCATACCACGGTCCATTAATTCCTCAAACAGCTTTTTGTCGACATCACTGAGTTTCTGGCTATCCATGGAAATAAATGCCCGCCTCGTCTCTGCATTCATAATTTTTATAAGACTGCTGCAGGCACCTGAAAAATCACTGGCATTTACAATGCAAGTTGAATCATTTCACTCCATTCATCTTCACTTAATCCTTTGGAAATATCCAAAGAGTACGAGTAATTCCCATCTGTCCAGACAGCCAGCGTGAAAACATCATTCTCGCCTTTCAATGTCACAGGATTCGCTCCAACCATAATTTCTTTTACGCTGGAATACACATTATAATCTCCGGAGACATCATCCGTTCCCGTGCCCTTTCGGAATACGGCTGTCTCGCCTTCTCCGGTATACTCGATCTGCGCCATCTCTCCCCAGTAGGAGATGTATACCTCTTTTTCAACAGAAAACGGGAGTCCCTCCACTTCGTTTACCGGGAAACCTACTGCCGCGGAAAGCTCATCGATAGATTTTACTTCCACCATGCCGTTCGCGATGCTTACGCTTTCTTTCGTTTCCAGTTCTCCCGGTCCCGTGAGCTTCGGCCAGGCGAAGATACATACCAGAAGGATCGCGATACAGGCAGCCGCAGCTGTTATATTTCTCACCGTTCGTCTGCGGAACTGGCGGATCTTTGACTCTTCTCTGCTTTTTGCCGGCTTTTCCGTTTCCAGATTCAAGTTCTCCACATAGCTGAGGATCCGTTTGCGCATCGCCTCGTCTACCTCGATTTTGTTCATGATCTCATCATATTTCTTCAAAATCGTACTCTCCCTTCAGAACTTCCTTAAGCTTCTCCCTGCCCCGGCGAAGATCAGAACGGACTGTCGATTCATTTCTTCCGAGAACCTTCGCGATCTGAGCTGTCTGGTAACCTTCATGGTAAAACAGGTGGATCACCTCCCGGTATTTTACCGGCAGACTCTTTACCGCCTCCCACACAAAGGACAGATCCTCACGCTCTTCCGCGACAAGCTCATCATTCAATTCATCCGTCTCCCGAAGTTTATTATACCTGATCCTGTTTTTGCTCAAGTTCGCAGCGACTCGCAGAAGCCAGGCTTTTTCATGATTCTCACTTTCAAATTCCGGTGCTGTCTTTAAAAACTGCACCAACGTGTCCTGAAGGACTTCCTCTGCATCGCTCATATTATGAAGATATGTATAAGCATAGCGCAGGATGCTGTCTCCAAACCTGGTCAGAATCATTTCCGCCCGGCCGTTCGTCTCCGCCTGACGCATCCGCGCTTCCCATTCTTCTTTTTCGACCATATTCTGCCGGTTTTCGTCCTTTACCCCCGGCATAAAGGCCCAGATAAGGGCTTGCAGCCACCGGAGCAGGCGAAATCCCGGCAGCTCCCATGCTGTCCATATTCCCATTCCCGTTTTTCTCCCTGTTTTATCGTATCCTGTCATATGAAGCTCTATCCGTAGTCCGAGCAGTCCGCTCCGATATCCATTCTCAGCAGACCTGTCCCGCCATTCCAGTCATCTCATCCGCTGAAATTCCGGCTTCTACATACATAGAATAAGTATAACCATCCTCCGTCCAGGTGGCAAGGAATACCTTATCTTCCTCTCCCTTTAAGGTCAGTTCACGATTTTCCGCCTGAACTTTCTGCTCCTGCGCATAAGCAGTGTAATCTCCGCTGATATCCCCGGTTCCCGGTGCTTTCCGGATTCGTATTTCCTTATCCTCATTATTCCAGAAGATCACTTCGATCGTCAGAGCATCAGCAGAGTCCAGCACCTGGATCATCTTCTTTCCGTATTCTGCCGGAATTTCCGGAAGTTTTAAGTCAAAACCAGCCATATTTTTCGCCTCCTCCATCGTTTTTACCTCGATCCATGGATTCGCAATCTGAGCATTTTCAGATGCCTCCTGTGAGTCTTTCATTGTCTCGATTACTGCAGTCTCCTTTATTTCCTGTTTTCCATTTCCGCAGGCGCTCACGAAAGCCGCCATCATAACTACTGTTGCAAGCATTACTAAATTCTTCTTATACATATTGATTCCCTCACAATTCTTCATTTTGACTCCGGCATTTTTGCCTTTCTACCCTATATACAACCAGCCGAACGAAAATGTTGCGGTAAAAAATATTTTTTCGAATATCAGAATTAAAATGCTCAAAAAGAATATGCCCTGGCACATTCGGGTGTCTCGTGCAGTCGCTTGCGATAACCTACAGCCTCGCGTGAATGCACATCATTGGCACATTCGTGCTTTTTTCATCGGAGAACTCCCCCCGAATTTCCTGTTACAAAAAACACTCTCAGCACAGGCCAATTACGGTCTGTTCCAAGAGTGTCTCTGATGCATATTCCATATTTTATTTTATACGATCTTGCTTCCGTTCGCCGTCATCTTGAATTTCGCTCCGAGCATTTCACACGCACGACGGCACATGAGCATGCGCTGTAAGAAGATCTCGAAGTACTCCAGCATGGAGCAGATGTTTTCGTCGATCTTTAAGTTCAGGGTGATCACTTTCTTTTCCTCATTTACCTTTAATTTTGCCTCTGTAACCGCATAGTTTACGCGGTCGTGGATATCAAATGATGCCATCTCCTTCTGGCGGACGCGGTTTCTGCGTACATCCGTCTTGTCGGCGATGATGAGCGCCGCGGAGATCGGATCTACAGCTCCGCCCGTTGACTCATCATGGTTTCCGATCGCGGAGACGATGATCGCGCGGTCTGTGATCGGAAGATCCGTCTTTTCCAGGATCTGGGATGCCAGAAGGGCACCATACTCCGCATGGGCATGCCGGTTGATCGCATTTCCCATATCATGCATGAAACCGGCGATCTTCACCAGCTCGATATCGTGATCTGAGTAACCGAATTTCTTTAAGATCATTGCTGCCCGCTCCGCAACCATCGCGCAGTGCGCGTCCGAATGATCTGTAAATCCCATAGTCCCCAGATTGTCGTTTCCTTTTTTCAGGTAAGCTAAAACTTCCTCGTTTTTCTTGATTTCCTTATATGTCATATTCTTTTTCCTCTGCCGCAGTCGACCCAGCTCGTGACTGCTCTTTCTTTTTTCTCTCATTTTCACTTCTATATCATATAGCAGAAAAAAGAAACGAACAATCACGCTCCGGTAAAAGAATGTAAAATCTGTGTAAAAACTCATTCTGTGAGATTTCCATCTTAATTCGAGGCGAACCTCCGTGAGGCAGGACGCAAAGTTCATATCTGTGAGACTGGATGCGAAGTTCTTCCGTGGGACAGGATGCAAAGTTCATATCTGTGAGGCTGGATACGAAGTTCATACCGTGAGACAGTATGTAAAGTTCTTCTTGACATATGTACGAAATCGTACTATGATTCTACGTACGATTTCGTACATTCATAACTGTAAAACTGTCCGATAGAAAAGACACGATTTTCCCCCGCGGGCAGACACAGTAAAAAACTGAAAGGGCACACGATGAATATTTCACTTTCCGACCACTTTACCTATAAAAAACTCCTGCGGTTCACGTTTCCGTCTGTCGTCATGATGATCCTAACCTCCATCTACGGAGTTGTGGACGGTGTTTTCGTCTCGAACTTTGTGGGTTCCGAGGCCTTCGCCTCCATTAATATCATTATGCCGTTTCTCATGATCCTCGGTGCCATCGGCTTTATGACCGGCACCGGCGGCAGTGCCCTGGTGGCTCTGACCTTCGGAACCGGGAATGAAAAAAAGGCAAAGGAGATCTTTTCCCTCCTCGTCTACGTTCTGATCGCGGTGGGCTTCCTCTTTACGGTAGGCGGTGAGGTCCTTTTAGCCCCGATGGCAAAGCTCTTAGGCGCTGATGAGATCCTTCTCCCCTACTGCGTCCGTTACGGCCGGATCATCCTGCTGGCTCTGATCCCCTTTATGCTGCAGAATGTATTCCAGAGCTTTTTAGTTGTTGCGGAACGCCCGCAGCTCGGACTCCTGATCACCATCGCGTCAGGACTTACAAATATGATCCTCGATGCCTATTTTATCGCTGTTCTGCGTCTCGGCGTTGTGGGAGCTGCCGCCGCAACGGCGATCAGTCAGTCCATCGGCGGACTGATCCCCCTGCTCTACTTTATCTTTCCAAACAGGAGCCGACTCCGTCTCGGAAGGACCCATATGGACTTTAGTGCCCTGTTGAAGACCTGTACAAACGGCGCTTCCGAGTTTATGACGAACATCTCCATGTCCATCGTAAACATGCTCTACAACTGGCAGCTCATGCGCCTTGCCGGTTCCGACGGTGTTGCCGTATACGGCGTCATCATGTACGTGAGCTTTATCTTTGCGGCGCTCTTTATCGGCTACTCTATGGGAAGTGCCCCGATCGTGGGCTATCACTGCGGTGCAGGAAATAAGAGCGAGTTAAAGAATCTGCTCAGAAAGAGCTTCCGGCTGATCCTGACCTTCCAGATCATCCTGACGATCGTGGCAGAAGCGGGTGCCCCGTTTCTTGCGGGAATTTTCGTCCGCTATAACACGAACCTCTTAGACATGACGGTCCATGCATTCCGATCATACTCGATCTCTTTCCTGTTCATGGGCTTCAGCATCTACGCATCGTCCTTCTTTACGGCACTCAACGACGGATTCGTCTCCGCTGTGATCTCCTTCTGCCGTACCATGATCTTTGAAACAGGGGCCGTCATCATCCTGCCGTTTTTCCTCGGTGTCTCCGGGATCTGGTATTCCATCATCGCGGCGGAATTTATGGCGGTATGCCTGTCGCTCTTCTTCCTGATCCGGAAGGCAAAGAAGTACGGATACACATAGACTGATAGCCCGTGCAGGCGGATGCAAAGCCCTGCACTGCCCCCATACACTTATATTTTCAGGAGATCTGCCATGTACTCTGCATTTAAAGAATTCTACAACCTGCTCAGCCAGGTCGACAGTGCCTACCATGACGCTGCATTAAAGCTCGGTCTCACGGACAGTGAGCTTGATATTCTCTACTCTCTCAACGAACACGGCTCCGGCTGCAATCAAAGTATTTTTTACAAAGAGACCGGCACCACAAAATCCACGATCAACTCTGCAGTACGCAGGATGGAACAGGCCGGTTATCTGTACCTGAAACCCGGAACAGGGAGGAACACCTGCGTTTTTCTCACGGAAAAAGGAGAGGAACTCATGAAAAATACCGCCCATCGCCTGATCTCCATCGAAAATGCGATTTTTGAGAGCTGGTCTCCCGAGGAGCAGCAGCTCTTCATGAAACTGAACCGGGATTTCGCGGTCAAATTCACGGAGGAGACGAAAGCCTTATAAGCTCTGATAAAACAGAATTTCCCATTACGCAAAAATCAGCGCCTCTGAAAAATGTTTTCAGGCGCTGATCTTTTACGTCTATATGATCTGAAATTAGAACTGTCTCATAAGATTTACCATCTCGATCGCGGAAAGTGCACAGTCATATCCCTTATTTCCGCCTTTGCTTCCGGCACGGGCGATAGCCTGCTCAATGTTCTCGGTTGTCAGGACGCCGAAGAGTACCGGCATCTTCTCTGCCAGTCCCACCTGAGCGATTCCCTTGGAAACTTCACTGCACACATAATCATAGTGTGTGGTATCACCGCGGATCACAGCGCCGACACAGATGATCGCGTCATACTTGCCGGACTTTGCCATGGCAGATGCCGCAACCGGGATCTCGAACGCTCCCGGAACCCAGGCTGCCGTGATATTTTCTTCCTCCACACCGTGGCGGACAAGTCCGTCAACCGCTCCGCCTAAAAGCTTATTTACGATGATCTCGTTGAAACGGGAAGCTACGATCCCCACTTTCATGCCTTCCGGTGCTACAACTTTTCCTTCTAATACTTTGATCTCTTTCATGATGTTTCTCCTTTTCTTATGCTTACTGCTATTCAGAAGTCTTCATAATTACATGCAAAGCTCTATTTCCAATTGCCCATCACTTCCGTCCGTACGGGATGTATGCCCGTAGATCTGTGCCGCCTGCGCGGCTGTAATCATCTCAGCACTTCCGTCCGTGCGGGATGCATGCCGCCGGTGTACAGGACTTTCAGCAATGGACGTTCCATCCTATCACACTTTAATTTTTGTAAAGATATGTCCCATCTTGTCCTGCTTCGTCTTCAGATAGAAGCTGTCGTACTGCTGCGGATCGATCTCGATCGGCACGCGCTCATGGATCTCAAGTCCGAAACCGGAAAGTCCGTAGATTTTCTCCGGATTGTTCGTGAGAAGTCTTAAGGACTTCACGCCGAGATCCCTTAAGATCTGTGCCCCGATCCAGTATTCCCTGAGATCCGGAGCAAAACCAAGCTTGATATTGGCCTCCACAGTGTCAAAGCCCTGCTCCTGAAGCACATACGTCTTCAGTTTGTTGATCAGACCGATGCCGCGGCCTTCCTGACGCATGTAGAGGATAACGCCGCGACCTTCCGCCTCCACCTGGCGCATCGCGGTCTGGAGCTGTTTTCCGCAGTCACAGCGCATGGAACCGAACACATCTCCGGTCAGGCACTCGGAATGCACGCGGCAGAGCACATCCTCGCCGTCCCCGATATCACCTTTCACAAGAGCCACATGGTGCTCGCCGGTAATATCGTTTACATAGCCGTAGATCTTAAAGTGTCCGTACTGGGTCGGCATGTCCGCGCAGGCTTCCTGCACCACATGTTTTTCATGGACACGGCAGTAATCCTGCAGTTCCTTGATCGTGATAAATTTCAGTCCGTACTCCTTCGCCAGCTTCCACAGATTCGTGGTCCGCATCATGGTTCCGTCTTCCTCCATGATCTCACAGCACACGCCGCACTCGGAAAGTCCCGCCAGACGCATGAGGTCCACAGTTGCCTCGGTATGGCCGTTTCTCACGAGCACTCCGCCCCGTCTTGCTACAAGCGGGAATACGTGTCCCGGTCTTCTGAGATCCTGGGGCTTTGTCGCCGGGTCCACGCATTTCATCATCGTGTAAGAGCGCTCCGCCGCGGAAATTCCTGTTGTCGTGTCCACATGGTCAATGGAGACCGTGAATGCCGTGCAGTGGTTATCCGTGTTCTCGGATACCATCTGCGGAAGTCCCAGCCGCTCTGCCACTGCCGCGCTCATCGGCGTACAGATCAGTCCCTTTGCATGGCTTGCCATAAAATTGATATTTGCCTGTGTCGCGAACTCTGCCGCGCAGATCATATCTCCCTCATTCTCCCGGTCCGGGTCATCTGTCACGAGAATGATCTTTCCCGCCCGCAGATCTTCGATCGCTTCTTCGATTGTGTTGTATTGCTCGTTCATATTTTCCTGCCTTTCCAGAGCCTTTTATTAAAAGTTTTTCTTTCAGCAGGATTCCTACTGCTGAAACTTTAACCGCTCTGATCTCATATTTTCTGGATGTTTCTAAATATCTTCAAAGCATCTGTTTTAAAATCCATATTTCTGAAGAAACTCCATGCTGAGCCCCGGGTTTCCCTTCGCATTTCCTGCGGCATTATCACCGTCAGGCATTTTTCCCCGGTCCGCACCGGAATTCCTTCCGATATCCACAAATTTCTGAATATATTTCCCCACAATGTCATTTTCCAGATTGACCGGATCTCCTGCTTTTTTCTTCAAAAGCGTTGTCTCCTCGCCGGTATGTGGGATCACCGACACTGAAAAGTTCCGCTTTGTCACCGCCGCCACTGTGAGGCTGATCCCGTCGATGCAGATTGAACCCTTTTCCACGATCAGATCCAGGATCTTATCTGTACATGCGATCGTGACCCAGACTGCATTCTCTTCCCGTCTCATCGATTCGATCTGACCGGTTCCGTCAATATGACCGGAAACGATATGACCGCCAAACCTGCCATCCGCCGCCATGGCCCGCTCCAGATTTACATAACTTCCATCCCGCAGTGCTCCGAGGCTGCTTCTCCTCACTGTCTCCGCCATCACATCAGCGGAAAACTCATTATTTTTCATATTCGTGACCGTAAGGCAGACACCATTGACCGCAATGCTGTCACCGATCTTTGTTCCTTCCAGAACTTTTTCCGCTTTTACCGTCAGTGTACCGGAATTTCCGCGCAGGGAAAGTGCCTTCACCTGTCCGAGTTCTTCTACGATCCCTGTAAACATGCCCTTACTTCCTTTCCCATCTTCAATCTACCGAATATCTGAGCATCAGATCATCCCCGATCGTCTCCATCTGTCTCAGCGTCAGCTTCACGGCTTCCGCCGGATGCGCCACACCGATCCCGGAAACCGGAGTCTTCGCACCGGCACCGCCGAAAATCTTCGGAGCGATAAACGCGCAGATCTCGTTTACGATCCCGGCTGACAGCGCCGCGTCATTTAAGGTACCTCCGCCCTCTAAAAGCACACTGTCGATGCCCTGTTTTCCGAGATATTCCATGAGCTTTCTAAGATCCACACGCCCGTCTGCGTCCGGGACCGACACAGTCTCCACGCCGGCCGCGTGAAGCTGTTCCTCTTTCTCTTCCGCTTCTTTACAGCCTTCCCCGGAATGCTCCCCCGCATACGCTACGATGGTCCGGTACTCCTTTGCCGTCTTCACGATCTGTGAATCCATCGGGATCCTGAGTCTGCTGTCGCAGATGATCCGCACCGGACTCTTCAGCCCGGGGATCCGGACGTTTAACATCGGATCGTCTGCCAGGACCGTGCCGATCCCAGCCATGATCCCCATATACTGGTGGCGCAGCTCCTGCACCTTTTTCCTTGCGCTTTCTCCTGTGATCCACTTGGAGTCGCCGGTCCGCGCAGCGATCTTTCCGTCCGCCGTCATGGCGTATTTCATGACCACATAGGGGGTTTTCTTTGTGATGTAATGAAAGAATACCGGATTTAACGCATCGCATTCCTCACGCATAAAGTCCTCTTCCACCCGGACTCCCGCTGCTCTTAGGATCGCCGCTCCTTTTCCTGATACCAGGGGATTCGGATCTCTTGAACCGATCACGACTCTTGCGATCTTCTGCTCGAGGATCGCCTCTGTGCAGGGCGGTGTCTTTCCGTAATGGCAGCACGGCTCCAACGTCACATAAAGTGTCGCGCCTTCCGCACTTTCCGTGAGCGATGCAATGGCGTTTCGCTCCGCGTGGAGTTCTCCGCACCGCTCATGATAACCTTCCCCTATGATCCTTCCGTTTTTCACGATCACAGCTCCCACGAGGGGATTCGGGCTCGTCCAGCCAAGTCCCCCCTTTGCAAGCTCAATGGCCCGCAGCATATAATCCCGGTCCGTCATCTTTTTCACTCCTCTTTCCGCAAACCTGCCTTACAGGCACAATCAGAAAGTTCCATAGGAATTTTCTGTTAAAAAAACCTGTAAAGTAGATGCCTACAGGGTTTTCCATATTCGGTCCGTTGTTTCATCCGGAAATATAAATTTCCGTTATTCCCAGCTTTTCCCGGATCCTTTTCATTAAAAAAGCCCTGAAACAGTTTCCTATTCCAGAGCTACTGATCCGATCTTCCGTGATCCGGAATCTCTCGATCCTGTCCTCTTTTTCGAGCACCGGATCGCTTCCGCATATCACAAACAAACCTGAAATTCTTCTTTCATCCAGACTATACTGTCGGCCCCGGAATCTCACCGGATCATGCCTCTCGGCTCGCGGGCTTTACCGCCGGTAGGGACTTGCACCCTGCCCTGAAGACTTATTATTGAATTGTCCCATCGCTGACCGTCATTTTCATCAGCGGTTGTTTACAATATACTCCCGTTCTCTGTATTTGTAAAGTATTTTCGATAGGAATTTTTGTCATTGCCAGACAATATTTCCAGACAGCCCAATCCATACCCCTGACCGGCTCCGCAGTCCAGAAAGATCTTATCGTCCCTTATGATCATATCTCCCGCGTACTGTGTTCCATATTTGAATGTCGGCGTGTGTCCCACTACGGCAGTCATTCCCGCTGGAAGCCGGTTATCCACGTCTGGTGATTCATATCGGTTTATGAGGACATCATAATCCGCTGTCTTTCTTTTCCCACCGGGATCTTTTTGCACTGCCAGAAGTTCTTTTTTCATTTCATCATCCGGCGCTCCGTGAATCAACACATACTTTCTGCCGCAGATCTCCATGGCTGCCCAGAGCGGCATCGTTTCGATAAACTCCAGAACCTTCCTGCGTCCTGTCTCTGACAGCATATTTATCTGCCTGATGATCCCCGCCCCGTCTCCGGCCACCCAGGGCCGCATCGTGGAATCCGGGATCCCGGCCGCGCGGTCTGTTCCAAAATACTGTAAGAGCCGCTGTTCATGATTCCCTCTCAGCGCCAGAATATTCTTATGTTCCATCACAAAGCACAAAAGTCCCAGGGAATCCGGTCCTTTCGCCACAAGATCCCCCAGGATCACCATCCGATTCGCATCCGTAAACCGGATCTTTTTCAGTATTTGCAGAAAGGGAATAAAATATCCATGAATGTCACTCATCAGATACAGGTTCCCGCTCATGCCGCTGTCTCCGGGCCGTACACATAGAGACGGTCCCCTTCCACATTCACGTAGCCTTCCGTGCCTTTTTCCAGATAGTTACGGCTTAAGAAGCAGAGCGGTTCTCCCATTCCCATCTTCGCCATAACGCGGTAATAATCCCCCTCGAAGGAGGAATACTCGACCGCCACCGGAAAACTGTTCTCCTGCCGCTCGCTTCCGGTCCACACCGTGTTCTCCGCGCGGAAGCGGACAGTCACCATGTCATCTTTGCGGATTCCGTTTCTTCCGAGTGTTCCGCAGACACTGCCACCGAGATCGATCTGCGTGCCGCCATCCTTCCTCGCGTATCCATGTACCCGGTTTCCGGCACCTAAAAGAGCCGCCACCGACTCCGTTCCCGGATTCCTGTAACAGTTTTTCGGGGAATCGATCTGGTCGATATTTCCCTTGTTCATGATCACGATCCGGTCCGCCATCGCGAACGCCTCCGACGGGTCATGGGTGACGTGAAAGACGGTCGTCCCAAGCTTCCGGAACAAGAACGCCATTTCGGTTCTCATCTCCACTCGGAGCTGGACATCCAGATTGCAGAGCGGCTCATCCATCAGGAGAATATCCGGCTTCGTGATCAATGCCCGGGCGATCGCGACTCTCTGCTGCTGACCACCGGAAAGCTCCGCCGGATACCGTTTTTCCAGTCCCTCCAGATGCAGAAGCTTTAAGAGTTCCTGTACCCGCTCCTCGATCTCCTCTTTTCCGGTTTTGCTCCGCTTTAAGCCGTAAGCGATGTTATCATACGCTGTCATATGTGGCCACAGTGCAAAATCCTGAAACACCATGTTCATATGGCGTTTCTCCGGCGGCAGGACTTTTCCCGCCTCAGAGATCATCTGCCCGTTCATGGTCACGCGTCCGCCATCGGGAGCCAGCATGCCTGCGATAATGTTCAGCAAGGTGGACTTTCCGCAGCCGGACGGACCCAATACGCTGATGATCTCGTTTTTATGGACTTCCATGCTGATTCCCTTAAGCACTTCCGTCTTTCCAAAGCTTTTTGTCAGATCTTCTATTTTTAAGATGACTTCCTGATTCTGAATCTCCATATATTCCTCCAAAAGCAGTTAGCGTGTACCCTATAAAGTCTCCCACTGTATCTGCTTTATTTCCTGATCGTCTAACTATTCTGTACCTTCATCGTTACCCGCTTATTTTCTTTCTGCCCCCGGAAGAGCTTCACCACAGATCCGGCTGCTCTTCTTCTCTGGAACAGCTGAGAATAAAGCGGTAAAAGCTCCATCAGTAAAATGAGAAGGACCACGATTCCGCCGCCAAACACCGTTGCCGCCGCAGAATATCCGAATTTCAGATTTTCCACTCCTTTGCTGATGTAGACCGGCAGTGTCTGATAGTTCGGCGGATAGAGGATCGTATTGATCGCAAGGTTGAACACGCTTCCGCCAAATGCGGATAAAAATGCGGACAAAACGGTTGCTTTTAAGAGCGGCCAGAGAATCGTCCGAATCCGCGTGATAAGACCGGCGCCGGAAAGCCGGGCCGCAAACAGGATCGGTCTCGGGATCTTTGCCATACCGCCGGTCAGAACTCTCGTGATGACCGGGATCGCCGCCGCAACGCTGGCAAGAACGATAATCCTGGGCGTTCCGTACATCTTAAGCCCCACGGATTCGATCCACCGCTGATTCCATACGAAGATATAGCCGATACCTAAAACGACTCCCGGCACTGCTAACGCAACCAGGGACAGCACATCGATCACGCGCTTTAAAACGAAGTCTGAATAGTTCAGCACATAGGAAACGAAAAATCCGAGAACCAGCCCAATGATGGCTGCCGCAAAGGCAATCATCAAGGAGTGTTCCAGACCATTTAAGAGCTCTTTGCTGTCTACGATGACCTTCTCATAATTCTTTAACGTGAAACTGAAATTTGCAACGGAGATCGAGTCGGAGAAGGACATGACCACTGTGGAACCAAGCGGCACGAACAGTGTGATAAATGCCAGAAATGCCCCTAAGAAATCGAGGATGATCCCGACTCCAAATGCAGGGCGGACCGGCACCGCCTTCACGGTTCCCGTATCAAAGAAATCGTACCGCTTTTTACCAATGATCCTGTACTGGACGATCATGGCTGCGATGATGATCAGTACCAGATAGAAGGATAACACACCTGCCATATCCAGGCGGATCGGGGAACTGTAAAGCGCCGTATAGATCGCGTATGGCAATGTCGGGAAGCGATATACTCCGGAGATCGCTGCCGGAAGTCCGAAATCACCGATCGTATCCATAAAGATCAAGATCGCCGCGGAACAATAGGCCGGAATGCATAAAGGTGCCTGCACAGTCTTCCACTCTTCCCACGGAGATGCCCCATTCATTCTTGCTGCCAGAGACAGCCGTTCCGGTTTCCACTCCAGGGCCGCCTTGATCGTCACATAAGCAAAGGGGAACTTGTTGAGTACCATGATAAACACCAGCCCCGGAAAGCTGAATACCAGACTGTTTATGTTGTTCCAGTGAAGCCAGGACCTCGCGATCCCGTTTCCGGAAGCGAAATAGACCCAGCCCTGGGCAATGATGAAGGACGGCATGATCATCAGGATCCACGCCGCGATGTCTAAAAGTTTCGCTGTCTTAAACTCCCATTTTACCCGGAAATTTGCAAGAAACGCCCCAAACACCGTACCCAAAAATGTTGTCCAGATGCCAAGAGACATGGAATTTCCGAGTGCCTTATACCAGAGCGGTTTTTCAAAGACCTCAAAGAGCAGGCTCATTCCATCTGCTTTTTCCGTATTTCCAAAAAATCCGGGACTTACGATCTGTAAAAGAACGGCCCCCAGCGGCAAGATAATTAAAACAGCAAGCACGGAAAGGATGATCCAGCCGATCGCCCCTTCTGCCTGTCCTCTATGTGCTGCGCTTCTTAATTTTCCACTATTTCGCGGACTCATCTGCAAACCACTCCTTGATCTCTGCTTCGTGTTCAGATGCCCAGGATGCCTCTGCATAGACAAGCTTTCCATCTTTCTCGCGATCTTCTTTTTCGTTTACGCCTGCAACGGACGGTTCAAAATATCCTTCATCTCCCGCATCCACCAGCTGCTGCTGTGTCTCCGGCTGTAAAAGGAATTCGATGAATTTCTTCGCAACCTCCGGCTGATCCGTCTTCGCGCTGATCGCTGCCACACGTACAGATGCCGGTGCGCCTTCTTCCGGCCAGATGATGCTGATCGGCTCTCCGGAAGCGATCATGCCGTATGCGTTGCTCTCCTGAAGTCCTGCCACCGCGATCTCACCGCTGGCAAGCGCCTGAACCACCTGCGGGTTCTTTGGGTAGACCTTTAAGCCATTTTCGAATAATGAGCCGAAGTACTCTTTTCCGCTGTCCATTCCCTTCGAGTTGAAGAAGTATGACACGAAGGGATATGCCGGAGCCGCTACGCTCGGATCTGCGATTCCGATCTTATCTTTATATTCCGGTTTTGCGAAGTCTTCCCAGGTCTTCGGAGCTGTTTCTTCTGTGAAAACATCATTCCTGTACGCGATCACGCCTGCCGCGTGTGCCCCGGTCGGATAGTATGCCTTGTCCGCCGGAACGATCTCCTTAAAGAAATCGGTGAGGTTTCCCGCATTAGATGGTTCCCAGTCCGTGAGAAGCATTCCCTTCTTTCCGAGAGAGTTGATACTTGGCATGGAATCCAGCCATACGATATCCCACTGTGGGTTGTCGCCCTCCGTCTCGATCCTTGCAAGTGTCTCCGCACCGTTTCCTGCTACGACTTCCACGTCATATCCGGTCGCCTTTTTAAACATCTCCGGAATAATATCATCGAAGTCGTTTAAATATACTACAAGCGGTTTGGTCTGGGACACCTTCCCAGCCGTCTCCGCCACAGTTGTTGTCTCTGCCGCCATCGTCCCTGCTGCTGTCGTTGTCTCCGAAGCCGCTGTGGTCTCCGCTGTTTTCGCACCGCAGCCGGTCATGGATGCCGCCGCCATCAGTCCCGCCATGGTAAGTGCTGTCAGTCTTATTTTTTTCATAATGTGTTTCCTCCTGCAGATCGTCTCTGCCTTTTTCTTTTATGCCTGTCTGTCAGTTTCTGTCTTCATCCTATGCGTCCTCTGTAAAATCTGGTGCCGTCATCACCTAAAGTCTGTGTAAAATCTGTGTCAGGTAAGCTTCCGAAAATCCGGAAAGTTCCAAAGGTATTTCTTGCAGATCACTGCGATCCTTAGTATACTTGATCTATCAGGAGGGTGTCTTATGTTTAATTTTAATTTCTATACCCCGACCCGCGTCGTATTCGGAAAAGAAACCGAATACCGGATCGGAAAGCTTGTAAAAAATGTCAACTGTAAAAAAGTCCTGCTCCACTACGGAAGCGGCAGCGTGATCCGCTCCGGTCTTCTCGGACGCATTAAGGAATCCCTGGACGCGTCCGGAGTCACCTATGTGGAGCTTGGCGGTGTTGTCCCAAACCCACGTCTTTCCTTAGTCCGTGAGGGGATCGAGCTCTGCAGAAAGGAGGGCGTTGATTTTCTCCTTGCGGTAGGCGGCGGCAGTGTCATCGACTCCGCGAAAGCCATCGGTTACGGTCTCGCGAACGACGGTGATGTCTGGGATTTCTATGAGCACACCCGTCAGGCATCCGAATGCCTTCCGATCGGCGTTGTTCTGACTATCGCGGCTTCCGGAAGTGAGATGAGCAACAGCTCTGTTATCACAAACGATGAAACACTGGAAAAACGCGGCTACAACAATGATATCTCCCGCCCTGTATTTGCTGTCATGAACCCGGAGATCACAATGACTCTCCCGCCATACCAGACAGCCTGCGGCTGCACCGATATTCTGATGCATACCATGGAGCGCTATTTCACAAACGGCGGAAATATGGAGATCACCGATGCCATTGCGGAAGGTCTTATGCGCACCGTGATCACGAACGCGAAGATCCTTGTGGACGATCCAGACAACTATGACGCGAGAGCCGAGGTGATGTGGTCCGGAAGTCTCTCCCACAACGGTCTCACCGGCTGCGGAAACGACGGCGGAGACTTTGCCTCCCACCTCTTAGAGCATGAGATCGGCGGAATGTTCGACGTTGCCCACGGTGCGGGTCTTGCGGCGATCTGGGGCAGCTGGGCGAGATATGTAATCGATAACTGTACACCGCGGTTCGCGAAATTCGCAGTGAATGTCATGGGTGTTGAACCTGGAAAAGATGATATGGAGACGGGTTTAAAGGGGATCGAGGCCATGGAAGACTTCTACCGTGCCATCAGTATGCCGACAAACTTAAAGGAACTCGGCATCGATCCGACAGAAGAACAGCTTGAGACTATGGCGAAAAACGCGAGAATCGCTGCAGGCGGCCCGAAGGGCTCCGCGAAGAAGCTGGAAGCGGAAGATATGCTTAAGATCTATCAGATGGCTGCAGGAAAATAGCAGAAATCTATCAAAATCGCATGAAGAAAACCGGGATGCCGTCTATCTGCGCAGCATCCCGGTTTTCATATAATACCATGAATCCTTGTTTTTTATAAAAAAATATGCCTTGGCACATTCTCGCGCCTCGCGCGGTCGCTTGCGACAATCTACATCTTCGCGTGAGTGCGCATCTTTGGAATTCCTCGGAATTTCCTGTTACATAAAATAAGACTGCCGTCCAACATAAGCCTACTGACACGGCAGTCAATTTTTTCATCTACACGTAATCTCTGACCAGAAAGACCGGCTTGATCGCCATGATCTCATCGAATTCCTCCTGGGTGACGGATACATCCGCGTTGGTCTTTTTCAGATCATTTTTTACTACGTCAAACGCGTCCTCCACAGACTCGGCGCGCCCCTCACGGACAGCACGCTGCATCCGCTCTACAGTCACCGGATGAAGGTAACAGGCCGGAACCGGAAGTCCGAGATGGAGACTGTCCACATAACCCGTAACGGCTTCTTCCGCCGCCGCAAGACGTTTTTCGATAGCTTTCCGGTTATTCGTACTCGTCGGCATGACATTCGCTCCGGAGAACAGAAAGATCGCCGCCATTCCAAAGAGGACAAAGTATACGGCAAACGCGTCGTGATTCATAAAGGAGAATACGCCGTATGCAAGCGCCGCCGCCCCCATGACCACCATGAATAAAGCGAGCCATTTGTAAAACGGCTTTGTCTTCTCATACGTTCTCTTTTTCTTTGCCGCGTTGGTGAGCTCTGTGAACAGGGACAGACGCTTCGTGAGGGCTGCTTTTGCCTGCTCCAGAACATTTACCGTCTCCTTCGCCTGCTCTGAGAGAGGAATGAGACGTTTCTCCGCCTGCTTTTTCTCAGCTTCCGCAAGGCGCTTTTCCGCCGCTTCACTCACGGTCTTTATCTGCGGGAACCGCTCCTTCACGGATGCCACGAAAGCGTCCACCTGATCCTCATATTTAAAGTTGCACTGTTTTTCCTTCCCATCCCCGTAGACAACCACCAGATACGGCATGGTGGCAAACAGGCCTTTTCCGGTAAATCCGCCTTTGCTCATCGCCACGCGCTTAAAGACACGGGAGACGGAAGATACCGGGATGTAGAAGCGCCGCTCCAGATAAAAGCTGTTGAGGTATAATGCCTCTTTTCCGATTCCGCAGGGACCGATCTTCTTACAGTGCTTTTTGTCCTCTGAAAGAATACTCTCCGGAATCTCTTTTTCTCCAAGTTTTGCCGGTTTTAAGAACATAACTCTCGCCTCCCAAATACTGAATAACCAGTATAAGCTGCCCTCAGCCTTTCACCGGGGCAGCTTATACTTTCTGCATCATCTGCAGTCAGACACTCCCAGCTTTGCAGCCTGTCTTTCGTGTCATTATAATCTTACATTATGCTGTCTGTTTCTTCGTTGCGCGGATGAAGATTCCAAGGAATACGACCGCAAGTACGATACCTACCGGGTACGCAACTGCAGTACCGAGGTTTAAGCACTCTTTTGCACAGAAGAAATATGTCATGGAAACAGCGCTCATGAAGGTTGCCGGAACTGCTGTGAGCCAGTAGTTCTTCTTTGCCTTGTAGAGGTACATGCTTGCTGTCCAGAGAACGATCATAGCCAGTGTCTGGTTTGTCCAGCTGAAGTATCTCCATACGATGCTGTAATCCATATGTCCAACGATAGCGCCGATTCCAAGTAACGGTACGCAGAGAATCAGACGGTTCTTCCAGTTCTTCTGGTCAACCTTGAACCAGTCAGCAAGTGTTAAACGTGCGCTTCTGAATGCTGTATCACCGGAAGTGATCGGGCAGGCGATAACACCTAACATAGCAAGAGCAATGCCGACACCGCCCATAGTCTTCTGGCAGACATCATAGATGGCTGCGGACTGACCGTTCTTCATGATCTCTGCGAGACCTGTGTTTAAACCACCTGTCACTTCGTAGAGAGAGCATCCTGCTGCTGCCCAGATCAGGGCGATAATACCTTCACATACCATTGCGCCGTAGAATACGAAATGACCCTGTTTCTCAGATTTCATACAACGCGCCATAAGAGGTGACTGTGTTGCGTGGAAACCGGAGATCGCGCCGCAGGCAACGGTGATGAACATGAAGCTCCATACCGGTGTTCCGCTCGGATGCATGTTTCTGAAATTGCTCCAGATCTCCGGGATCACATATTCCGGTTTTGTGAAGATACCAAAAGCAACACCGAGTGCCATGATGATCAGGCAGATACCAAAGATCGGATAGACCTTACCGATGATCTTGTCGATAGAAATAAAGGTCGCGATAAAGTAGTAAGCCAGAATGATCCAGAGCCACATCTCTTTGTTTACGACCAGACCCTGTGCTCCGCCATTGCTGAACAGAGTTACGATCAGACCGGCCGGACCAACTGCGAAAACAGTACCGACCATGACAAGAAGTACAACACTGAATACACGCATCACGTTCTGCATCAGGCCGCCGAGGTAGATTCCGCATACCTCTGAGATCGAAGCACCATCATTTCTCTCGGACATCATGCCGGAGAAGAAGTCATGAACACCGCCGGCAAAGATCGTACCGAAGGTGATCCACAGAAATACGATCGGTCCCCACAATGCACCCTGCATGGCTCCGAAGATCGGGCCCAGACCAGCGATATTCAGAAGCTGGATCAGAAAGAGTTTCCATTGGGGCATGACTACGTAGTCGACACCATCGTTGATTCTGACTGCCGGTGTCTCTCTGTCATCCGGACTGAAAATGTTATTTACGAGGTTGCCGTAAACAAAGTAACCTCCGATCAAAAGTGCCAGACAGACGAGAAAACTAATCATACAAATCCCTCCTTGAATATACATTATGCTTATTTCTTTTTCTTCAAGCAAATGCATTATAGTATATTTTGCACAATATTTAAAGGTGGCCTGCATGAACAGCATGGTTATCTGCACAAACAGCACTCCTTTCGTCATGAACGGAGTGCCGCAGCTTCTCTTTCTGTCAGCTGATCTTCAACAACTGTTTTAATGTTTTCAGTTTTTCTCTTCCCACCGGGAGTTCCCGGCTCTCATACCCCTTCATATGTACAGAAAGTCCGTTTCCGCTGCCTGCGAAAAGTTCCGAAATAAATGACAGATTTATAAGATAGCTCTTATGGATCCGGAAGAATCCGAAGTCCGCCAGCTTTTTCTCAAGTTCTCCCAAAAGCTGGTTGACCTCATAGGATCTCGATGTGGTATGGACCACACACCCGTGTCCGTCGGTCTCCGCATACACGATCTGGGCGATCTCCAGAAACAGGATTCCGTGGCTGGCCGTCACAGGGATCTTGCCGAATACCGTTGCTTCGCGCCTCTCTTCCACACCTGCGTTTTCCTGCTCTGCCCCCTGTTTTTCTGCTGCTGCCGGTTCCGTTTTTTCCTCCTGCTCCTCCATTTTCCCCGCGGGATCACGTTTTCCTTCCCCAATGCATTTTTTCACAACATGGTGCACCCGCTCCGGATCGAACGGTTTTAAAATATAATCATCGATCTCCATCTCGTATGCTTTCGCGGCATACTGGGAATAGGCGGTGGCAAAGACGATCTTCGCCCCGGGAAACAGCCGTTTTGCCGTGGCCGCCAGCGTCGTCCCCTCCATATCCCCGAGGTCCATATCTACAAAGATCAGATCAAACGAATCCGCCTCATTAAACATCTTTAAGGCGTCCGCTCCGCTCTCTGCTTCCGTGATCTCACAGTCCGGACGCACTTCCTTCACCCTGCGGATCAGCATTTTTCTTGCCGGTCTCTCATCATCGATCACTGCGATCTTCAAAACATCTCCCCCTGTCTCTCATAGTTTCCCCAATGTATAAAATAGTCCGGTCGTAACTGTTCAGTAGGTCTGCGCACTTGCTGCGCTGACCGTAAGAAAACATAGGCTGGAAGGCAAAAATCCCATCAGCGAAGCTGATCTGGAATGGATTTTTGCACGTAACTATGAAGGTACTGAATAGTTACGTCCGGTCACAGTATTTTCCTGTCAGCTCTCTGCCTGATGCGGAATACAGAACGAAACATCCGCCCCGTCATCTGTATTCCGGATCTCCAGCCCATAACGCTTTCCGTATGTACTCTTCAAACGCTCATTCACATTTTTTAATCCAACGCTGCCGGTCTTGTTTCCGGTCAGGATCCTCTCTGCCTCTTCCGGTTCAAAACCTTTTCCATGATCCCTGACTCCGATCCTCACCAGCTCCTCCCCGGTCCCGCTCTGCACCCGTTTTGCCGAGATCTCCACTCTGCGCACCCCGTCCGCGCTGTTTCCATACCGGACAGCATTCTCCACGATGGGCTGCAGGATAAAGGACGGGACCTGACAGGAGAGACCGTCTTCCACGTTGATCTCCACCCGGAGCTTCTCCTCAAATCTCGCCTTCTCGATCTCCAGATACGTCCGGACATGGTTGATCTCCGTATCGATATCCAGCATGTACTGGTCGTTCTCCAGAGTCTGACGGTAGTAGGACGCTAACGTTAAGATCAGGTCACTGGCCTTTCCCGCATCCTCATCGCAGATGCAGGAGATCGTATTCAGCGCGTTGTAGAGAAAATGCGGGTTTACCTGAGACTGCAGCGCCTTAAACTCCGCTTTTTTCCGCAATTTCTTCTGATATTCTACATTGTAGACCCCTAACTGTGTGGAAAACATCTTCGCAAGTTCCTCCAGAAAATCCCCGATGCTTCGTTCCACACGGCGTCTCTTTTTCACGACAATGGACAGACTTCCGATCTTCTCATCTCCGGTCATGACCGGAACTGTCACCGTCACGAGGGAGTGAAACAGCGGCCGTATCTCCTCATCGAGATCTTCCTCCCAGATACATTCTGCTTTCATTCCTTTTGCCGGTCCTGTCAGATGTTCCAGAAACTTTTCCCGGCGGAAACGGCTGTCATCGATCAGGGAACTCACCGCCAGAACTTCCTTTTCATCCGTGATGATCACCGCCTGACATGGGATCTCACCAAAAATGATATCAGTCACAGCTTCCATATTTTCCCGCTTTCCGAAACCTTTTCTCAGATAGACGAGACTCTTGTCCGCGATCCCCATGGAAAGACGCATCCGCTCCGCAAACAGACTGTCCTCTCGCATATATACCATATCAAAGGTCTTGAAAAAGAGCACCATTCCCACAGAATTCATGACGATCATCGGGACGGCAATCTTTCCCACAAGCTCCATGGCCGCGCCGAGAGGCTTCGAGATCATCAGAATGATCAACATCTGCAGGATCTCCGCCTCTGCAGTCAGGAAAAACAGATCGACGCTGTCCATCTCTCCTGCCTTGTACTTTTTATAGGCCAGACTTCCCAGCACGCCTTCCACCAGCGTCGAGACCGCGCAGGAAGCTGCTGTAAAGCCGCCAATATCAAACAGGAACCGGTGGGCTCCGGCGATGAGTGCCGTCATCATTCCGACAAACGGTCCTCCCAGGATCCCCGCGGTCAGGACGCCGATGACGCGGGTATTGACGATGGCCCCGCCGGTCTTTGTCCCTGTGTAGGTCGACACGATGCTGATGGCACCGAAGATCACTGCCAACGCCATCTTCTGGATGATCGTGCTGCTCTCTCCCCGGAACAGCTTCCGCACCGATGCCATATTGGTGAGCAGCGTTGCCAGAAGCACCAGCAGTCCGATATTTAAAAGCATGTTGAAAAACATGGTTCCTGTCATAAAGCTCCCCCTGTCCCCGCAGACTGAATGTTCTTGTCTGCCTCTTTCACATGTTTTTATCATATCACATTTTTCTGTTTATTTGTTCAGAAAATGTCAAGCGGAGACGCATCACAGGCACGCTGTTTCAGAAAAAAGAATGTGCCTTGGCACATTCTCGCGCCTCGCGCGGTCGCTTGCGACAGTCTACATCTTCGCGCGAGTGCGCATCTTTGGCACGTCAGTGCCTTTTTATGTAACAGGGAATTCCCCGGGATTTCCTGTTACATAAAAAAGCTCCGGAAGACCTGGGCTTCTTCCCTCAGGTCTTCCGGAGCTTTGCACACCGACCATAAACCAGTCCGGTATTTTCCTTATGAATTGTAGATATCCTCGTTTAACATTCCCTCGGATTTCGCAACGTAGATTGCAGTTGCGGAGTCGCCGACAACGTTAAGCGCCGTTACTAACATCTCGATCGGGCGGTTGATCGCAAGGATCAGGCTGTATGCTAAGAGTGCACCGTCGTTGATGTAGCCAAGACCGGAAAGGATCGTGAACAGGATGATCGCGCCTGCGCCCGGAGCTGCCGGTGTACCGGCGGATGCGATCAGGGCTAAGAGAGCGATCACAATGAGCTGGGACAGGGTTACATCGTAGCCTGCGCAGCCTGCGATAAACAGAGTCGCAACGACCTGCATGATCGCGGTACCGTTCATGTTGATGGTCATACCGAGCGGAAGTACGAAGGAAGCGATCTTCTCATCAACACCGAGCTCCTCTGTGGTCGTCTTCACGTTAAGCGGAAGAGCAGCCGCACTGGAGGAAGTGGAGAATCCGAATACTGCTACACGGAAGATCTTCTTTGCGAACTTCACCGGATTCTGCTTTGTTGTAACTGCTACAAAGATCGGGTATCCTACGAAGAGGAATAAGAGAAGCAGGATAACGGTTACGACAACGTATGCCAGAGCCGGTTTTAAGTGATTGATTCCGTATGTCGCGAATGTTCTTGCAAGGAGAACGAAAATCGCGAACGGACCGAACTTTGTAACAACGTAGTTTAAGAATACAACAACGATATCGTTTACTTCTGTGATGAGCTTCTTTAATGTTGCGCTCTTCTCGTCGCCGACTGCCTTCATGCAGAGACCGAGGGAAACCGCTAAGAACACGATCGCGAGAACGGAAGTGTTTGTGCTGAATACCGCTGTGATATTGGACGGAACAATGTTAAGGATCACATTTAACGGGTTGGAACCGGTAGATCCGGCGGAACCTTCAAGACCCTCCACCTGAATATTGAATACACCTGCATTGTAGATCATGATTCCGACTACGCATGCCATAAGTAATGCAAAGAAAGAGCAGATCAGGAAACCTGCGATCGTTTTTACGGAAATTCTGCCGAGAGTTCTTGTATCGGAAATCTGTCCGATCGCAAGTGTGATGGATGTGAATACCATCGGTACGATGACAAGCTGTAAAGAACGGATAAACAACTGACCAATAATATAGAAGATACCGAGTGCCTTTTCAGCGCCTGCCGCTGTGATGTCCTGGAACAGGATGCTGTTGATCGTTGCCCATACGGCTTCCTTGCCTGTGCTGTTGAGGTTTTCTCTTAAGAACATTAACAGAAGACCTGCTACCAGACCGCAGACGAGGGAAATACTCATTCTGACAGCGAGTGAACTTTTCTTTTTCTCCATGTAATCCTCCTTTTTTTAACCGCGCAACACACCCGGAAACATAAGCTTTGGGGCGGCTCTCCAAAACATTCCTGATGTGCGGACACAGGCTTAGACTCATTGCCCGCATAAAAATCTCCGGGACACTGACAGGTTTTTATCGATCCCTGTCAAACTATCCCGGAGATTATATCGTAGTCTGAGCAATTCCGCAAGTAGGAATTTCAAATTTCTTTATGTTTTTTTTACAGAAATTTTATTTACTGGAATCGGCTGCCGGAACAGGCTCCAAAGTCTGTGTCTGATCCAGTGCCGCATTTAACTCCCGAAACGCCGCCGCAAGATCCTGCTCGTTGCCGTCTGTGTCATAGATCCTGCCGTACTGCTCGTGGGAATACATTTTAATATTGTCCAGTGTCACGCTTCGGTCTGTCGTGATCGAGAGATTGTAGTTTTCCTGCCACGGGATGGAACACTCATAATTTCCCGCTTCCGTCACCTGGACCGACTTTTTAGCGTCACCGATCTGGAAGGTGACCTTCGCTGCACCGTTCTTCGGTGCCGCCCAGAATTTTACATAGATCTTGTCCCTTTTTCCAAGACGCCCATGGACATTCTGGCTGAGCACACTGTCTTTTGCCAGAGTGACTGCCTTCGACCCGTCATGTTCCGTTTTCTCAACATTTCCGGTAGTATCCCACCCCGTGAGTCCCAGCGCGAACTGACCATTGTATACACAATCATTTACATAATTCCGGTATACCCAGAGACCGTAGCCGCAGGTGGTATCTTTTAAGATCGGAGCTGATCTCTTCACAAAGTCCGCCACCTGAGACTCCTCGATCTGGGTATTGTAGGAGAATGCCTCTGTGGAATCCGCATATAGGAACTGCTCCATAAAATACTTCTTTCCGCTCTTTTCCACCAGACCGTTCATGCTGTTCTGCATGGATGCCAGCGCTGTTTCCGCGGAAATATGGTCTCCTACGTTCTGCTGTCCGAGGGACACGCTGTACATAAGAGCGGAGTACTCGGCATCGGCACACGGATACGTGGCGGAGTGGGAATAGTAGGTATAGCTTCCGTCCAGCTGGTAGATCGGGTCTCCGTCGGACCGGACCTCCATGGATAGTCCGGGGAACACTCCCTGACTCTCGGAGAGGAGCTTATTTAAAAAGCTGTCATAAAACTCAAAAAACAGCTTCGCCTCCGGGCGCTTTCTCTCCGGGATCCAGATCTCGGAATAATCCTGGAATGTCTTTCCGTAGACCGCGCCGACCTCCGCAAGGGAGTAGTGGGCCTTCAGGTAATCCTGATATCCGCATCTGGATGCCAGACGGATACTGAGGGCTCTTGTGAGATCCCGGTCCATATTTGACGTATAGTCCCAGAAGTCCTCCCAGGTAATAAATCCACCCTGAAAGTTCCCGTAGTCGGATACCCGGTCATAGATCGTCTTACAGTAATCCAGCCACAGCTTCCTGTCACTGCTTCCGTCCTGCACC
The DNA here is from genome assembly GCF_018785365.1 of Clostridium sp. MCC344. NCBI lineage: Bacteria > Bacillati > Bacillota > Clostridia > Eubacteriales > Clostridiaceae > Clostridium > Clostridium sp. MCC344. The sequence continues at coordinate 134,011 of NZ_WQPQ01000023.1, read as the reverse complement.
ACACCGGCATATCGCTCCGGAAGGGACGCGTCACCGCTGTAATCCCAGCAGTAACCGATCCGCAGCGTCACCATAAGTCCATGGTCATCCGCGCACTTCATGACCTGATCGAGTTTGGCGAAAGCAGCCTCATTGTACATATTTCCCATATCTCCCGGCTGAAACTCTCTCCACGGGATCACGAGAATGATGCTGTTGAAGCCGTCCGCCTTGATGCGGGCAAAATTTGCCCCCATGTTGTCATCCTCTGTCCCCCAGTAGTTGATAGGCCAGGCATCACCGAAGTAGGTCACGGATTTTAAGTATTCCGGAAACGCCGCCTGCGCTTCCATCCGAAGTTCAGGGATCCCCGCCATCAGGGCTGCGGCGGCCAAAAGCGCTGCCGCTGGTCTTGCCAGTTTTCTTATGTTCATACGATCACCTTTTATAACTGTTCTTCACAGCTTCCTTTTTTGTTTCTGGTATGCATCGGCACACACCGATTCCCGTTTACTATACCACAATGTAAAAATTTCTGCAAAATTTATCCTAAAAAAATTCCGCAAAATTTATCCTTGACTAATTTAAGACTTACGGGGATACTTTTATTAGAAAGATCGTAACGGTTCAGCAGGCTGCGCGCTGACCGCACTGGTCGCGCCGGCCGTACTCGCCGCAGTAAAACGCAGACTTTACGGTAATGGAGCGTTGCGAAGTATTTATTAAAGGAGGACTTTATAAGCATGGAAAAATCAACGGTTTATTTTACCGATTTCCGGTGTTCGGTTGGAACCAGCCAGTTGGACAAGCTGAAAAAGCTCTGCGTTGCTGCAGGAATCAAAAACATTGACATGGACGGAAAATTCGTCGCGATCAAAATGCATTTCGGTGAGCTCGGAAATCTCGCCTTCCTTCGTCCGAACTACGCGAAAGCCGTTGCGGATCTCTGTAAGGAACAGGGCGGCATGCCGTTTCTGACCGACTGCAACACCCTGTATCCGGGAAGCAGAAAAAATGCTCTGGATCATTTAGACTGTGCAAACCTCAATGGCTTCAACCCGATCTCCACCGGCTGCCAGATCATCATCGGTGACGGTCTTCGCGGAACTGACGAGGTGGAGGTTCCGGTCGTGAACGGAGAATACTGCAAGACGGCCTTCATCGGCCACGCGATTATGGACGCCGACGTCTTTATCAGCCTGACCCATTTCAAAGGTCATGAATCCACCGGTTTCGGTGGTGCCATCAAAAACATCGGTATGGGCTGCGGAAGCCGTGCCGGAAAAATGCAGCAGCATGCAAGCGGAAAGCCGTCCGTCCGTGAGAAGCTCTGCCGCGGCTGCAGACGCTGTGCAAAGGAGTGCGGAAGCGATGCTATTACATATGTAAATAAGAAAGCCATCATCGATTATGACAAGTGCAAAGGTTGCGGCCGCTGTATCGGTGCCTGCAGCTTTGATGCTATCTACAACCCGAACTACAATGCCAACGAGCTTTTAGACCGCAAGATGGCAGAGTACGCGCAGGCTGTCTGTTATGACCGCCCGTGCTTCCATATTTCCCTTGTGCAGGATATCAGTCCGAACTGTGACTGCCACGGTGAAAATGATGCCCCGATCCTTCCGGATATCGGAATGTTCGCAAGCTTCGATCCGGTGGCTCTGGACCAGGCCTGCGCGGATGCCTGTCTGAAGGCAGCTCCAATCGCCAATAGCCAGCTTGGAGAACATCTCTCCCAGCCGGGATGGCACTGCCACCATGATCATTTCAAGGATTCCAACCCGAATATCGAATGGCAGGCGACTCTCGATCAGGCGGAAAAGATCGGTCTCGGCACGAGACAGTATGAGCTGAAACGGATCTGATCGGGATTTTTCATAAAAAATGGGGAGGAGTTCCATTTTACGGAACTTCTCCCCGTTTTTTATGTACAACTGCAGCGCGTCATTCCGTTCACGCTCAATCGTATCAATCAATTTTTTACATCTTCATTCCAATCGCTCTCGGCTTGCATCCGTCCGGAATCGGGCAGTGATAGGTGTCGCCATCCAGCTCCTCCTCCATCTCCGCTTTCGCCTTCGCGATGATCTCCGGATCCTCATACATATCGATCGCTGCGCCTGCCATTGCCTTTGCCGCGTAGATCAGTCCCTTGTGTGCCAGTCCGCTCTTGCCCTGGGAAACGACCTGCCAGGAGTGGCCCGGTGTTCCAGCCGCCCATGTAGCAACGTAGGCCTGAGCAGTCGGACAGTTCCAGCTCACATCACCGACGTCCGTGGAACCGAAGGACATGATTCCGTCCGGATTGAACGGAGCGACAAAACGGTACATGCTCTCGCCCTTATGGGACAGGACTTCCGCCTTAGCTGCTTTGTCCTTGCAGCTCTTCGCGATCTTCTCTAAGGACTCAAAACGGCTGTCGCCAACGCCCTCACTGATGGCTTTGGCAAACTTCATCTCCTCTTCCGTGTACTCCGGAGCACCAAGCTCTACAAGGTTATCCCAGAGTTCCTTTGCGATCACTTTGTTGCTCATGAGGTTCGAGCAGCCCTTTACGAAATCGATTTCCACACGGGTCTCTGTCATATGGGCAGCGCCCTCAGCGATCTTGTTGACACGCTGATAGATCTCCTCCACCTGACTGTTCTTCGGGGCACGGATCAGATACAGAACTTCCGCGTACGGCTGTACAACGTTCGGGGAGTATCCGCCGGTGTTTGTGATCGCATAGTGGATTCTCGCCTCCGGAACCACATGCTCTCTTAAGAACTGTACACCCATGTTCATAAGCTCCAGCGCGTCAAGGGCGCTTCGTCCAAGATGCGGTGCGCCGCCTGCGTGGGCGCTCTTTCCATAGAATTTATACGCTACCTGATAGTTTGCGAGGGAGCTTCCCGTGTCGGCCTGCGTTAAATCTCCCGGATGCCATGTGATCGCGGCGTCAAGGTTTGCGAACACTCCGCCTTTCGCCATAAATGCCTTTCCGGATCCGCCTTCCTCACCCGGGCAGCCAAAATAGATCACGGTTCCCGGTTTTCCGCTTTCTTCCAGATACTTTTTGATTCCGATCGCCGCGGAGAGGGACGCTGTGCCGAGCATGTTATGTCCGCAGCCGTGTCCGCTGGCGCCATCATGCACAACGATCTTCTCGGTAGCTCCCGCTTCCTGATCCAGTCCGGACAGGGCATCAAACTCGCCTAAGATACCGATCACAGGTTTTCCGGAACCGAATGTGCCCTTAAATGCTGTCTTTACGTCCGCAAGACCTGTCTCAACTGTAAAACCTTCTGCTTTCAGAACATCGCAGAGGATCTTCATCGACTTTTCTTCCGTGAAGGCAGTCTCCGCGCAGCCCCAGATCTCGTCGCTGGCGGTAAAGATCTCGCTGGATTTCTTATCAATTTCTTCCCAAGCTGTCTGTTTTCCCATCTCCATATCACCTTTCTTGTACATGATTTCCGGCTGTTGTCCACGCTGCCCTTTCATTTTCCGATCAGGCAGCTCTCAAAATTTAATTTTCGAGTTGTTCTGAATTTTTATATGAATCCCAACCAGTTATCAATAATTATACTATCGCATCCGTCAATGCGCAACCTTTTTCATGTTTTGTGCCTAAAGTAAATGTATCATTTCGGATGTTCGCAAATTTTCCCTCTATTTATTTTGGTTTTCTCAGCTTTCCCTGCCGCACATATTTTCTGTTCTGACTGCGCGAAGAGGGGTGGAATTTAATTTTGCAGGTGGGGCTTCTTACTGTTGGCACATCCTCTTCTTGAAAACTGCTTGCGCTTTTATACCTGCGATGGTATAATTTACAGGTAATGCCCTGTGATACAGGGCGAACGTGAACACACTGGAGGTATCCACATGAACTGGAGTATCGTAGCAAATGTCATTCTTGTCATTCTCCTGATCCTTGTCGTTGTCCTCGCTGTGCTTTACTTCCTCGGACGTAAGATGGAAAAGCGCCAGGTAGAACAGCAGAGCGCAATCGATGCCGCTAAGCAGACCGTGAGTCTGATGGCGATCGACAAGAAAAAGTTGAAAATAAAGGAAGCCGGACTCCCGCCGATCGTTTATGAGCAGACTCCATGGTATGCAAAGCGGATGAAGGTTCCGGTAGTAAAAGCAAAGATCGGCACAAAGATCATGACCATGATCGCCGATGAGAAAGTTTTCCTTCAGCTCCCGTTAAAGACTGAGGTCAAAGTTGTGATCAGCGGTCTCTATATCACAGAGATCAAATCCGTTCCGCGCGGAGGACTGATCCCGCTTCCAAAGAAGAAAACGATCGGTCAGCGTATCAAAGGAATTTTTAAAAAAGACTAAATCGACAAGAACAGACGAAACAAAAGATCCGCTCACGGAATGGCTGGACAAGCCATCCGATGGGCGGATCTTTTTCTATCTGCCGGCTTCTTCCTTCCCCTGCCTTTCAGACATACCGACAGCAAAATACCCGGTGAGACACGAGCGTAAAAAGCTCATGTTTCATCGGGTATTTCATACATCTTATCATTTACTTAGATCAGTCCTACCGACTTCATAAAGAAGATCCACAGAAATAATGTAAACATGGACACCGCCGTACTGATCACGACAAACTGTCCGGCAAGTTCTCCGTCTCCGCCCATGTTCTGGGCCATCGGATAGGAAGCCGCAGCGACCGGTGTCGCGTAGACAGCGATCAGAAGGAACAGCTCAAGTCCACGAAGTCCAAAGGCGTAAGCGATCGCGATGATGATCGCCGGAAGAAAAAACAGCTTACAGGTAAGCGTTGGAACCAGATATTTGAGGTTTTTCCGGATCGCCTTAAACTGTAAGGTTCCTCCGAGCACATAGATCGCTAACGGAGAAGTCATATTGGAGAAGGCGGAAATCGGTGTCACAAGGCTTCCCGGCAGCTTGATCCCAAGGAAAAAGAAGATCAGACCTACGACGGCACCCTGCAGGAGTGGATTCGCTGCCACCGCCTTCAGCGTCTTCTTAATATCCGATTTTCCCTCTCCGTTGAACATCTCAAGAATAAATACCGACGTGGTATTGTAGATCGACACAACGACCGTAACCATCATAGCCGCGATCGATGCCGCTGAATCTCCAAATACCTCGATCGTGAGCGGCAGTCCAAACAGAACAAAGTTGCTTCGGAAGATCGCCTGAATGATAACGCCTCTTCTGGGGTTTTCCTTTACGATCTTCGGAATGATCACGATCAGGATCGCTTCCACGATCAGGATACTTGCACCCGTGAAGATCAAAAGCAATGGTCTCGGAAGCGACTCGGCATCGGCTTTATAAATATTGTAGAAAGTCATGAACGGATAAAATACCCGGAAAACCATCTGGTTCAGCTTCTGCAGAAATTCTTCCGATACAACACCTTTGATCTTCATCGTGTATCCAAGAGCCAGATAACAGAAAAACGGGATGACTGCGTTGACCGCGACTAAAAAACTCTCCATACCTCTTTTGAATCCTCTCACAGCCGGACTGTACTGTTGGATCTGCGAGCATACAGATCGCTAGTCAGCTGCGCCCTTTCTTATTTATTTGTGTGAACAGCCCGGATCTCATCTTCCGCGCCGTTCCATCCGCTATAGCTGCAACCCCCATTTCCTTTCCGGTCCGGCACGATGCCAGAATACCGGACCGCTGTGCAAACCGCAATATGCAAAGAACTTCTTTTCAGGAAATTCCTATCCGTGAAAAGTAACAAATAACGTTCTTAGTCTTTTACCACGATTCCCAGAACCTCATCCTTTTTTGAAGATGCCAAGATCTCCGTACTGCAGTCAAATGCGTACTGCCCGTTCATCTCCATCGAATATTTGATCTTCAGAAGGATTGATTCCTCGTCCTCCGCAATCTCGAGAAACGAAGTTGTGATCCCCATCAGAAACAGTCCCATCGGAGTCCGGTAATTTGCCGTCGTCCGTTTTCCCGGCTCAAAGATCATGTGGCTGTCCACAAGTCCCCTTTTTGTCACTTCGATCCGGTTTTCCATGATCTTCACCGTATTGTGGGTCGGCTCCCCCGTCTCGTCAAGCGATTCATCGTAGATGAAATACTGCTTGCCGTTCTTCTCATAATACGTCCCCGGGGTGATCATCTCGACCGTGTCCTCTTCCTCACCGATCGTCTGAGTTCCCCGGACACGGACAAGAATATCCTTTGTCATATAAAACTCCCCTGATATATTGTTTTCGCAGATCTCACCATGATCCGGAATCGTCTGCGTGACTGATAACATCTGGACTTTCTGAATGATCCAGTCGTTTTATCTCTCGTATCTCTTAAAAGCATGGTTGATCAGATCATCGATCAGCTGCTTCTTATTTACGCCTCTTGCCTCCCATAACATCGGGTACATACTGATGGCGGTGAAGCCCGGAAGCGTGTTGATCTCATTGAATACGACCGTTCCGTCTGCCTTCACAAAGAAATCCACGCGGGATAAGCCGTAGCCGTCCACCGCATTGAAGATCTTGACCGCCGCCTCACGGACGCGCTCGGTTGCTCCGTTCGGAAGTTCCGGATCAACAACCGTCTTGGACTCTGCATTGTAATACTTTGCATCAAAATCATAGAACTCAGCCGCAGCCAGAATCTCACCGACTCCGGATGCCTTAGTGGAAGCGCCGTCACCGAATACGCCGCACTCGATCTCACGGCCGACGATCATCTCCTCGACAAGCATTCTGCGGTCATTTGCTGCTGCTTCCTTTAAGCCTGCGATCAACTCTTCCCTGTTATCCGCGCGGGTCACGCCTCTGGAAGAACCTGCATTTGACGGTTTTACGAATACCGGATACGGGATCTCTTTCTCGATCTTTGCGACAACAGCATCTATATCCTTTAACTCTTCCTTCAATACCGGAACATATGCCGCCTGGCAGATTCCGAGTCCGTTTACCATGCGCTTTGTGGAAAGCTTATCCATGGAGACTGCGGAAGCGAGAACGCCGCAGCCGACATACGGGATCTTCGCAAGTTCCAGGATTCCCTGAACCGTTCCGTCTTCCCCGTAAAGTCCGTGAAGGACCGGGAATACAACATCAACCGGAACTTTCTCGAATTTTCCGTTTTCTGTGACAATGAGACATTTCTCCTTTGCGTCCGGGGACAGGACTGCGCCCGCCTTTGCCTCTCTCCAGGTATCGTCCTTGATCTGAGCTAAAGAATCTACCTTTAACCAGTGACCATCCTCTGTGATTCCGACAAGGATGACGTTATATTTCTCCTGATCGATGTTTGCTGCCACATTCTGTACAGACATACAGGATACTACATGTTCTGATGACTGTCCGCCAAACAGGACAACGATATTTTTCTTTTCCATGATGATTTGGTTCCTCTCTGATTTTCTAATAAATTTCTAAAAGTCCCGGTCAGCGCCTGTGCACCCGAATGTGTTTTCAGATGTACAGGCACTGGGCGGGCAGTTTTCTCATGTTATCGTTTAGATTATAGCACAACTGGGAATAATTACAAATAGGAAATAAAAGCAATTCTGAAGCGGAAAAATTCACGTTACTTTTCACGGGTAGGAATTTTCTGTTCAGAAAATATATGTTTATAAAAGTAAAAAGAAGGGCGTGTCATGAATCGAACCAACCAATTTTCCCTCTCCATTTTATGTTTTTTCATCTGTTTTCTCCTCGCCATGTCCGGAATCCGGGCAAGGGATGAGGCACTGGCGGCGGATATTGCCCCGAAGATCCTGCGGTTCCATGTTCTTGCGAACAGTGACTCTGCTGAAGATCAGGCGTTAAAGCTCTGCGTAAAGGATCTTCTGCTGGAAAAGATCCGGGACGATGCCGCCGCAGATCAGATTGCCGGAAAAGAGGATCTGAAAGCATATATCCTGTCTGAATCTTCCACACTGAAAACCGCCGCAGAAGACTTTATCCACAGCTTCGGGTATGATTACGGTGTACGTGTGGGGATTGAGACCTGCAGGTTTCCGGTGCGCACCTATGGGGACATGACATTTCCCGCCGGAATGTATGAAGCCGTCCGGGTGACCATCGGAAACGGTGCCGGGCACAACTTCTGGTGCGTCCTGTATCCATCCCTATGCTACACGGACAGCATTCATGCATCAATGCCGGAAGGGTCGAAGGAGACGTTGAAAAGCCTGATCCCGGAGAACGATTATGAAGCGTTGCTGCGCTCCGGACCACAACACTCGCCATCTGATGAGGAATCGTCTGTAAAAAAAAGTGAGCAGGAAACTGTTTCCCTGCCCACTGTAAAGATCCGTTTCCGGATCGCCGAACTGTTTTCATAAAGGACGGCCTTCTTTGGCCGCTCCCGGATCACTGGCTGAGCTTTAAATTTCCTTTTACCGCCCAGTCATAGGTCTCCATCGCCTGAAACAGCGCGAGATCACCTGTTTTCACTGCGATCTCCTTTGTCTTTAAGGCGTTCTGCTGCTGCATATACTCAAGACGTCCGATGGTTCCTAACTGCCATTTTCTCTCGGCAGTCTCCATCTTCGTCTTTTCCAGCTCGTAAGCTGCCTTTGCGGTCTGAAGCTCGTTTCTCTTCTGGAGAACATCGTTATAGAGATTTACGAGGGAGGAGGAGACTTCTTCCTTCTCCTGCTTGATCGTGCGCTGTAAATTCTGGTACTCGACGGATCCGGCGTCCTTATTATCGAGATCCAGCACATTGTAGCGGATCGTGAAGTTATTGTCCTGTGCCGCCTGCTTATCTTTCTCCGGATTCATTCCGTCGATCCTTGCAAGATCTGCCGCCGGAACATCCCTGATCTCCGGCACTGCGTCGTACTTCCAGCCAAGCATCGTGCAGAGTGTCTGGCGCAGCTTCTGCTCATTTGCCGTCAATGTCAGCTTTGTCGCCTGAGTAGACTCCAACTGCTGTCTCGCGGAAAGAACCTGACTCTGGGTCGCAAGGCCGTTGGCCGCCTGATTCTGGGTAGACTGATACACTGCGTTAAGAAGCGTAAGACCACTCTCTAAACTCTCCTCATTAAGCAGCAGCTGCTTATAACCGATCATGGCACTCTGGGCGCCGGCCTCCAGCGCTGCACGGTTCGCATCGATCACCTTGATATGCATCTGCTCCGGGGAGATCTGGTTCAGACTGTCACCCATTAAAAGTACCTGCTCCGCCTGATAGTCCAGAAGCTCGGAATTGTAGACTAACTGGGCATATGTCGTCGGAGCCGTCGGGAGCATACCGATCAGGTCCTTCATCTGGTCTGTCATCCCGTTCATCTGATCCGCGGCATCCAGGATCGATGCCGATTTATCTGATAACTGGGATTTCAATTTTGCGACATCCTTGGATGCATCCTTTTTGTCGGAATAGGTCTCCTTCAACGTCTTAAACGTCGGGCTGTACACCTCAACAAGCTTCCCGATCTCGTCATATTCCAGTACATTATCCGCAAGCTTCTTCATCGTCACATCATCGTACTCATTTCCCGGCTGGGATACAAATCCGTTTTCGTCCGCGATTCCGGTTGCCTCGACCGCCTTTGTCCTTGCAAATGAAGTCACAGGCGCTGCCGCAAGAACAAGCGCAAGTGCCGCCGGGATCACACGTCCTGTCAAATTTCTTTTCATTCTGCTTCTCCTTTAGCTCTGTGATGAGGAACCGATATCAAGAAGTCCCTCAAGCGCCCACTGATAATTTTCGATCGCTCCTGTGAGGTCCAGCTTCGCCGCCGTGTGGGATGCTTCACTGGAAAGCCATGCAGACTCTGCCTGAAGGTATTCCTGACGGCTCAACATCCCCAGCTCATTCTTCCGGTCAGCAGCCGCTTTATCGGCCTTTGCCGCCTCATAGAGCGTTTCCGATGCCTCATAGGCTTTCTGTTTCTGTTTCAGGTCCTTATACATAAGATCCAGAGAAGAACGGACGGAATCTTCCTGATCCTTGATATTTCTTGCCTTCGTGACTGCTCCGCCCGCCGATTTGGAACTCGTCATCCTTGTATCATACAGAGTGTAGTTCATCTCGATGGCCTTCGCCTCATCCTTCTTCGGATCAAAGGACGCGATCACGGAAAGATCCGGCTCCGGAACCTTCGCGATCTCCGGATCAGCGTTGTAATCCCAGCCCAACATTGTGATCAGCGTCTGTTTCTGGGTATTGAGACCGGACGCTGCCTGAAGAGCACTTCCGTTCGCGGAATTCAGTGCGTCCTCCACGGTCAGAACATCTTCCTTCGACATCATTCCCAGATCCTTTTTCTTTAACGCCGCCTCGTAATTCTGCTTTGCGATCTCCTGATTTAAAAGGGCGATCTCATACTGGTCCTTTAAGGTCTCATAGGTCCGCATTGCTTCCCTCGCGGTCTTTGTCTTCTCATTTCTCGTGATGCGGAGTCCGCGGAGTGCAGAGGAACCACCGGCTCCCTTTCCCTTTGCGGTATCCTCCAGCTGCTGTGCGTATGCCCGCAGAGCATGCATATTTGCTTTATATCCTTTATACACGTCGCGGGATACTGTCTCATCATACTGAACATCATTCGCATCCCGCTCCATTTCATCTGCCTCCGCGCGCAGATCCGCCGCCATCGCTGACATCTGATCCTTCGTAAGACCCGTGGATCCGCCCGGATTATAGTAGAAGCTTTGCAGTTGGTTCTGATAATCGGTATTATACCGCTCGATGAGTCCCGGGATCTCCCAGTATTCCAGAGTATTGTCCTTGAATTTTACAAGTGCCGACTCGTCATATTCTGTGACCGCGACATCCTTCGTCGCAGCTAACGCAGGAATTCCGGTACCCGCTGCCGCCAGGGAAAGACTTCCCATAAAAACGGCTGAGAGCACGGTCAGACCTGCTTTTTTCCATTTATTTCGTCTCATAGGTTTCCCTCCGTCTATGAGCATAACGATTTCATCGCAGAAACGCAATAACGTTTCTCTTACATTTTCTTTCCAAATACGGCAATCCGGTGGCAATTTTTATCCCCTGACTGCCGCCTCCAAAAGCAGGAAGCCCCGCAGAGCATTCCGCATTCCGGCTGACCGCCTCCCGACCGGGCAGCGGCCGTCTCTTGCAGACTCTGCAGGGATCCGCTTTCAATGTTCAAAGCTTTAATCTACGTCAATGATCTCTTTCTTATCCTGATTCTTTCCGCTCATGATCACATAGAAGACCGGAAGAACAAGAAGTGCCATCGCTGTAGAGACGATCAGTCCACCGACATCCACAAGGGCGAGTCCCTGCATCGTCTTACCGGCATTTCCATAAGCCGCCGCCATCGGGATCATTGCCACGATCGTCGTGAGAGTTGTCATGAACATCGGGCGCATACGGGTCGCGCCGGCTTCAATGACCGCCTCCTTAAAGTCCATCGTTGCCCGGTACTGGTTCGCCGTATCGACGTACAAAATACCGTTGTTTACTACCGTACCGACTAACATTAAGAAGCCTAACAGGGAAGTCATGCTGATCGGGCAGTCCACTAACCATAAGAACAGGAAGGAACCGATCAGGGCGAACGGGATCGTTGTCATCACCATGATGGAGAACTTCGGTGACTCGAACTGTGCAGCCATTACAACGAATACAAGGAATACTGCTGTGGCGATCGCCTGTCCCAGGGAAGCAAACTCTTCGTTCATCATCTTTGTGGATGTGCTTTCCTGCATGGAGATCGTGCCGGATAAGTACTTATCGATGACCTCCTTCTGGATCTTATCCTTCGTGGTGCTGTCCGCGCCCTCTGTCAGAGTACCGGTGATGGTCACCTGATACTGCTTATCACTCTTTGTAATGCTCTGCGGGCTGTCCTTGAAGCCGATATCCGCGATATCCATAAGAGCTACGGATCCGCCGGTCGCTGTCGGAAGAACGATTCCCTGGAGCTTATCGATCGTATCGTACTCATCATCCGCGTACTCAACCTTTACATCGATATCATTTCCGTCAACATTCAGGGTCGTTGCCGTCGTTCCACTGACCATCATGTATACCTGGGAAGCAACGGCGGTCGGGGAAAGTCCCTCCGCTGCCGCCTTGACCGGATCTACATTGATCTTTACAAGTGGAGCGCTGTTTTCAAGGGAAGAGTGGATGTTTGTCGCCTCCGGGCGTTTCTGGAGCTCGGAAACGATCTCATCCGATACCTTCTTTAAGTCATCGTACTGTGTGCTGACAAGAACATATTCGAGATCCTCCGCATTTCCCATGGACATCCCACTACCCAGAGAGCTCTGGCTTTCCAGACTGACCGAACAATCCGACCATTTCTGCATATCGCGTTTCCATTCCTTGAGCACCTGATCCGTCTTTCTGCTTCTGTCATCCTTTAAATATGCCGTCAGGGTCGCTCCGCTTCCGCCCATATTCATGGAAAGTCCGGAGCTTCCGTAGGAAAGCATGTAGGAATCAAGATCCGGATCCTGTGTCACATAGTCCTCTGCTCTCTGGAGGATCTTATCGACCTCCTCGATCTTAAGACCCGGCTGGGTCTCAATCGTCACTGCGATCGTTCCCTGATCATCTGCCGGCATAAGCTCTGTCTTTAACTTTGTCGCAAGGAACAGAGAGAAGATCACAAGCACAACGGCGGTTCCCATGACCATCGCTTTTTTCTTTAAAAGCTTCTCCATCAGGGAACGGTATCCATTCTGCAGAGCTCTCATGATGCCGGAGGCCGGGGTATTTTCCTTCTCCTTCGGACGGTAGTACACGTAGCAGAGCGGTACAAGCGTCATCGCGGAAATCAGGGACGCAATCATACAGAATACGATCGTGAAGCCTAACGGCTTGAACATCTGTCCGCTCATTCCGGAGATCAGAGCTAACGGGATAAATACGACACAGGTCGTAACGGTACCACCGATGATGGATTCCAGCACAGCTGCAGTACCATCGATCGCGGCTTTTCTCGTTTCAACAAAGCCACCGCCCTTAACCGTAAAGCGGAAGCAGCTTTCCAGAACTACGATCGAGTTATCGACCATCATTCCGACGCCGAGGACCAGACTCGACAGGGTGATGACGTTTAGCGTAAAGCCTATGGCTTTCATGAGGATGAGGGCAGCTAAAATTGATACCGGGATGGAAGTTCCGACGATCAGGGATGCCTTGATATCCCCGAAGAACAGCCAGATGATGAGCATCGCAACAATGACTGCCATGATCATGGTCTGGAATACGCTGTTTAAGGAATCGCTGATCTGATCACTGTAATCGTTGACAACGACGTACTCCAGAGACGGATCCTGTGCTTTTAACGTTTCCATTGTCTCCTGAACTGCCTTGGAAACGGTAATGTGGTCGCTGTCCTGATTTTTCTTGACACCGATCGTCATCGTGTCTTTGCCGTCGTAACGTCCGATACTGTCCTTTGCCTCAACGGTATTGTAGATATTGGCAACATCTTCCATATAGATGATATTTCCGTTGCCCAGTGTGATCGGGATCTTCTTTAAAAGTTCCATCGTGTCAAAGGATGTTCCGGATGTCACGGAAAGATCCTTGTTTCCAACGGAGGTACTTCCGATCGGCATGGAAAAGTCCGCAGACTTTAAAGCCGCAACGATGGTATTCATGTTCACATGATACTGGCTTAATTTTTCCGGGATCAGCTCCGCCTTGATATAAGCCTCCTGACCACCGGATACATCGACACTGGCTACGGAAGTCAGCTTTTCGATTTCCGGAACGATATCGTCATTTACGTAGTTATAGAGGTTATCCACGCTGTCATTGTTGACCGCGAGGGTGATGGACGGCGTACTGTTGATATCCATCTCGATGATCGTCGGGGTATCGACATCATCCGGGAGATCCGACTTGATCCCATCCAGCTTTTTCTTTAAGTCATCGTAAGCTTTATCGATATCCTGGTCATAGTCATACTGGACCAGGACCATTCCGAAGTTTTCCGAAGACATGCTGGTGACGGAATCGACACCGGAAAGCGTTCCGATCTCATCCTCTATCTTACTGATCACAAGCTGATCCACGTCATCCGGGCTTGCTCCCGGGTAGACCGCGCTGACGATCAGCATCGGCATCTCCATTTCCGGGATCAGCTCAAGCTGGGATGAAAAGATCGAGCTGAGACCGAATACGATCAGGCAGAGCACAACAAGAACGGTTGTGACCGGCCGTTTTAAGACCTTTTTGGTAAGTCCCATGTTCCTTGTGCCTCCTTATTTTGCTGCCGTTTCCGCGGCTTCTGTAGTCTCTTCTGCTGTTGTCTCACTGCTGTCGGCTGTCGTTTCCGCACTGTCATCACTGCCCTGAATATTTACCGCGGCGCCGTCATAAAGCTCCTTGGACCAGCTTGTGATGACCTCGTCGTCGTAGGAAAGTCCGGAAACGATCTGAATCTTGTCAGAATCGATGAGTCCGTCTTCCACCGGAGTCTTTTTCGCCGTTGCTGTCGCGGCATCATATGTATACACGTAAGCGTCTCCATTGCTGTAGTTCACACAATCTGCCGGAACGACCATGACGTTGTCCGCCTTCTCTGCTGTCACATAAACCTTTACCATCGTTCCGCTGGCAAGTCCGTCCGCGTCACCCAGGGTCGCTTTCACCTTGAAAAGTCCTGTGGACGCGTCCACCATGCTGCCGATCTCAGAGATCGCGCCGCTGTAGTCCGTTCCGTTCTTCTCCACCGTCACAGGATCACCGATATTTAATCCCTTCATGACACGCTCCGACACGTTGAAGGTCAGTGTTTTTCCGCCTGCACCGGATACAACGCCTGCGACAGAACCGCCCGCAGACATATCATGTACCTGCACGCCAAACTGTTCTAAGACACCGGCGATCGGCGCGGTAACGACCGTGTTCTCGCTCTGGGTATCATAGTTTAATTTTGCGGAATCATACTGGAGCTTCGCCATGGACAGACCGCTTACCGCCTGCTCGTAGGCCTGAGCGGAAATATCCCCGCTCTCGTAGAGCGCCTTCATCCTGTTTACAGATGTCTGGGCATCATTTAAGGATACCTGAGTCGTATTTAACGTGATCCTTGCCGCGTCTAACTGCTTGTTGTCGATGCGGAACAGCTTCTGTCCCTTCTGTACGGTATCGCCCTGATTTACATAAACCTCCAGTACTTCTCCGCTTCCCTTCGGGATAATGTATACCTGATCTGCCGGTTCCACGGTACCTGTCAGTCCTGTGGAAAGTTCAATATTTCCTGTCTCCGGTGTCTGGACGACGACGGTCGGGTTCGGAACGGCCTCGATCGGCTCTTCTTTTTTCGTAAATCTTGTGAACATCAGGACTCCAAATGCGCCGACGCATACAAGTCCGATTACGATCTTACCTGCTTTCTTCATGGTTCCTCCTCATTTTCTGTAACATGCTGCTGTGGTACGACTCCGGTTGTTCTGTTTTTATGAACGTCCCTCGTCTGTTTTCTTCCTGCTGCCCTCTGTTTTATATCCACATATGCCATAATGGAGCATATGGATATGACGTTTGTAATATTCGGAAGCTTCCGTTCTCGACTCGCCGTCCCGGAAAAAACGTTTGAGTGACATGATGAATACGATCATGTGCATCTCGATCAGCTCGAAAAACTCCTGATGATCCAGATCACATTTCTCTTTGTTGACATGTTCATACAACAGTTTTAAAAATTTCCGGTTTGCCTCCATCGCCTCCGGGTTCGAATCCGATCCGCCTTTGAATAGTTCTACCAGTCTTGCGCTGTTGACCAGGTTGTGAAAGATCGCTGACAACCCTGAATCCTCAAGCCGGTCCATCCCGAGATCAAAGATCTGCTCCAGGACCTCCCAGAGGTCTCCGCCGTTTTCGTCCAGCATCGTGATGTACGATGTGAAATGCTGTTCCGCCTGGTTGCAGATCAGCCATTTTAACAGATCCTGTTTATCTTCAAAATATGTGTAAAAGCTTCCTCTCGATATATCCGCGTCGTGAACGATCCGGTTGATCGATACTTCCTCCGGAGCTACCCTCATAAATTCCTTTGCCGCCGCAGCCCGAATTGCTTCGATCTTTTCCTTCGGAAGCCGCATAAACCGTTCGGTCGGCATAATTCCATCTCCCCTCTTCTATAAAAACGGGTTCAAAAAGTGACAACCCGTCACCATTATAGTGACACCCTGTCATTCTGTCAATATCTGTTTTTCCAGTTTATAATGATTTTATATTTTCGTAAGGTTTGCAAAATTTCTGTATAGAAACTCCTGTCTCCGGTCCGATCCCGTCTGTGATTTCCGCTGTTTTGCTCAGCCTACCATGCCCATGTTTCAGAATTGTTTTCCGATTGTTGCAGTTTCATGAATCCTGCATATTTTCCCGGAAATATCGGATTGTACAGGAATAAATACCAATTCATAGCATGTTTGTAGGAATTGCTTCTTGCATATTTTTCTCAATACAGGTATAATATCATTGCATCACCTAGTAAGCGACTAGGTTTAGTCCCAGCAGACGGAACGTATCCCGGAGATCAGCTCCGGTGCCGGTTCATATCTGTCCGGAAATTGCTGAAACTTACATTTTTACCTTATATAAAATACATGGAGGAATCCGATATGTCAGAACCATTATTAAATGTAAAAAATCTCTCCGTGGATGTGGAAGAGAAATCCATTCTTCACGGAATCAGCTTAACCATCAACAAAGGCGAGACCCACGTACTCATGGGACCGAACGGCGCCGGAAAATCCACCCTCGGCTGCACCCTGATGGGGAACCCGAACTATCATGTGACAGACGGTGAGATCTTCTTCGGAGGCGAGAACATCACGAAAGAAGCCGCTGACAAGCGTGCAAAGCTCGGCATGTTCCTCTCCTTCCAGAATCCGCTTGAAGTTCCGGGAATCTCCCTCTCCAACTTCATCCGCAGCGCTCTCTCCGCAAGAACCGGAAAGAATGTCCGCATCTGGGATTTCAATAAAGAACTCCAGAAAGCCATGGAGGTCCTCGATATGGATCCGTCCTACGGTTTCCGTGATCTGAACGTCGGCTTCTCCGGCGGTGAGAAAAAGAAAGCCGAGATCTTACAGCTTCTCCTCTTAAATCCGTCCCTGGCGATCCTCGATGAGACAGACTCCGGTCTTGATGTCGATGCGGTCCGCACTGTTTCCAAGGGAATCGAGGAATACCAGAAGAGCAAGGACGGCGCCCTTCTCATCATCACCCACAGCACCAGAATTCTCGAATCTCTCCATGTGGACAAGACCCATGTCCTCGTCGATGGACATCTTGTCGCAGAGGGTGACGGCTCTCTCGTCGATGAGATCAACGAGCACGGCTTCGAACAGTTTATCGCTTCCGCGAACGAGAAGGGAGAGAACAACTAATGAAGGAAAAGACGTATGTTGAGGACGTTGACCGCAACATGTACGACTTCCGCAATGACGAGAAGGACGCTTACCGTATTAAAAACGGTCTCACCGAGGACATTGTGGAAAAGATCTCCGAAGAGAAGCATGATCCGGAGTGGATGCATGATTTCCGGTTGAACTCCTTAAAAATATATCATGAAATGAAGGTTCCGGACTGGGGCCCGTCCATCGAAGGATTAAACATGGACAACATCGCGACCTACGTCCGTGCCAACACAAAGATGAAAGGGGACTGGTCCGAGGTTCCGGAAGAGATCAAGGACACCTTCGAAAAGCTCGGGATCCCGCAGGCGGAGCGCACCTCCCTCGCCGGCGTGGGTGCCCAGTACGACTCCGAGCTCGTCTACCATAATGTCCGCAAGGAGGTCGCAGAGCAGGGCGTCATCTACACCGATATGGAGAGTGCCCTGACCGGTGAATATGCTGATATGGTAAAGGACCACTTTATGAAGCTCGTGACACCCCACGACCATAAATTCGCAGCCCTGCACGGCGCTGTCTGGTCCGGCGGTTCCTTCGTCTATGTTCCGAAGGGAGTTTCCGTCGAGATCCCGCTGCAGTCCTACTTCCGTTTAAATGCCGCAGGTGCCGGACAATTTGAGCACACCCTGATCATCGTCGATGAGGGCGCGTCCTTACATTTCATCGAAGGATGTTCCGCTCCGAAGTACAACGTGGCAAACCTCCATGCCGGCTGTGTCGAGCTTTACATCGGAAAAAACGCAAAGCTCCGCTACTCTACGATCGAAAACTGGTCGAAAAATATGTACAATTTAAACACAAAACGGGCGAAAGTCGAGGAAGGCGGAGTCATCGAGTGGGTATCCGGTTCCTTCGGTTCCCATGTTTCTTACCTCTACCCGATGAGCGTGTTGAACGGCGAGGGCGCAAGATCCGAGTTCACCGGGATCACATTCGCGGGCAAAGGACAGAACCTCGATACCGGATGTAAGGTCGTCCACAACGCACCGAAAACTTCTTCCTATGTAAATACGAGATCGATCTCCAAGGACGGCGGGATCAGCACCTTCCGAAGCTCCGTTGTCGTATCCGCAAAGGCAAAGGGCAGCAAATCCGCTGTCTCCTGCCAGTCCCTGATGCTCGACGATATCTCCCGTTCCGACACGATCCCGGCGATGGATATCCGCACAAAGGACGCCGATGTCGGACATGAGGCAAAGATCGGTCGCATCAGTGATGACGCCGTCTTCTATCTGATGTCCCGCGGAATCTCTGAGGAGGATGCGAGAGCCCTGATCGTCAGCGGCTTCGCCGACAATGTCTCGAAGGAGCTTCCGCTTGAATACGCGGTGGAAATGAACAATCTGATCCATCTGGAAATGAAAGGAAGTATTGGATGATGGAGAATATGAAGATCAACCAGCTCCCTTCTAGGACATGGAACTGGCTGAAAATGAATGAGACTGCGGTCTCCGGGATCACTGTATCCGGAGCGCATGAAATAAAAGCTGAGATCCCGGCGGGGATCTCAAAAACAAACTGCCCTGCCGGACTTCCGGATCAGTTCCGGGAGGTTGCAGGCGGAATGGGACCGGATATGGATGTTCTCGTCAGAGAGTCCGCAGCCGGTGCCGTCCTGCTCTCGACGGATGGAGACCTCGCAGAGACACCGGTGCGCATCGGCTTCACATACGGCGCTTCCGAGCACAGCTTAAATACGTTCGGAATTTTCGCAAAAGAAGGAAGTAAGATGACCGTCATCATGGATATGGCGGCTGAGACCGACGGTGCTTCGGGTGCAGACCACACTGCTCTCTCCGGCATCCAGACAAAACTGATCCTCGAAAAAGACGCCGAAGTGACTCTCGTCCAGATCATCCGCAATGACAATGCAAAAACCGTCTTAAACGACATCGGTGCAAAGGTTGCTGACGGAGCAAAATTCTCCGTGATCCACCTCTTCCTCTCCGGTGGTCATGTATACAACGGCTGTAAGGCAGATCTCGTCGGCAAAAAGAGTACGTTCACCGCGGACATCGCCTACACGGTCGGAAACGATGCAGTCCTTGATATGAACTACGTCGCTCTCCACGAAGGAAAGAAATCCGTCAGCGAGATCAAGACCGACGGCGTGCTTCATGAAAATTCGAAGAAACTCTTCCGCGGAACGATCGATTTTAAGAAAGGCGCGGCAGGCGCTGTCGGAAACGAGAAAGAGGACGTTCTTCTTCTCGACGATGACGTTGTAAACCAGACGATTCCGCTGATCCTCTGCGCGGAGGAAGATGTCGAAGGAAACCACGGTGCAACGATCGGAAAGCTTGACGATGACATGGTCTTCTATCTGGAAAGCCGCGGCATGGAGCTTCCAAAGATCTACAAGATGATGGCGAAGGCACGGATCGACGCCGTTCTCCGTCTGGTACCTGATGAAAAGACAAAGGCAGATGTTGCCTCTTATTTAGAAAGTGAGGCCACCAATGGACGTATCTAAGATCCGGGAAGATTTCCCGCTTCTCAAAAACCGTGACATCATTTACCTGGACAATGCGGCAACTTCCCAGAAGCCCGCAGCTGTCCTGGATGCTGAAAAGCAGTTTTATGAGAAATACAATGCAAACCCGTTCCGCGGTCTCTATGAGCTGAGCGAAGAAGCAACGGAATGTTATGAAGAAGCAAGAAAAACGGTCGCTGATTTTCTCCACGCATCCTGTCCGGAAGAGATCATTTTCACGAGAAATGCGACTGAGAGCTTGAATCTCGCCGCTTACACACTCTCCGAGTACCTGTTAAAACCGGGTGACGAGATCATCGTCAGCATCATGGAACATCACAGCAACATTCTTCCATGGCAGCAGGCCGCAAAGCGTTACGGTGCGACCGTGAAATACCTGGAATGCGACATGGACGGCACGATCCCGGCAGAGCGCCTCGAGAACATGATCACCCCGCACACAAAGATTGCGGCGATCACCCAGATTTCCAACGTGCTCGGATGCAAGAATGACTTAAAGACCTTCGCTGAGATCTGCCACCGCCACGGTGTGATCCTGGTCGGCGACGGCGCACAGAGCGTTCCGCACATCAAAGTCGATGTCCAGGACCTCGGAGTCGATTTTCTCTCCTTCTCCGGACATAAGATGCTGGCTCCGATGGGGATCGGCGCTCTCTACGGAAAGAAAGAGCTGTTAGAGCAGCTCCCGCCATTTCTCACCGGCGGCGAGATGATCGAATCCGTCACAAGAGAAGGTGCTGTCTGGGCAGAAGTTCCGCATAAATTTGAGGCGGGAACCGTCAATGCCGGCGGCGCTTATGCACTTGCCGAGGCGATCCGCTACATGAACACGATCGGTTTTGATGCGATCGAGGAACAGGAAAACAAGCTCACAAGGATCGCTTATGAGGGCATGACAAAGATCCCGGGGAT
The DNA here is from genome assembly GCF_018785365.1 of Clostridium sp. MCC344. Taxonomy (NCBI): domain Bacteria; kingdom Bacillati; phylum Bacillota; class Clostridia; order Eubacteriales; family Clostridiaceae; genus Clostridium; species Clostridium sp. MCC344. Next base: position 113,311 of record NZ_WQPQ01000023.1, on the reverse strand, counting down.
CCGTGTTCTCGGAAGTTCCGATCCAGACAATCATCACGGGATCCTCTCCTTCGCCGTTGACGGGGTTCATCCGCATGATGTCGCTGAGATCTTAAATGCCGATAATATCTGCGTCCGCGCCGGTCATCACTGCGCGCAGCCGCTCTTACAGTACCTTGGGACCGCCTCTACGACCCGTGTGAGTCTCGCATTCTACAATACTGAGGATGAGATCCGGGCGTTCCTCACAAGTCTTGGCGGATTAAGGAGAAAAATGGGATATGAGTAATACATTTTATAATGAAATTTTAATCGAGCACAACCTTCATCCGACCCACAAGCATGATCTGCCGGATGCAAATCTCGTCCTTGAGGGCGTAAACCCGAGCTGCGGCGATGATATCTGGCTGAAATTAAAAGTTGAAAACGATGAGATCGTTGACGGGGCGTTCGTCGGGGATGGCTGCGCCATCTCCCAGGCTTCCGCAGATATGATGCTGGACCTGATCATCGGAAAGAAAAAAGACGAGGCACTCCGCCTCGCAAACCTCTTCCTCGAGATGATCAAAGGAAATGTCAAAGGCGATGACCTCGAGCCGCTCGAAGAAGCCTCCATCCTCCAGGATGTCTCCCACATGCCGGCGCGTGTCAAATGCGCGGTCCTTGGGTGGCATACGATGGAAGAAATGTTTAAGAAAGCTGCAGATGGAAAAATGATTCCAGCCAGCTATTCCAAGTAGGTATTTTCGGCACCGAAAATACCGTAATATAATGTCCGGGATGCGGATTTTGCCGATTTAGGATGCAAAGCATCGGCAAAATCCCGTTACTGTTTACGCAAAGCGTAAGCAGTAACGCCGGGGTTGTCGGTGACGACCGAAGGGAAATAGTGCTTGAATTCGATTTGGGAATATGATAGACTATAGATACAAAAAAGGGAAAGTCAGATACACACGGCCTACCCTTTACAAGTAATCTGTTATAGTATAACAGCCGTCACTATTGGGGTAGTGGCGGCTATTTTCTTTTTCCGAAGATCGTGTAACACAATCCTACGAGAGCTACAATGAAGATACCTATCTGGATCAAGTCCGAATATGTAACATACATTGGCATCGCCCTCCTTTCTTTCGTCCGGAGGGGGAAGCCCCTCCTTTTATGGAGGGCAGGCCGCCTTTTATGTATTCTGATTTCCCATAAATTCATTATATATTGCAAACATTTGTTCGTCAATATTTTTTCTTAGCTACTATGTGCACCAGCGCCTCGATCGGCCTCCTCAACGACGTCACGACCATGATCCCCACCGCAAGCGCGATCGCAAGTCCGATCGCCGCCTGCCCCTTTACGATAAACTGCGGCATGTCGCGCCGGAGAGCCGCGTCCATCGCATAGTACAGGGAACCTCCCGGGATCAGCGGGATGACCGTCGGCATCAGGACCGTCGTTGCCGGTGTCTTTAAGATCCTCGCCCAGATCTCCGAGTAGATCGTGATCAGGATCGCCACAACGAAAAATCCCAGATATTCATTATTCACAAAATGTAAAAATACAAGATACACTGCCCAGAAAACTGCCCCGCCGATCGCCGGGATCCAGACTCTGCGCCCGCGGATGTTGTAAATGATCGCAAATCCGAGCGACCCGAAAAACGATGCGATGACTGAAAGAACATCCTGACTCATAACATCCCTCCAAGAAGTATTTTAGAAAGAATAAACCCGGCTGCCACACAGACGGCTGTGATCATCGCCTCCGAAAAATGCAGAAGTCCGCTGATCATGTCCCCGCTGATGAAATCCCGGAATGAGTTCGTCATCAGGACTCCCGGGATCAGGAGCATGATATTCCCGATCATGATCATCTCGACATGCTGTCCGATCCCGAGATAGCAGACAAGAATACATGCCATACCTGAGATCAGAGAGCAGAGGATATTGGAGAAGATTGCCTTCAGCTTGATCGCGGAGAGCGCATATAAGGTCACGCGGATCAGCGCCCCGACAAACAGGGACGCAAATCCATCCCACAGATTTCCTCCAAAGAAAATGGCAAACGCCCCGGCTGTCATTGCATAGATCCCGCACTGCACCGCCGGGGAATATGTCGGTCCCTTTAAGATCTTTTCATATTCCTGATCGATCACCGCAAACGACGGCTGCGTCGCGCAGATCCGCCTCGAAAGGTCATTCAGCCGGTCCAGCTTCCACATATCCGTCCCGTAACTTAAAATTCTTCGCGTCTGCGTGATCCACTTCCGCTCCTTCGTCTCCAGCGTCACGATGATACACGACGCGATCGAGAAAATATGGCTCTGCCGGATCCCGTAGGCATTGCAGATCCTCCGGATCGTATCCTCCACACGGCTGATCTCCGCCCCGCTCACGAGGAGCTGCTCCCCGATATTGATCGCGCAGGTCAGGACTTCTTCCCCCGTCATCGGGTCCGCCGCCTGTGCGCCTGTTTTCTGGTCTGTCTGCACCTTTTTTCACCTTTTCCATTAAAATGTTTTCCTGGAAATCATGTTTCCATTTCCTGACTTTTATTATACGGGGCGGTGATTTCTTTTACAAGTATCTTGTCAAAAATATCGTTTTCGTCCGGTAGCTGGATCATTCTTCTTTTCGTCAGATCCTTTGTTGACCTTTCTTCTCCGGTTCGCTACAATAGTAATCAGAAATATCCTTCAGGAGGAATATAGACATGAACTCTCATATGAATTTTATCAAAGAGCAGTTATACACCTTAACTTCTATCCCGAGTCCGTCCAGCTTTACAGCAAAAGTGACTGATTACCTGTTGTCCGAATTATCTTCTCTGGGGTATTCCCCGGAGCGCAGCAATAAGGGGAACGTATTCGTTACCCTGGGTGGTTCCGGCTCTCCTCTGGTACTGGCAGCCCATGTTGATACACTGGGAGCTATGGTTCGCTCCATCAAGGAAAACGGACGTCTGCGGCCCACAACCATCGGAGGTCATCAGTGGTCCACGGCGGACGGCGAGAACTGCACCATTCACACCCGTGACGGCAGAGTTTACACCGGTGTAGTGCTGAACAAGGAGCCTTCTTCCCACGTTGCCGATCAGAAGACCGAGCTGATCGAAGAAAATATGGAGATCCTGCTGGATGAAAATGTCGCTTCCGATCAGGATACTCTGGCACTTGGGATCCAGACCGGTGACATCATCGCCATGGACCCGCGCACGGTTGTGACAGAAAGCGGATACATCAAAAGCCGTTTTCTTGATGACAAGCTTTCCGCCGCTATCCTGCTGGGTCTCGCCAGAGCAGTACGCGAAGATGCCTGGAAGCTGAACCGCAAGGTTTCTTTATTATTTACAGTATATGAAGAAGTAGGGCACGGCGGAAGTGTCGTACCGGATGATACAGAGGAGATGATTTCTGTCGATATGGGTTGTGTCGGCAGCGACCTTGGCTGCACCGAACGGATGGTTTCGATCTGTGCCAAAGATTCCGGTGGCCCTTATAACTATGATCTGATCACGGCTCTTTCCAACCTTGCAAAGGAGAAAAAGCTGGATTATGCCATTGATATTTACCCTCATTATGGCTCCGATGTGGAGACTACCCTGCGCGCCGGATATGATATCCGTCACGGTCTCATCGGCCCTGGAGTCTATGCTTCCCATAATTACGAACGCTCCCATATGGACGGAGTTCGCAATACCTTCGAGCTGTTGAAGGCTTATGTCACAAGATAGCTTCTTTGTAACTGTGAACAGATCTGTACACTTGCTGCGCTGACTGGTTACCGTTCATTTCCATCTTCGTATCGACATTCCTTTTCTAAAATGTCATAATACCCGCGGAGATAGTATTTGGAATACTACAAAACTATACTCTGACTGAATCACAACAATTTCATATTGAAAAGTTACCCCGCCGGAACCGGTGGAAATCAAGCTTATATTTATCAGGACATAAAATAAGACTCAGGGAATACGAAGAATAGCAAAAGCATTTGCAGGGACAAGTATGCCTTGACGAATGCTTTTTTTATAAGGAGACCAATAAGAAATGACTGTTGAGATGTTAAAAGGAAAAATTCATCGTGCTACCGTAGTACAGGCCGAACTGGATTATGTCGGAAGTATTACTGTCGATGAAGAGCTGCTGGAAGCAGCAGGAATTATGGAATATGAAAAAGTTCAGATCGTGGATGTGAACAGCGGAAGCCGGTTTGAAACTTATACGATCTGCGGCAAACGCGGAAGCGGAATGATCTGCCTGAATGGTGCTGCGGCAAGATGCGTAAGCAATGGTGACAAGATCATTATCATGTGTTATGCACAATATGAGGCTGAAGAAGCCAAAGAACATAAACCGCAGGTTGTGTTTGTGGATGATGCGAATAAGATCAGCCGTGTTACAAACTATGAAAAGCACGGATTACTGAAAGATATGGCATAACGATAAGCTTGACTGTAACTTATAAATGAAAATGAAATTTGTTGGATTCAGAACAAGAGGCTATCTCCTAATTTATTTTTAAAAGGAGAACATCATGCAGGTAACAAAAACAGTACAGGAAACAAGAGCTTTAATCAAGAACTGGAAAAAGGAAGGAAAAACCATCGGACTTGTGCCGACAATGGGCTTCCTGCACGAAGGACATGCAAGTCTGATCAAACGGTGCCGCGAAGAGAATGATATCGTTGTTGTATCCGATTTTGTAAACCCGACACAGTTTGGACCGACCGAAGATCTGGAAGCATATCCAAGAGCTTTCAAACGTGACAGTGAGCTCTGTGAGAGCCTTGGAGCCGATGTCATCTTTCATCCGGAACCAACAGATATGTACCATGACCCGCATGCATTTGTAAGCATTGATACTTTATCCGATACTCTGTGCGGTAAAACAAGACCCATTCATTTTAAAGGTGTTTGTACGGTCGTTTCCAAGTTATTCAACATTGTCACACCTGACAGAGCATATTTTGGTCAGAAGGATGCACAGCAGTTGGCGATCATCCGCAAAATGGTTCAGGATCTGAATTTTGATATCCAGATCGTAGGATGCCCGATCATCCGTGAGGAAGACGGTCTTGCCAAATCATCCAGAAATACATATTTAAGTGAAAAAGAAAGAACAGCCGCTCTTTGTCTTTCAAGAGCTGTAAAAGCCGGTCAGGATACAATCTGTAAGGGGATCAAGGCGGAAGAAGTATTAGCAAAAATGCGTGGGATCATTGAAGCGGAGCCTCTGGCAAAGATCGATTATGTATCTATGGTAGATGCACTGGATATGCAGCCGGTAGAAAGCGTAGAAAAAGATGTTCTGGTCGCTATGGCAGTCTATATCGGAAAGACCAGACTGATCGACAACTTCAGCTACGAGGTGTAGGAAATGGAACACTTAATGAAAAAAGCTGGGAAAGCCAGTTCTTTCCTTACAAAGCATATTGGAATCATCATTATCTGTTTCTCTGTGATCGCTTTTTTCTGGCATGATGGATTCGCATGGACAACCAAATATACCTCCACCTTTTTAGGGGTTGCCATGTTCGGCATGGGACTTACCATTAAGATCGAAGATTTTAAACGAGTTTTTTCAAGACCCAAAGAAATCGTTATCGGATTTGTTGCACAATACACGATCATGCCTGTTGTGGCATGGGGCTTATGCGGGCTGATGCAGCTTCCGACCGATCTTGCACTTGGCGTTATTCTGGTGGGATGTTGTCCCGGCGGAACAGCAAGCAACGTCATTACATATATTGCCGGCGGTGATGTAGCGCTTTCGGTTGGAATGACGATTACTTCCACACTTGCAGCTCCACTGATGACACCATTACTCGTGTATCTGCTTGCCGGTGCCTGGGTAGAAGTATCTTTCCTTGCGATGGTAATTTCTGTCGTGAAGGTTGTACTGATTCCGGTTCTTCTTGGTATTCTGATCAATTGCTGCTTCGGAAAGCAGATCCAGAAAATATCAGAAGTACTACCTCTGATTTCTGTTGTGTCGATCGTCATGATCATCAGCGGAATCGTCTCTGTCAATTCAGAGAAGATCATAAGCTGTGGTCTGCTCGTGCTTGGAGTTGTGGCACTTCACAATCTCTGCGGAATGGGGATCGGACTTGGCGCCGCAAAACTTTTACATATCGAATATAATAAAGCCACCGCGATTGCAATTGAAGTCGGAATGCAGAACAGCGGACTTGCCATTTCCCTTGCAGCCGCTAATTTTGCAGCCAATCCACTGGCTACGCTTCCCGGAGCGATCTTCAGCGTATGGCACAATATATCAGGCTCATTATTTGCCGGAATCCGCAAAGACGGAACCGATATGACAGAAGCCTATCAGAAAGTTACTGTATAAATAAATCTGTTATGATTTACCATATGAACGTGCCGGGAAGATTATCCGGCTAAGACAACTACCCCCGCAGAGCCTTTTTACGAGGATTTGCGGGGGGAGTTTATTGGCTTCGTTTATTCAAACTCTTTTTCAGAGTGAATTTTTCTTATCCTCTTTTTGCTGTCAAAATGGTCTGTATAATTTTTTAATGGTTCCATAAATACATCTCCACACGGCTGATCTAAAATCTTGTTTTTGTGTAAATTGAATTCTAGAAAATTCTTGTTTTCGTGTATAATGCTTGATATAAAAATCTCGTTTTCGTGTTTACGGAGGTGCTTCCATATGAAAAGAAAACTCTATGACTCTTTAATGCAGTGGAAAACAGAGGAAAACGGCAGAACAGCCCTCCTCATGGAAAATATCGTCGCCCAGATGCTCGCCGCCAGCGGTCATAAGCTCTATTTCTACTACAATGCATCCCGCGATGATGCCTCCAGCCGTATGAAGATCGACTTTCTGATCGCCAAAAGCAAGACCAGCAACCGCCACAATATCTCACCGATCGAGGTGAAGTCCAGTAAAAATTATACGATTTCTTCTCTTCAGAAATTTAAAGCCAAATATGATGAACAGCTCCTTGTTCCGTATGTGCTGCATACTGGGGATCTGAAGGAAGAAAATGGGATTTTTTATTTGCCGGTGTATATGACGATGCTGCTATAAGCTGAACAATTTCTCAAAGTTTACCCAAAAATTTCTATTATACGTCAACAGCCGCCATAGTCAGTTCCTTTGACCACAGCGGCTGTTGGCATTATAATTTTTTCTTTCTCTTCTCCATGAACCTTTTCACCTCATCTGCTCCATGTAAATATGTGATTTCAAAATCGAGGCTTTCTTTACGGTGAAGAGACTCCTGATAGGAATCTTCAATTGCATTCGCAAATTTTTCAGTCTGTTCTTTCCCTAATACGATAAAGGTTTTCGTGATACCCGAAGTTGGCATTTTTAACATCTCCATTTATCATATCGCACGTCTAATCATATGCTCCGCTTTTCGGATACTTGTTTCTAAGCCCTCTCTTTCCTTTTACTCTTCACAAAATCATAAATTTTTTCCGCATCATTATAATCCGGAATTGCTGATAAGACAGTACTATAAATTGGCTCAAGCGTTTTCGGAGAGCTCTCCAGCGCATCTGCAATCTGCTCCAATGACTGGTCTTTTTCTACCTTCTTCATTATCAGGGAAATCCGATATATCTCTCGTCCCTCTTCTTTCCACCGATTCTCTTCTGTACGAATTTTCATTCGCTTTCCAATCTCTATTCCCTCTGCCCGTGCATCTCTCCGGTCCAATCGTCTCTGATCTTCAATGCTATATTCCATTAATAGACACTTTTTTATATCTTTTATACGTTGATTGTCCTGCCAATCCACCAGTTTCTTTAAGCATTTTGCTATCAACTTATCAATTATTTCAAAATACATGTCTTTATCCCCTTTTTTATTTCATTATGGATTTTTTGCGCTTCAACCTCAAGCGTGTCCAGTATAAAAAAGGATAAAATTTTTATAAAATAAAACGAGAATGCCAGAGATCAGTCTGCTAATCACTGATTTCTGACACCCATTATTACTCTTCATCTACATAAATAAAATCTATCGGTGACAGTTTTCTGTAACGCACCGGCGGAATTTTCTTCTCTAACTCCTCAATCTTCTCCCGAATCTCTTTATCCTCATAATTTTCCCACAATCCATTATCCAGATCCCGGTACTTATACCGCTGCACTTGAAGTTCCTTCATCTCTTTCAGGATTTCCATCGTCTCAATTGGGAATTTCTTTTGGCACTGGGAGCACTGGCATTCGGTGTCTGAAATAGGACGTATGTAGTTGTTCATGACTCCGCGGAATTTCGCATACTTCAAATGCAACATAGGAATCTCTACATGAATCAGTGTTCCTCCTATAGCATTCATTCCCGGAAGCACTACTCCTATGCACCTTGGAACTTCCAACGGTCCATCCAGTGTCGGTGTGTTCCAGGGATAAGGACTAAGATCCTTGGAATATTTCCATTCGCAATCATACGCCTTAGGAACTAATGTATAATGAGGACATGTATGGATTCTCCTGCCCCGCTTGGAATCCGGTGATGCTTTTCCCTTTGCACTTTCCAATGCCAAGCGTTCTGCTTTTTCGCGTTGGAGTTTGCGGGATTTTTTGCTGTCTTTTTTCATAAGCAATTCCCCCTGGTATTTATTCCTTCCATAGCATTCTATGCAGATATTTCATGCTATTTAATAAAGCTTATATCTCTTTCTGTTAAAACCATATTTTTACTAAAACATGCCTCTAATTAACGCTTCCTTCCAGCCTTTTTCGATACAGATTAATGATTTTTTTCCACCTCTCCAATTAATAGAAACAAGATAAACTTCTTTTTTCTTTCCGCCGATTCCTGCTGCCCAACCTAAAAATGGAACGATCATATTCCCCCACATGCCTTTCCAGACAGAGTAAGTTTTCTTATCTGTCTCATCAAGAATATCATAAGCTTGCACATTAGATTTATTGATGCTTATTTTCGAATTTTCCCCCTCAGTAATGATCTCAAGAAATGATCCTTTTTTTATCTTTTTCCCTTTGTATTCACCTTCAAGAACTACATTGAATTCTGACATACTTATCTCCTCTCTATTCCCTAATGATCAAACTCTATCAAATAATCATTGCTCTCTTGTTTTTATCCATCGCTATTTATATAGCTAATTTTGATGCTTTTTTCATTTGAGCTTTAAATTCATGCTGCATTTCTCTCTGAACTTTTTTAGTAGATAAATCCGCAAGACTAATTTTTCCCTTTGCGATTTGGCCTAAGATAACAATATATGTTTCACCAAGAGCAGTTGTTAACGTTGCTGCTGTTGCTGCTGAAATTGCACCACCTGCAATCGTTCCAACTCCCGGAATCATTTTAAAAATATTACTCACTATTTTTTTTCCTGCACTCGTTGCTCCAGTTGTTCCAAGAATTGCATAGATAATAGTCATATACTTTTCTTTCTCAATTCTTAAGCCAAATGCTGCTGTGATTTTTGCTATCATATCCATCTGTGCGGTCATAATAAGCGGAGCATCAGAAGTAGGTATAGGCAAACCTCCTATCGCCATTACCGTTATGACTGTACTTTTGATAACTATCCTTGCTTTTTCTTGTTTAAGCGCTATGCTAGCATCCTGAATGGATATAAAAGTTGCTTTCACATAGTCAGGAAGAATATCATTCATTTCCCATGCGAGTTGCTCTATGCCATGTGCTTTTATTTCCATTCCACCATCAGTTGGAAAATTTTCCGATAGTACCGGGATGATTTTTTTAATTGGTAAATTTTCCTTTTCAATTTCTTCTTTTATTTGTTTCACATTTTCCTTTAAAATGGATTTTGTCAAAATAACAACAAGAGGAACATTACAGTATTTTGTTTTTATTGCAAGGTCTCTCAAAAATTGAATTTCCGTTGGTTCAATACGCCCGGATGATGCGTTAATACAATACCATACACAATGGATTGCCTGATTTACATCTCCTGTCTCAGTTCCATTATTAATCAAATCAACAACATCATCCAATAGATTTTGGGCCGTATTATCTCCCTTTAATTCCATCCCTGGTGTATCGTAAAGAACTAATGGAATATCTTTCTTTTCAATTTTTCTAATAGCTTGTGTAACAGGTTTTCCTATGCCCGTCTCTGCTAATTTCTGACCAAAAATAGTATTAATAAGTGTACTCTTTCCAACGCCTGTTTTACCAATTATCACAATATTTAAAGTCGTAAAGTTACTATATTCATCCTTTATTTTATTTCCTATATCCTGCAGTATCTCTAGATTCTCATATGAATCAGCCATTGTCATTGTGCTCCTTCCCTTTAGTTCTTTTAACTTTTACATATTCAGATGTCCAATCCTCATCAAAAATAGGTTTTTTTAGAGATGTTGTATATAGCTTTTCAGATAACACTGAAATTAATCTAGGTATTGCAAATATTATTCCTATGGTACATATCACTCTGTTGGTTATTCTCTCTGCTAATCTCTTTCTTTTTTGCGTTTGAATTAAATTTTTTAGTTCTTCTATTTTGGGCATAAGCTGTGTATTCATAGATATCTTCACAGTGTTTTCCACCTCTGCTTTTATAAGATTTTCAAAAAATTCTTTCTCCTTGTCTTCCATACTAATTCCTCCAGTAATAACTTTTTTCTAAACAAAGTCTCTTTCTCCTTTTTCAATATTATCTATCTCTTTTTTCCCTTAATTGTGTATTTAGTTCTTGTTTCAAAATTTTCTGTCCTTCTTTGGTTGTTAAATCACTTACCCGCATTTCACCTTTACTAATTTTTATCAAAATTTTAATATATGCATTTCCTAATGCTGTAGTTAAAAATGCTGCTGTCGTTGCAGAAATTGCACCACCAGTCACTGTTCCTATTCCTGGAATCATTTTAAAAATATTAGACACCACTGTTTTTCCAATAAATGTTGTCCCCATTGTACCTATTGCCATTGTTGCAATAGTTGTTAATGCTGCTTTTTGAATCGGAATATGAAAAATTGTAGTGATATGCATCAACATTGTTACCTGTGTAGGTATTAAAAGTGCAGCGTCTGAAAATGGAATTGGGACCGCACCTGTCGTAGCAGCTGCTGCAGCTGCGATTTTAACTGCTTTATATGCCGCCTTTTGTTTTAAATCTAGATTGGACATCTGAATCGCTGCAAACGTATCCTTTTGATCATCTGGCAAAACACTAAACATTATATCTATTAGTTTATCTACTCCAAAAGCTTTAATTATCCCTTGCCCATCAACATGATAATCTTTCGCCAAAACCGGTATAACCTGTACGATTGAAAGCTTTTCCTGTTCAATTTCTCGCTTTAGTTCTGTTACACAATTTTTTTGAAGTGCCTGTGTAAGAACCACAATTATCGGGATATTATATTTTTTAGTTTTTTCTATAAAATTTTTCAAGAATTCAAGTTCTGCCGGTTCTATCTTACTCAAAAGGGTATTTATACAATAGCAAACACAATGAATCATTTGACTCTGATCACCGCTAGTGTTACATGTCCTAACCAATTTAACCATTTCTTTAAGAAGATTATCTGCAGAATTATTTCCGCCTAATTCCAGACCTGGTGTATCATAAATCGAAATTGGCATTCCCATTTTTTCAATCTTATGAATCTTTTGTGTGACTGGTTTTCCAAGCCCTTCTTCTGTTATACTTTCTCCGAATATGCTATTAACTAAGGTACTTTTTCCAACCCCAGTCTTACCAATAATTAAAACATTCAGTTGTGCTAATTTATCATCCACCATGTTAATTTCTCCCTTTGAAAAAATTTTTCAAACCATTTTTTCCTTCTCGTTCTCCAAATGTTTCATCCATCTCTTCAGGTGAATGCATAATCTTATCATGTTCCACTCCATCTGTCTCCACCAGTTTAGTAGATGCATCTGCCTTTCTCTTCTGGCTCGCCATCCTACTGTCAATCGTCCTCATCTGTACCAAAAAATAGCGATACTCTGCCTCCACACTTTCACAGTAGGCCACATATATTTCATTAAGTCTGATCTGATTCTGCTGCAGGCGTATCTCCATCTGGCGCAGATATTCTTTTTCTTCACCTTTTGAAGCTGCCATAATGTCCTTATAGAATTTAGCAATCTTCTGATCCAGCACAGCTCCAACACGGACATTAATTTCTCTCAGTACAAGATAAGACAGTCGTAATGACGCCGCAAAGTTAAAATGCAGACAGAATGTCAATGCATTTCCACCGCTTCTAAGCGCTGCATCCCCAACGTCAATCAGACAAAGTGTTCCATTAGAAACCAACTGCATCATTCGGAAGCTGCCGTATGTATTAGATGGTATGCAGTCTTCCCATCGTTTTTTATCCACTAAATGGCGTTTGATAGCCCAACATGCACTGGTCGCTAATTGCTGGAACACTACCGGAATCGCAGTTGCAGCGCCAAACCTTGCATCATATCCCTGCTGGAATGTTCTAGCCATAACTTCTGCGAATGTCTGCCGATCCTTTCCTACCTGAAATCTTCCAAATTTACAAAACTGAGTCAGTTCCATAAACGGCATAGGTACGCCGCTTCCGCGTCCTCCGCTGCCTCGGCTTCCTGTACTTCCTGCTGCATCTGACATAATATGTCCCAGCCAGTTCGTAAAACCGGCAAAGAGCTTTGCGGCAAAATTTCCACCTCGTAACTCAAAATTCCCGTCCTGAGTATCAATGCGAATCAGACGTCCATTTGAAACATAACTTGCTTTATTCTGAAACTGATCTAAAATCGAGAAAAATAATCCCACAATATCCGGTGAATGTGCCAACGATTTGAGATGATGATTTTGAGGGGAAATCGGGAATTTTCTTCCCACTTCTTCCATATTTTTCTGATCATAATTGACTTTATATGTCCTCTCCAGAAAACCAATAGCGGAAGCTATACTGTTCTCATTCCCATCTTTGGGGTTCCACCCAGAGAACTTCGCAAATTTCTTTACCAAGGTATCCACCTGGTGATCTGTTAACTGGTTAAGCGCTGATTTTCTGCCCGGCATCTGCACAAAGAAAACATCAATGAATCCAGCCATCGCACCGCAAAATGCTGCTAAACCAAATTCATATTTATCACACCAGTCCATCTGTACATTTAATTCCGCTACACTCGTACAATAACGTGAATCTGAAATCTGTTTCTGCATCATATCACCTCTTCTACACCATATACTCTGCCTATCTGCTTATTGGAATTAACTCATTTATTCTCACTGCAAGTGACTGTGAATTATTTATCATCGTTTGCAATTTGAGAACTTCCCGATTAGAAAATCTGCTATAATCCTGGGCTTTCATTTTTTGCAGTTCAGTTAATTCTCTTTTTACCGTCTGATCGAGTTTTTCAGTTTCAATTTTGAGCACATCCACTCTCTTCTGAATGCCCTGCAGCCGCGTCATATCTATTCTCATCTTCGTAATCTCCACTTCTGCATTCTGTGCTTTCTTTTTATTATCTGAAACCATCTTAACTCCCGCCGCTACAGCACCGCTGATTCCTATCGCAATACCAACTGGACCTGCCAGCGCAAGAAGTGCTTGTCCACCTACGACACCAGCCCCACCAACTGTCAATGCCCCACCTCCCAGCCATGCAAGCGCAGCATTTGCAGCAGCAGCCCCACTAAGAGAGCTGATTGCGGCTCCGGTTGATGCTGTACCAAATGTAGTTGCTGCTGCCAATGCTACATTAGGTCCAAGCAGCGCAACTCCTGCTCCTGCGGCAGTACTCCTTCCTAACATCATTCCAGATTTATTCCGAGGTGATTTGTATTTATATTTTTTGAGCTGTTTTTCAAATTTCTGATAATCCTGATTTATTTTTTTGCTTTTTAAATCGTACTCATATGGACGATTCGATATAGCCTGTATGTACTCTTCACAACTATGGAGCGTTGCTACCGCCCCTTTTCTGACTTCGCACAACACTTCACAGTGGCTCAACGTCTCCTGAAAGACCTTCTGATACTCTTTTCTCTCCTGCTCCAATTTCTCTTCCATCTGATTCTTTGCATCCGAAAAGAACATTATAATTCTCCTCCCGTTTTCTGCTCGCAGCCATTTTATTCGCTGATCATTTCCACTGCACTCCCCTGCCCCTTCAACCACATATCCACCCCATCACCACCAAACACCTCCGCCTCAATCACCTTGCCACCCTCGCCATCTCTAATCACCTTCGCCGTCGGCAGCCGGTCCAGTATCGCCTCCACCGACATCCCCGTATACTTAAACCGGATTTTCTTCAACTTCCCGCCATACATAAACTGCACCCGTTTCCGGAATTCTCCTTCCTCGAAGCGGTCTTTATACGGCACATTAAAATGTTCGTCGGTGATTTTAAAGGACTTGATGCGGTCGATCCGGTAGATGGTTGGGTAGATATCATCTTTATTAGTGAATTCCTTTTCCCGGTCGATATTCCGCAGGAATGCCGCCAGATAAAAATAGTACTCCGAGAACAGGATCCCAACCGGCTCGATGGTCCTCTTGACAAATCTGGGCTCTTTCATTCGCTCGTACTTGATCTCCATGACATAGTGATTCTGTACGGCCTGCGCGATGTCCCAGAGGCCGGGGATGATGAATTTTCCGTGATGTGGTTCGATGTAGTGAAATTTTTCGTTAGATATGAGTGAGTCAACTGCTGCCCTGCTCTTTTGCGGGACACAGCTTGCTGTCAGTTTTTCGAGGATCGGAAACATTTCCTCTCTCCTCATGGAGCGGCTTTCCAGAAGGATCTTGCACACAGCCAGGATCTCCCCGTTATTTAACAGAGGTTTTTCCTCCCGCTGCAGACGGTATCCGCCGGCTTTCCGGTCGTGGATGACATTCTGGTTTAGGCCCTGTTCCTGAAAAAAGCACCTCAGAGCTTCCACGTCTCGCTGAACGCTGCGCTCAGTGATATGAAACTTGTCCGCCATTTCCTTTTTTGACAGGACTTCTCCGTTCACAAGTCTGGAATAGATCTGAAGCAGACGGTCTGACTTACCTGTTGTACTGTTCATACTCCCTCCCATGCATTCTATGGCTTTATAAGCATATAATACTATCTGTTAGTTATAATATTATATTTTTCAGCTCATGTCAATTTTTGTCGTGATTCGCTATCATAAATATATTCGGAGGAAAATTCATGAAATCGATTCACACTGAAAAATATCGCCAAATTGGCCTGAAGATCGCCTATTACCGCAAGCTCCGTGGTCTCACCCAGGAAGAGCTTGCTGAACAGGTCGGACTGACTCCCGCTTACATCGGGCACCTCGAAGCGCCGAATATTTCCAAGGCACTGTCTTTAGATACCCTCTTCGATATCGCCGATGCCCTGCATGTCGAGGCTCAGAAGTTTCTTGTATTCGAGGAATCATGATACTGTTATTATAGCATCTTATATGGACAAAAATTGTCATCGATGTCATTTATTGTCATTATTTCCAATTTTTTTGCAAAAAAAGGCTTTTCAGAGATTGTTCTCCAAAAAGCCTTTTTCTTTTTTGCACATTTCACTTTTCGAATGTGCAAAATTTGCATATGTAAGTTCCGAATATGCAGATCATTTCTTATTTGTCCTAGAAATTTCCCGGCAAAATCTCCTTTCCCGCAAGGATCTCCTCATAATCCTTCAGGTTTCTCTGCAGCAACTCCGGTGTATTCAGTCCATACGGGCATTTGCTCATGCAGTGGCCGCAGTGGAGACAGTCTTTGATCTTCATCATCTTCGCCTGGACTTCCGGTGTGAGCTGGAGGTGGGACGGGGATCTTCTGAGAAGAAGAGACATTCTCGCACAGGTGTTGATCTCGATGCCGGCCGGGCATGGCATGCAGTAGCCGCAGGCACGGCAGAAGCTGCCGAACAGCTGCTTTCTGTCATTCTCGATCAGGGCGCGGATCTCGTCATCCATCACCGGCGGATTGTCGATGTAGCTTAAGAATTCATCGAGTTCGCTCTCCTTCTGGACACCCCAGATCGGGAGCACACTGTCGTACTGTGCCTGGAATGCATAAGCCGCTTTCGAGTTGTTGATCAGACCGCCAGACAGCGCTTTCATCGCGATAAAGCCCATGTCCGCCTTCTTACATTTCTCCATGAGCGCCAGATCCGCGTCGCTGCAGAGATAGCAGAACGGGAACTGTAAGGTCGCGTAAAGGCCGGAATCGACCGCCTCGTTTGCGACCGCGAGACGATGGTTCGTGATACTGATGAAACGGATCTTTCCCTGTTCTCTCGCTTTTAATGCCGCATCGTAAAGGCCGGATTCATCGCCCGGCTTCGGACAGACTGCCGGGTTGTGGAACTGATATACATCGATGCAGTCCGTCTTTAACAGACGCAGGCTGGTCTCAAGATCTTTCCAGAATTCATCCGCTGTTTTTGCCGCGGTCTTTGTTGCGAGATAGATATGGTTTCTGACATCACTGAGCGCATAACCGATCTTCTCCTCACTGTCGGAGTAAGCTCTCGCCGTATCGAAATATGTAATTCCGCCGTCGTACGCCTTTCTTAAAAGCTTTGCCGCCTCTTCCTTCGTGATCCTCTGGATCGGAAGCGCACCGAATCCGTTCTTGTTGACCGTGATCCCGGTCTTTCCAAGTGTAACTGTCGTCATGAAGATATCCCCTTTCCCGATATTGTACGGCCCTGCGGCCTGATCATGTTTTTTCACAGCTGAACATGCTGTCTTCTTTATGAATTGCCCGCAGACAGCTGACATTTCTGGTTACAGTACACGGTCACTCCATGCCCGCGCACTGTAACAGGATTTTGCCGATGCTTCGCATTCCAAATCGGCAAAATCCGCGGCCATAACGGTAT
The DNA here is from genome assembly GCF_018785365.1 of Clostridium sp. MCC344. Classification (NCBI taxonomy): domain Bacteria; kingdom Bacillati; phylum Bacillota; class Clostridia; order Eubacteriales; family Clostridiaceae; genus Clostridium; species Clostridium sp. MCC344. The sequence goes on along the minus strand of NZ_WQPQ01000023.1, from coordinate 96,538 downwards.
CATACGGAATTTTCAGTTCAGAAAATTCCTACCCGTGAAAAATAACCATTTCTGAACTGCGGGCAAATGATATTCCAGATTATAATACTTTCCGCCTCACAGCAGGCAAAATACCGTCAAAAAACATTATTTCATGCTTCACGCAGCTGCCTACTGCTTTCCTGCGTCCAGCATCTCCTTCAGAGCCTCATCCCCATCATCGATCCACGCGTCCTCTTCGTCCGCGTTGAGACCGAGGAATTTCGCCAGAGTCCGCTCATCGTCACTGTTGTTCCACTCATCGACATAGTCGTCGATCGCTTCAAATTCAATTTCTCCTGCCTGGTACTTTTCTTTGAATGTCATTTTCCTGCTCCTTCAGATTCTTGAGAATCGTGATCTCCTGATTATCGATGTGTTCCCGCACAGCCATCTTCGCCTCCTGGATATGGCGCAGTGTCAGTGCCTTTAAAATGTGTTCATGCTCCACCATGAGGATCTGGCGCTTGTCCGCATCCTTGATATACTCCAGGCGGTAGCGGTACATCTGCTCTCTCAGGTTATTTAAGATCTGCACCAGCTTCTGATTCTTCGTGCTGTTGTAGATGATCTCATGGAAGCTCTCATCTGTCTGGGCGATCTGCATCGCATCTCCATTCTCGATCGCAGCCTTGAAGTCAACTTCCGCTTTGTTTAACTCATCAAGCTCTTCCTCGGTGATCCTCTGGCATGCGAGATCGATCGCAAGCTCCTCTAAAGAACGGCGCACCTCCAGGACATCCCGAAGATTGCTCTCGGAGATCTTTGCAACCTCCGCTCCCTTTCTCGGGATCATGAGGACCAGACCTTCCAGCTCCAGTTTCCGGATCGCCTCACGGATCGGGGTACGGCTCACGCCAAGCCGCTCCGCAAGCTGGATCTCCATCAGGCGCTCGCCCGGTTCCAGTTCTCCTTTTAAGATTGCCTGACGCAGGGTCTTGAATACGACATCCCTGAGCGGCAGATATTCATCCATATTTACTTCAAAATGATTTGTCATCGTGTCTTTACTCCTCTATCTGGCTTTCTTCCGGTTGTAGAATTCAGTCAGGTACACCTGGCGGGTCAGACGCCCGTCATCCGCCTCTTTAAGCGCCTGGAAGGTCTTTTCCGCGAGTTCCCTGTCCTTATAGATACCGAACACGGTAGGACCGCTGCCGCTCATCAGGGAACCGCAGGCGCCGTTCTCCATCATCATACTCTTGATCCTTGCGATCTCCGGGTGATCCGGGATCGTCACAGTCTCGAGGACATTTCCAAGACGGCTGATCACGCCGTCAAGGTCGCCGTTTCTGATCGCCTCAGTCATTCCGTCGATATCCGGATGTTCCTCCGGTGCAAGCTCATTTACCCGCAGTTTTCCGTACACAGCTTTCGTCGAGACGGAGATCTGCGGCTTTGCGATCACGAGATGGCACTTCGGGGATGGCGGGAGCTCCGTTAAGATCTCGCCGATCCCCTCGGAAAGCGCCGTTCCGCGCATGATGCAGTACGGGACATCCGCACCGAGCTTTACGCCCCGCTCCATGAGTTCCTTCTTCGTAAATCCGAGATCAAACATCCGGTTCACGCCGACTAAAACAGCTGCCGCATCGGTACTTCCGCCGGCCATGCCCGCCGCCACCGGGATATATTTGCGGATCCTGATGGTCACGCCGTCTTTGATCCCTGCCTCATCTAAAAGAAGCTTTGCCGCGCGCCACGCAAGGTTTCCTTCCCCGTCCGGCACGAACGGAAGGTTCGTCTCCGTCTTGATCACGCCGTCCTCCGTCCGGTCCATGTCGATCCGGTCATACAGATTCACGGTCTGCATGATCATGCGGACTTCGTGATAACCGTCCTCTCTCTTCCGGACCACATCCAGCCCAAGGTTGATCTTTGCGTAGGCTTTCAGCTCTAAATGGTCTTTCATCTTGTCACCTTCTATTTTCCATGTGTGTGATCCGGATCATGCCGCCTCTCACGCTCGCAGATCTTCGCTTACGCTCCATTCATCGCAAAAAAGGCGCCATCCGGATCAAATTTCTGCCGAAACAGGCTTACACATTGTATTTATGTTGTTTGTATACAATGTTTAATATACACGATGATGACACCATTTGACAAGAGAAATCTGAGAGAAATAAATGACTTTTTTTCCTATTTTCTGCCCCGGCTCATCCGCAGCATGCCTCGATCGCAGGCGTGGTTCCTCACGCCGCCCTCACGAATCCAAGTCTCTCCGCCACCTTCTTCGACACGATATTATCCTTTTCGATCCGTGCGAGAAACTGAACTGTTCCGAATTCCTCTTTCGCATATTCAACAGCCGCCAGACATGCCTCTTTCGCATACCCCTGTCTCCGATATTCCGGAAAGATATGGTATCCGAGTTCCAGCGTGTCATCCAGGATATTTTCATCGTCAAAAGACAAAAGCCAGTCTTCCACATCCCCGGCCGCATCATCCTGCGGGATCCGGAATCCCACAACACCGGCGAGGTTTCCGCTCTTTTTTTCCTCGACCGCCCAGAATCCAAACTCAAACACTTCGTAGTGGCGCTTCGTGTATCCAGCGATCTTCTCCGCCGTATCCAGACCGTCATCGACATGATTTTTCACGATCTCCTCATAGTCGCGCTCCGCGATCTCACGGAGAATGAGCCGCTCCGTCTCACAGATCGTCCAGGGCAGTCCCAGATGGCGCCTTGCGATCCGCTCCAGAAACTCTTCATCTGCATCCTCGACATCTGTGATCAATGTGTCCGCACACCATTCATTTTCCTTCCCGTCTTCTCTCCATAATCCAACAATGGCTCTCCTTGCAGCTTTCGCCGCCTGGAGAGCCTCGTTTTCATCTGAGATCAGAACAGGAACTTTTTCACCGTCTACCATTGCGTAACGGATCTCCTGCATGGCCTCACTCCTTTTTTATCAGCACTTCTCCGGTTCCGGATACTCTACGCCGAAGGTCTCTGCTGTGATGGATTTGATTTTCTGTTCCTTCATCGGGCGGTCGCTGTAATCGGTGCGGACCTCAGCGATCTTGTTGACGATGTCCATACCGTCGATAACCTGACCGAATGCCGCATACTCACCGTTTAAGTACGGAGCATCCTTGTGCATGATGAAGAACTGGGAACCTGCGGAGTTCGGGTTCATCGCGCGGGCCATAGAGAGAACGCCCTCGGTATGTGCCAGATCATTCTGGAAACCGTTGTGGGAGAACTCTCCCTTGATGCAGTATCCCGGGCCGCCCATTCCGTTGCCGTCCGGGCATCCGCCCTGGATCATGAAGCCTTTGATCACGCGGTGGAAGATCAGTCCGTTATAGAATCCCTTATTTACAAGACTTAAAAAGTTATTTACCGTATTCGGAGCAACGTCCGGGTAAAGCTCAGCTTTGATGATATCGCCGTTTGTCATTTCGATGGTAATGACCGGATTTTTCTTTTCTGCCATTGTCTTTCTCCTTTTTCCTCAGACACGACCGCTGGCTCAGAAAACAGATTTTCTTCTTCCGCTGGCTGCGTCTTCATTCTTTTTTTGCTGCAGCCGTCCAGGAATCTTCCGGCTGCCGATTACCCTATATTATACAGGGCATGGCCCCGGATGTCCACAATTTTTCATGGCAACATTTTATCTCTATGCCATACAGCAGCGGTGAGACTCCGATCAGGAGCGCCTTAATTCAGGGATCTGGTTCCTCTTAGCCCGCGGCCTTTAGCAGTCACACGAAGGCTTAGCGGAAGCTTTCCTGAATTACCGAGTGCTCCTGATCGGATGCTCACCGCGTACCCTCACCAATACACTACTTCTTAATCAACCATGGAGAACACGATCTTGATATTCGCATCAACTTCCATCTCTCCCGGCATCACGTTCATGTCCTCAACCGCATTCTCTGCTCCTGCTGCCATCGACACACTTTCTTTCTGCAGGTTCACGCCGCCGTCTATGTATCTGCCGTACTGGTTGTCCGAATATTCCTCGATGCTGACCACATCTCCGAGTGTCCGTCCGCTGGCCTCTGCGAGCGCCTGTGCTTTTGTTCTCGCCAGCTCGACCGCTTTCTTTAACGCTTCCGCATACGCATCATCATATCCGCTGGAATAGTAGGATACGGAATAGATCTCATTTGCACCGGCGTTGACTCCGCCAGAAAGCAGCGTCCCAACCTGCTCCACCGTCACGTCGGAGACAGTCACTTCCGTCTGCATCTCATATCCGATGAGTTTTCTTGTATCGGAACTCCAGTCATACCGCGGATTCAGGCTGTACCCGGATGTCGTGATCGATTTTTCGTCGATCCCCTGTCCTTTCAGATATTCAGTCAGAGAGTTCAGAGCTTCCGTATTCTTCTGCTGGCACTCATCCGCCTTCTGTGCCTCACTCGTCACCGCGAACACGATCTTTGCCATGTCCGGGACGATCTTCACGGTCTCGCTGCTGTCCATCGTGATCTTTCCGTCCGAGCTGTCTCCCACGTTCTCAACTCTCACCGTATCCGGCACCGATACACTCGTGCTGCATCCCGCAAGAGAAACTGCCATCATGGCTGATAATCCGATCGCTGTCAACATTCTTTTTTTCATACTGATTCCTCCTCTTCTCCAAACGTCCGCCTGACGAATAAATTCCCGGCTTTTTATGTACATGGTCCTTACTCAGGGGTCCGGAGCTCTCCATTTCACCTTCCCTGCCCTGTATCATCTTATATGAAGGAGTATAGCAGAAAACTATGGAAGTATCTTATCTTTTCTCTTACAGTTTTTAGACAAATCCTTTATTTTTCCTGGTCTTTCTCCACCGGTCTTCTGTCACGAGTCTGCAGTCAGGAGGTTTCTGATCTGCAGATCCGTTCACACTGCTGTCTCAGTAAGCTCCAGCAAAATCTCCGGCAGCTCCACAAGAAGACTCTTTCGGTTCACGCGCTCTGTCCGTCTGTGGATGTCCTTTCCCCATGGGCCAAGGAGGACCGCCGGGATATTCAACTTCCCGATCTCCTTGAAATCGACCCGGTAACCGTCTCCCCACAGTGGAGTCTCCGACGCATAACCGGAAAAATCCATTTCCCCGCAGACACCACAATAGCTCAGATCGGAAATTCCCGTAAAATAGTGGACTTTCTTCACCGGGCAGCCGGCATTTTCCGATACCTTTTTGATCTTCCGGAACAGAAAACTCCCGACGCCCTCTTTTCCCGCCATCTGGTCGCTGTGGTAGGCAGGATAAAGTGGCGGCGCAAACCCAAGTACCATCAAAGGTGTCGTGATCCCCGACCAGTCCAGAACTTCGGTCATCAGCTCGATCGTCGCCTGCGGATAATTTGTTTCTCCGTTTTGGATCTTCTGCTCCATCTGGGTTTTCTGTTCCCGGAAAAATCTTTCAAATCCATCGGAATCCTTTTCCCGGCAGCGTTCCGCAAGTTCCGCAAAAGAGAGCACTTCAAAATCCTGCTTTTTTTCCTGTCCGCCTGCTGTCCTTTCAATATCTTCTGGAACATTTTCTGTTCTAAGGATTCGCCTTCCGCACAGCTTCTCTTCCAGTTTTTTCCGCTCTTCTTCCATCTTATCGATATACCCGGAAAATGCTTCATACCCGCACTCCCGAAGCTTTTCGATGATCTCCTCCGGCCCCGACCTAAAGCTCAGAACGTTCAGATATCCGGCGGCCCTGGCCGGGACTGACACATCATACTCCCGCTTCCTGTCACGGAAATTCAGCCATGTGGGCGGCATGCAGACCTCCCCGTCGAACGTCTCGGCAAACTCCGCTGAGAGCTCCGTCTTCTCAAACATCCGCCCCAGAACGCCGACCGCATTGATCCCATCAAAACATCTGCTCACATGGGCCGTCCTGCCCTGTACAAGGACCACCGGCATACATTTCCCGACCGATCCGAGAAATACCTCCTGACCTTCCTCATCCCGGCTCATCGGCTCAAGATCGATCAGAAGATCATAGGAAAGTCCTTCCCGCTCCCTGAGATCCATGAGAAATCCTGCCGCACCTCTCATACCGGCCGAATAAGATTCCTCATCCGGCACAGCCAGAAACAGGATATTTCCATTCAATCTGTCCGTCCCGTCAAGAACCTGCTCTCCGATCTCGTCAAGAACTGCAAGACCTGCCGCCAGTCCGCCCTTCATATCCGCCGCACCGCGCCCGAAGATCCACTCCCCTGACACAACATCCTTCCAGAAATCCTCCTCCGGATCATGCGCTGAACCCGCACGCAGCGTTGCAGCACTGCTGCCCTCTCTCCCGTGCATTTCGCCCGCATCTTCACAACTCCGGACCTCAGCCATCCTGCGGCTCATCCGCTCACTGTACTCCCTTTCAAACGCCGCCTTCAGCTCCTCCATCGAAAACGCCAGCGGTTTCAACGGACCATAGTCCTCCACACCGACCACATCATAATGACCGGTAAAAATGACCGTCCGCCCGGAACTCTTATTCCCCCGCACCAGTCCATACACCAGCGGACGCTTTTTCGCATCCCCCAGGATCATGATCTCTCCAAAATTCTCCGGATAAACCTGAAAATACGACTGCGCTTTTAAGATCTCCCCGATCCTTTCCGCCGCCATCTTCTCATCATCCGTATCAGAAATTCCTGGAACTGCCACAAGCGCCTTTAAATATTCATAAACCTTTTCTTCCATTCGGTCCGTTCTCCTTTATATGAACATATGATGTCTTGTTTTTCTTACGAAATATGCTTTCATTATACTAAAACTTTCCGGGATTTTTCAAGATTTGCCGACACACGAAAAAAAGCACCCCGCCGAGTGCTTTTCTTCTACAAAATGATTATTTGAAAAAGGGAGGAGAGCTGATAATCACTTATCAGCTCGAGTATTATGAAAAAAATCTTATAAGCAGCATCTGTATCAGATGTCTTTCTGTTTATGGTTATATGATATCCATAAAACATGAAGAAATCGTGTGAATTGTGTAAAAGAAATTTGAAAACTTTTTGAACAAGATATGAACACCTGAAATCCCTTATTTTCACCCAAAGCATCTCTTCCCGCTGTGCCCCACGGCCGACCACGGTATTTATTCCGCCGTCTCACGCTTTCCCGTATCCCGCTCCTTCTCTCCCGGCGCATCAATCTCCCCAACAAGCAAAACCAGCGCCGCCAGATTTGGCACCGCCATGAGCCCGTTAAAGATATCTGTCACCTGCCACACCGTCTCCATCGCCCCAAGGCACCCCAGAAACGCCGCCAGAAGATATCCCGCCGTATAAATTGCCGGAATCCTGCCCGATATCTTCCCTCCAAGATACTCCGCCGCCTGCCGCCCCATATAATACCAGGCGATGATCGTGGAAAATGCAAACAGGACCACACAGACTGCCACCAGATACCCGCCCGGACTTCCAAGCGCCGTAAAGAAGCAGAGACTCGTGAGCGACGCCCCGTTTTCCGCGCCAGACTCCGAAGCCGCCCCTCTGCCCGCCACACAGAGGATCACGAGCGCCGTCAGTGTGCAGCTCACGATCGTATCAAAAAACACCTCAAAGATCGCCCACTGCCCCTGGATCTCCTCCGCCGCCGTCTCCGCACTTCCGTTTAAGACCGCAAGACTTCCGAGTCCGGCTTCATTTGAGAACACGCCCCGCGCGATCCCGTAGCTGACACATTGCGAGATCCCGTACCCCGCGATCCCGCCCACTGCACTGCGGAACGAAAAAGCATCCGCCATGATCGCCAAAAAGACTCCCGGAATACGTCCTGCATACAAAACGATCACCGCCAGCGCTGCCGCCGTGTAGATCCCGGCGGACAATGGGACAAGCCGCTCCGCCGCGAGAAAGATCCGCTTTCCGCCGCCCGCCAGCACACTCCCGGCGAGAGTCACAACGATCACGCCCACCGCCGCCTCCGGGATCCCGTACACATAGGATACGGTCTCCGCGATCGCGTTGGCCTGCACCATGCTGCCCATCCCGAATGCCGCCGGAATGCAGAACGATCCGTACAGAACTGCCGCCCATAAACATCCCAGCCGTTTTTCCAGATACATCATCGGCCCCGCGATCCAGCCGCCGTCCCGACCTTTTTCCCGGTACCGGATCCCCAGGACTGTCTCCCCGTAGGCTGTCGCCATTCCAAGGAACGCGGAGACCCACATCCAGAACACAGCGCCAGGCCCGCCCGCGATCACAGCCGCCGCGACTCCTGTGATATTCCCGGTCCCGATCGTGGCCGCCAGCGCCGTACACGCCGACCGGAATGATCCCCTGTGCTCACTCCTGTCATGCAAAAGATTCCCGATCGTCGCATTCCACCAGTCCGGGATCTTCCTAATCTGAAAGAACCGGATCCGCACACTGTATACAAAGCCCACCATCAAAAACAGGACCGGCGTCCACGGTCCCCAGACGATCCCATGAATTTTCCCGATCATGTTCATCTCAAAGCTCCGTCCCCGACGATATGACGTTTCCCTGCTCCCATTCCCATCACATGCCATTCTCAGTTTCTCTCTACGTTTTATTCCCATTTTCACACAGGTATGATATAATAACTGTAGTGTCTGCCGTTGGCAGCATTTATACACAGGCAACGAGCCAAAGTCCGCGCTGGCGTGAGACCTTGGCATTTTCTTTCAAAGGAGATGATCCCTGTGCCGGGATTTACGACCCACTATCTGTTCGGTGTGAAAGCCTACAATGACCTCCCGAACAATTATTTAAAACATGTGATATCCAAATACCGCTGGCTGTACCAGCTTGGACTCCAGGGACCGGATATCTTTTTCTATAATGTCCCGATCCTCCGTCACAGAGACTACCGCAATGTCGGCTCCCATATGCACGAGTATCAGGTGAACGACTTTTTTAAGAACAGTCTTCTTGAACTCTCTGAGATCCGCTCAAGACAGCAGAAAGAGGAGGCAGCGGCGTTTCTCGCCGGGTTCATGTGCCACTATATCGCCGATTCGATCTGTCACCCGTTCGTCTACGGAAGGATCCAGTTCCGGACCGATAAGAAAAAGTCCGAATGTCATGGACTCCATGCCGCGCTCGAGAATGATATCGACGCGATCCTGTTGTGGAAGTTCAAACACAAAAAGCCGTCTGAATTCAATCAGGCCGCTTCTCTCTGTCTGAACACACAGGAAAGCCAGTTTGTCTCAAGATACCTGAGCAGGTGCATCAACCGCACCTACTACCAGATCACAGAAAAGAACAATTTTCAGGTGACGGAGGGAATGGTCGCCCGGTCCATCTTTGCGATCCGCTTCGGAAGCCGGATCCTGTCCGATCCCGCGGGTCACAAGACGCATCTGATCGGATCCGTGGAATCCATCTTTTTAAAGCATCCGATCGCATCCAAAAAGCTGGTGACCGATAAGCTCTCCGCAAAAGTCCATGAGATCCTGAACCTGGATCATGAAGTCTGGACGAATCCATGGGATCACTCCATCGCCTCCACGGCGTCTTTCCCAGATCTGTACCAGCAGACCTTAAAGAAATGCAATGCGGTCTACTACTACCTGAATGCATTCCTGATCGCGAATGTCCCCGCCGGACCGCCGGATATATCTGCGCTCCTCGCGGAGCTCGGAAACTATTCGTACCACAGCGGACTCGACGTCGGATAATCCGAAATACCCACGGCGGCTCTGAGCGGACGTGATGATATGAATTTTTATGATACATGCGGATGATCTCTGTCCAAACCGGCAGAATTATCATATACTCATGATACCGGGACCAGACTTCTTTGACCCGGATATCATATTTCTCGCGACTGTCAGAACTTTTTACAACTGCGGGAGAGCAAATTTCCGACCTGTCTGTATATGAAACAGCCGGATATTCCCGGAAATCTTCATTGCAGGGGGGCAGGCAGGCAATACGAAAAAAGGAGAGTTAGATTATGAAACCATTGATCTTACTGACCGGTGGAACCGGTGCAGCAGCCAACGGAACACCGACATGGGCATTAAACCAGAACTATGCGGAGAATATCCGCCGCGCAGGCGGTATCCCGATCCTCGCTGTCAACAATGACTGCGCTGAGGAGTATGCGGATCTTGCTGACGGTCTTCTCTTAAGCGGCGGCAAGGACGTTGAGCCAAAGCTCTATGGCCAGGAGAAAATGTTTGACTTCGTTATCACAGATCCGCAGCGCGATGACCTCGAATACAAGATCATCCAAGCGTTCGTGGACCGCAAAAAACCAATCTGGGGCATCTGCCGTGGAATCCAGATCTTAAACGTATACTTCGGCGGCACACTCACCCAGGATATCCCGACTCAGCTCGGCGGCGACCACTCCAAGGGAGTCTGCCATCCGGTGCGCATCAAGAGTGATTCCATTCTCGGAAACCTCTACGGAGAGTCCATGGAAGTAAACAGCTACCACCACCAGGCACTCGACAAACTCGGCGACGGCTTCCAGGCGATCGCATGGGGCGAATCCAACGGTCACACCTTCACAGAAGCGATCCAGCATGAATCTCTTCCGATCTGGTCCGTACAGTGGCATCCGGAGCGCATGACCGGTCCGGTCACGAACCCGAAGGAGTGCGTGGACTCTCTTCCGATGTTCGAGTATTTTGTAAAGCAGTGTGCAAAATAAATGTACAAACACACCAAAAGCGCCGTATCTGTTCCCCTGATGAGAACTGCGGCGCTTTGTCATTTTTTCATGTCTTAAACAAGCGAAAACACGCTTCGCGAATTTCCCCTTGTTATCGCGACAGTCGCCAAAGTCTCGCGCAAGCGCGGACCTTGGCTCGTTGTTCGTGTAAATAAAAAATGGCAGAATGTTTTCCCCGACTTTGTGAGAAAACATTCCGCCGTCTTCTGATCCTAAATTGATTACCTTTTCGTAATTATTTCAATTATTTGGTCAATTATTTTGCAGCCTTTGTCTCGTCAAGCTTCTTCGGTGAATCATCGGCAACGTCCTCCGGACCTGCTGCTGCGGACTCACTACTCTTGAGGTCGATCTTCTCGCCGGCTTTGTAGCTCTTATCTACGAGTGTCTTTCCTCCCTCAGTAACGACTTTCACGTCAAGGGAGAACTGGTTCCAGAGTGTTCCGAAGGAATCAGCGCTGGAGTTCTCGAGATCCATGCTCTGTGCTGCGATGATGTCGTTGAACTGTTTTACCATAGTTACGGCGTAATCCATCGCGTCATCGTTTGTTGTATCGTTCTTAACTGTCCATGTGAGACCGATATTTAAAGCGGACTCATCATAAGTGAACTCCATCTTTACAGACTGCGGGAATGCAGTTGTATCGTTGAACAGTCCGTCGCACTCGCTCTGTGCCTGCTCCCAGTCGTACATTGTTGTCTCGACTGTCTCGTCCTCTACAAGGAAATTCTGGTCTCTCGGCAGTGTCTCATCGTCGTCATCTGCCTCTGTCTTTGCCGGATCGATCTCTTCACTTCCGGACACCGGTGCATCTGTTGAAATGCTGCTCTTTGTACATCCGCCAAGGGCAAGAACTACTAAAGACAGCACAGCCATTCTCTTTAATAATTTCATAATAAAATTCCTCCTCTGAATTCAACGGGGTCTCTCATCCTGCTGTACAGAATCCCCCGGGAAATCGGCATACTCACGTATTATATACGATTCCTTTTTATTTTTGAAGTCCTTTTCTCAAATTTACACAAATTATTCATGATTTTGTAATGTTTTTCCAGTGTTTCCGGGGCTTTTTCGCCTGTCAGGCCGAGAAAATCTCCTTTTTTCACTGAAGGTCCTGTCCAACCGTATCCTGTTTTCGTTTTTTTCCGAAATTAGCAGTATCTCTCACGATATAGACCGGTCGGTCCTTGATCTCAGCAAACAGGATCGCGATATACTCACCGATGATCCCGACGATCACAAACAGCACGGAAAACATGAACGAGATCAGGACAACGATCGTCGCATAACCGTTCGGCGCCCCGTACAGTTCCCAGGTATAGACCGTATAGATCACCATGATCAGGCCGAAAAGCGCCGTAATCACACCAGAATAGATCCCGAGTTTTAACGGCAGGTCCGAAAAACAGAGGATCGTGTTGATGGAAAATTTAAACAGACTTTTGATGCTGTACTTGCTCTCCCCCGCAAACCGCGGTCTCGCCTCGTACTCGATCGTCGTCTTCTCGAATCCGATGCTCTGCACATAGCCGCGCAGGAAGCGGACCTTCTCCCGGTAGTTGTTCCGGAGGACCTCCGCCGCATTTTTGCTCACTGCGAAAAAGTCTGAGGCATTGGCCTCAAACTTCACGTCTGAGAGGTGGTTGATCAGCTTGTAGAACGCTGCGGATGTAAAGTTCTTTACAAAACCCGCCGTCTTATTTTTCGTGCGCACCATGCTGATCACTTCGTATCCCTCATCAAACTTTTCCACGATCTCCGGCAGGCATTCCGGCGGATGCTGCAGGTCCGCGTCCATGCAGACGATACCGTCACCGCCCGCATAGTCCAGTCCCGCGATCATCGCTGCCTCATGCCCGAAGTTCCTGGAAAAGTTGACGATCTTCACTTTTTCGTCCGACTCCGCGAACTCCCGGAGGATCGAAAGGGACTGATCCCTGCTGCCGTCGTTCACGAACAGGAACTCGTAGTCCCAGTCCGCCGGCAGCGTTTTTAAGATCTTCCCCGTCTCCGCGTAAAATTCACGAAGCGCCAGCTCCTCGTTGTATACCGATACAACGACCGAAAGCAGTTTAGTCATAAATCTTGATCTCCATATCGGAATGTTCCGGAATCTGTTTTTCCTTCGGCGGAAGTTTCATGTAATCGCCGTAGAGCTGTGTCAGAAGTTCGTCCCAGCCGGACGGCACATAGAACTTCGTGTCCTCAAACGGCATCTCGACAACCTCGTCGTCCCACTCGCGCTTCATTTCCACATAGAACCAGTTTGGCGCATAGCCCGTGTAGAAATACAGCGGGCGCTCTTTTCTGCTGTCAAAGCGGCACAGAGCATTCCAGAGCTTCCAGATCACCGGGAATGGGATCAGCTTTCCGATATTGGCAAGGACCGCCACAAAGAGCTTCATAACGCCCTTATAGTCGCTGTAATCGATCTCATAGCGGTGTCCCAGGGCGAATCCGTAGAGAACGCAGTGGGAGAGCTTTGTGAGCTTCTTTGCGATCTTTCCTGCCGGGAGTCCATCCACGATGAACAAATCCACATTCAGGCGACTGATCTTGTCGTCATAAAACTCCATCTTTCCGGAGTCCTCGAATTTCTGGCTCTTGTTGTACGTCACTCGGGAGATAAAGTCGTAGAATGCCTTTCCTCCATGGTATTCATTCGGCTCCACGAAGGACATGTCCTCCGGCAGTTCCCGCCTTACGACCTTCGCGAACATCTCATAGTTCTTTCTCGTGAACATGACATCCACATCGTCATCCCACGGGATAAATCCGCCGTGGCGGACTGCGCCAAGGAGTGTACCGGAGTCCAGGGCATATTTGATCTTATACTTTCTGCAGATCCGGTCGATCTCCTTTAAAAGTTTTAAATTGACCTCATGGACTTTCGTCAGGTCAAAGGATTTTTCTTCACTCACTGTAACAGCCCCTCTTTGATCACTTTCGCCATATAGTCGATCTTTTCGTCTGTCATTCCCGGATAAACGCCTACCCAGAAGGTATCGCTCATGATCCGGTCGGTATTTTCGAGTGTGCCGACAACTCGGTAGCCCTTTTTCTCCGCTCTCATTTCATCGAAGCACGGATGTTTGATCAGGTTTCCGGCGAACAGCATTCTCGTTTGGATGCCTTTGCTCTCGATGTACTGGACGAGTTTATTCCGGTCTGTTCCCTTCTTGCATGTGATCAGGAAACCAAACCAGCTCGGTCTGGAGTTCTCCGCCGGAACCGGGAGGATCAGGCGGTCTTCCGTCTCCGCAAGAGCGGCTCTCAGACGGTCAAAGTTGTGTCTTCTGCGCTCCACGAAGGTCGGGAATTTCTCGATCTGCGCGCAGCCGATCGCTGCCTGAAGGTCTGTCGCTTTCAGGTTATAGCCGAAATGGGAGTATACATATTTGTGGTCATAGCCGAGTGGAAGTTCTCCGTACTGTCTGTCGAAACGATGTCCGCACATATTGTCATGTCCGGACGGGCAGACGCAGTCGCGGCCCCAGTCGCGGAAAGAGCGGATGATCTTATTTAACAGCGGGTTGTCCGTATAGACAGCTCCGCCCTCGCCCATCGTCATGTGGTGCGGCGGGTAGAAGCTGGAAGTTCCGATATCGCCGACCGTTCCGGTGAATTTCTCCTCGCCGTTGATCGTATATCTGGATCCCAGTGCATCACAGTTGTCCTCGATGAGCCATAAGTTGTGCTTCTCGCAGAACGCTTTGACTGCCGCAAGGTCGAACGGATTTCCGAGTGTATGGGCAATCATGACTGCCTTTGTCTTCTCGGAAAGTGCTTCCTCGAGCTTTGTAACATCGATGTTGTACTGCGGGATCGTCACGTCAACGAAGACCGGAACAGCGCCGTACTGGATCGCCGGGGTAACGGTCGTCGGGAAACCTGCCGCAACAGTGATGATCTCGTCTCCGCGCTTTACGCGGCGGTCGCCGAGCAGCGGGGAGGTCAGGGTCATGAATGCTACCAGGTTTGCGGAAGAGCCGGAGTTTACAAGAGCACAGTAGCGCACATGGAGGTACTCCGCAAGCTTCTTCTCGAACTCATCCGTGTAGCGTCCGGATGTGAGCCAGAACTCCAGGGAACTGTCCACAAGGTTTACCATCTCTTTGCTGTCGTACACGCGGGACGCATACGGGATGCGGTCTCCCTCATGGAATTCCTTTTTCTGGTTATGGAATTTATCGGCATATTCAGCTACGAGGTCAAGGATCTCTTTTCTTGCCTCTGCTTCTGTCTTATTCTCAAACATAATTTTTCCTTTCCTGTCTATTCCTCTACTGAAACATCTCCGCGATCTGTCTGTCCATCACAGCGACAACATCGCCGTTCTTCTCATACTCCTGGCACCACTCCACCGTGAGTCCGATCGCTTCCTTCACGCCGTAACGCGGGTGCCAGCCGAATGTAGTCTTTAACTTCGAACAGTCGAGCTTTAAGAAGTTCGCCTCATGGGGACCTCCGTCGCTCTTATTCTCCCAGGAAAGTCCGTTTCCCCAGGCATTGCAGAACATGTCCACAAGCTCACCGGTCGTCACACAATCCTTGTCATCCGGTCCCACGTTGTAGTAACCGGCATATTTCCCGTCCTCATACTGTGCCTTTGCGACCATCAGATATGCCGCTAACGGCTCTAAAACATGCTGATACGGGCGGGTGGAATGCGGATTGCGGACGATGATCGGCTTCTTCGCCATCGCTGCGCGGACACAGTCCGGAACGATCCGGTCATTCGCAAAGTCTCCTCCGCCGATCACGTTTCCGGCACGGCAGGTCGATATCGCACAGTGTCCGTCCGCAAAGAAGGACTTTTTATAGCTGTGTGTCACAAGCTCGGAGCACGATTTGCTGTTGGAATACGGATCATAGCCGTCCAGGCGGTCCACCTCGCGGTAGCCGTACTCCCACTCCCTGTTCTCATACACCTTATCCGTCGTCACGTTCAGGAATGACTTTACACACGGGTTCAGGCGGACGCACTCTAAAATATTGACAGTGCCCATGACATTCGTCTCATAGGTGTAGACCGGATCCTTGTAGGAATCCCTTACGATCGGCTGTGCAGCCAGATGCAGGACGATCTCCGGCTTTGTCTCCTCAAATACCTGTTTTAAATGGACGAGGTCCCGGATGTCCCCGATGACGGAATTCATCTTTCCATCAAGACCGGCCATGTCAAATAACGCCGGATCTGTCGGCGGATTTAAAGAATATCCTGTGACGTTTGCTCCGGCATTTACCAGGATCCTGGAAAGCCATGTTCCCTTAAAACCGGTGTGTCCCGTCACCAGGACATTTTTTCCTTTATAAAAGTCAAAAACTTCTTTTAAGTTCATCTCATCTTCTCCAATTACGGATCTTTATTTCCTTATTCCCAGATCTTCCAGGGCGCGTTTCCGGACTGCCACATCGCCTCTAACTGCTGTTTCTCACGCTGGGTATCCATGCACTTCCAGAATCCCTCATGGCGGTATGCCATAAGCTCGCCGTCCTTTGCAAGATTTCTTAACGGTTCCTGCTCGAATACGGTGGAATCGCCCTCGATGTAGTCGAATACGCCCGGGTTCATGACCATGTATCCGCCGTTGATCAGACTTCCGTCGTCATCATTCTTCTCGCGGAAGGAATTGATCTTTCCGTTCTCCTCGAGGTCAAGGACGCCGAAACGCTGTCCGATATTGACGGCTGTGATCGTTGCGATCTTTCCGTGGCTTCTGTGGAACTCTTCGAGCGCTTTCAGGTCGATATTCGCAAGGCCGTCACCGTAGGTCAGCATGAACGGCTCATTTCCGACATAGTCTCTGATGCGCTTTACACGTCCGCCGGTCATGGTATTTAATCCTGTATCGATCAGGGTCACCTTCCAGGGCTCGGAGTAATTGTTGTGGACCTTCATGCTGTTGTTTGCGAGATCGAAGGTCACGTCGGATGTGTGAAGGAAATAGTCTGCAAAGAATTCCTTTACCACATACTGCTTATATCCCAGGCAAATGATAAACTCATTGTATCCGAACTGGGAGTAATATTTCATGATATGCCAGAGGATCGGCTTCTCACCGATCTCGATCATTGGCTTTGGTTTTAAATGGCTCTCCTCGCTGATCCTTGTTCCGAATCCTCCTGCCAGGATAACTACTTTCATAGGTCTACCTCCATATATTCCAACCGTTTTCTTTCAGGATCGTAAGCGCTGACCGGCATCCCGGTTTGTGATATTCCAGCGCATCCTCCAGTGTGTTGTCTGACTCATTTTCAAAATTTAATAAGATCTGTTTTACTTCATCCCGGTTATGTTCTTTCCGGTATTTTCCGAAGCGGAACTCCTCAGTCGTCGTCATCACGTTTCCAATGAGGAACATGGCTGCGAGAGCGATAGATACAGTCTTTACAGGCATGGCCAGTGTGGCTTTTTTCCTGCAAAATCCGCACTTTGCCGCCAGGGCAAACGTCAGGAAGATCCCGATGATACCGATCTGGTACTGCAATGCGTATCTGGAGCTCATTCCATATTTATCGTTCGGCATAAAGATATATCTGCTCACGAGCACCATCAGATGGTTCATGCCGCCGCCCGCCAAAAGCATCAGCGGCAGGATCGTCTTTTCCTCGATCCGGTAATAAAAATTCATCCACAGTGCGAAGAAGTACGAAACCAGTACGATCACACCGACCGCACACCATACTTTCCCCGGAATTCCCGCAAAGTTCCTGTCAATCAATTCTACTCCAAAAACCATGGAAGAAAAAGACTTAAGCAGAAATTTAATAAAAAATTTCGGATCCTGTCGGAAAGCCGTAAAGAGCGGCACATTCACCGCACCCGAATACTCATACACCGCCTGGGAATTGCTCCAGAGATAGATGAGGAACGGGATGACTGCTGCCGCGATCAGGGCGATCATGCGGGCCGTTCCGATCCCGGAACGTTTCGGAGATATTACAGCGATGATTCCGTTATCTTTTTTCCGGCTTTCTTCATTTCCTGTTTCCGCTCTGTTCTTCTGATCTGACTGTTTGCCGGTCTGTCTTAAACACACGACATCCCGCACATAGATAAAAAGATATGCGAGTACGATCGTCACCGTATAGATCGCGCAGTACGGACCTGCTGCCCCGATCGTGATCACGAAAGGCAGCACAAAGAGCAATACTAGCTCCGACCGCTTTGCATTCCTGAAGCCTTTTTCATATACCCGGTCAAGCAGCGCATAATTCCAGAAGAACAATCCAAATGCCAGGAAATGCGCCCATCCGGTTCCGTTGTACAGCATCTCCCATTTATTCAGACTGAACATGACGATCATCATAGCCGCATACCAGACCGGACAGAGTTCTTTTTTCCTGCTGTACCAGCCGATCACCAGTGCGGAAAGCCCAAATCCGAGAACGCCCATCACGCGGTCCACGGTAACGCTGTAGCCGAAGATCATCACATTCAGACCGCGTTCTAAAAAGTTTACCGGAATTCTCGTGAGAAGATCCGCAACAAAGAACTTATCCGGATTCCAGACGTCCGGCAGATAGGAATTGATCAGCCGGATATAGTCGGAATACACCATGTCGATGGCGGAGCGTTTTAAATATGCCAGATAAAAGAGGATCCCAAGGATCGGAAGTCCGATGTAGATATAACTTTTCTTATTCTTCATGATCTCCTCCGCCTGCTGCGGTCTTCGCTGCCGGTCTTCTTCTCGCTCTGCGGCGTCTTGCCGCCTGTTTCGCCGTGTTCTCACTCTGTGTCTTCTGTGTTTCCGTCTGCGGTTGTTTATCTGCTTTTGATACTGCTGATCTTGTACTTTCGTTCCTGATCTGATCAGCTGCTGTACGTCCGCTCACCGGCTGGCTGAGTGTCACGATCCTCATGGATGTCGCCGGTGCGGCCTGACGGGGTCTGCGTTCTGTCCTGTTCCCTTCCTGACGAGCCGGGCGGGATTCTGCCGGTCTGACAGGCTTTGTCTGCGGTGCTGCAGTCTCACGGGACTCACGATTCATTCCAGACGTCCCGGCTGCCTCTCTTGCCGCCTGTGCCCGCTTTCTTCTCTGGCGTCTCTTTGCGGAAGAGCTTAACTTCTCCTGCTGTACATCCTCTGTTTTTTTCTCCAACGGCATCAACGGAAGCGGTTTTCCTGCAGTCTTTTCCGCTGGGATCACCGGCTGTACCGGCTGCACTGTCACGATGGATCGCGGCTTTCTCTCTTCTGACTTTCCAGCTGTCTGTACTTTGATACTCACAGCAGCCTCAGCTTTCTCATTCTGCTGACGTTTATTTGTTTCCGGTTTCACTTCTTTGCCTGGCTGAGGCTTGTTCGCTTCGGTCTTCACAATCCTGCTCTGCTGAAGTTTGTTCGCTTCGACTTGCGATTCTTTCTTCTGTGGATTTTTTACCTTCCGCTCTTCCGGAACCTTTTTCGACATCGGCTGATCTGCCGCTTTTCTATTTTCCTTCGCATCCCGGTCTGCATTTCCACCTGTTCTGATATTCTGTCCATTCTTAGCGGCGGACTGCTTTGTGTTGGACTGCTTTCCGTTTTCGCGTCTCTGAGCCTGTTCCTGACGGTTGCTTTTCGTCTGAACGTGCTCATGTTTTCCTTCGCCGCTCTTCGCCTGATCTCGTTCCGGCCTTCCCTGTCCACCGTTCTTTGACTGGCTTCGTCCAGTCTGATTCTGGCTATGTCCTTTTGACTGTCCGCGTCCCTGTGACTGATTCTGACCGCGTGCTTTCGTCTGCGCTCCGTATGTTTTTCTCACATTTGTCCCATAATGTCCTGTCTGGCTCTTTTTGATCTCCGGCCCCCGTTTTTTATGACGGTTCGCATGGCGGTCCGCAACGATCCGCAGAAGATCTTCCATGTAGTTATACTGATTCCAGGCATCTTCCTTGGAAACATAATTTTCATGTACCGCTTTGTTTCCGATCACGCGGATCTCATTTAATTCCCACTTTCCGACACGGTCCAGATACCCGTTCTCATCGAGCCACCATCCAAATTGCTGGAATGTCATGACTCTCTGGCGCTTTCTTCCGTTCATCCGGTAAGTCTCGCGCTGTCCTCTTCCATCTGAACTGCTCCGGGCATTCGCCATCGCCTGGGCGGAATTATCAAGCTCGATCCCGTTAAACTCTGCCACAAGCTTTAAGAACAATTCCAGATTCTGGCGGCCTTTTACCATTGCCGCATTATACTCCCCGCGCCGCAGCCATTGCTTTTCCTTCTTTAATTCCCGCTTTACGGGAGCAAGATGGGCGATCATGTTCCTCTTTCTCCGGAAAAATCCGATCACGAGGATCAGGACCACTGCAATGGCAAATCCCACGGTCATGGGAGCCAACTGCTGTCCATTCATTTTCTGATTCTCCTTTTTTCTCCGTAACAGCCATGCATCATCATGTCCGGCAGCCGCTGCACTTTTTTCGTGAAACCTTCAGATAAGCGGTTCCCTCGGATATCGCGCAGCTGCTGCCGCGGCTGCTTACTGGTCGACTACCTTCACGACCATTGCCAGATTTTCTTCCCCGCGGTGTTCCCGCGCACCTTTCACATAAAAGTTGCACGAAAACTCTAGCGTAAATCTCTGATACGGTGCGGCTGGGATTTCGTAGTACATCGTATTGTCCGTAAATACAAGGTCATCCATCTGCCGTCCGTTCACCTTGATCTTACAGGTCTCGCCGCCTGTAAGTTTGCCGGGGTAATAGCATTTCAAGGTCAGCTTGCTGCTCTCCCCGTTTGTCAGAACGATCTTTGCGTTCTCATCGATCCACCCGTCCGCATAGCTTCCGAACGGCGTGTCGAATCGCTGCCGCTTCACGATCTCCGTCACATCGTTGTACGCATTGTGCTCCGGGTCCTCACACAGGATCACCATATTGTCCGTGATCTCCTTGAGGTCCATATCGCTGTCGATAAACTGAAGTTTCGGAACCTTTGTTTTTCCTTTTGCGTATACTTTCAGGAATGTTTCTGCATTAAAATCACTGATCTCGAAATCTTTTCCGATGATATAGATCTCTTTGTCGAAGATATCGTCCCCGTATGTTCCGTATGTCTTTTCCGCCAGAGAATTGTACTGGCTCTGCGGTGCCCATAAATACAGGTTATCCCAGTTGTCCCGGTAATATGTCTCAACCGGGAAGATCAGACAGCCGTATAAAAGTACCAGGATCCCCGCCTTTCCCATCACACGGGACAGATAAGCAAAGAACAGGAGCGCCGCCGCATAGGCCACATAGACCCAACGCATCTCGACACGGATCGTCACGCTGGAGCTGCCGATGCAGAGCGCGATAAATCCAAGAAACAGGATCGTGTTCTTTAAATGACAGACAATCTCTTCCCGATCTCTCACCATACCGAGAACGGCCGCCAGCACACCGGCTCCGAGAACGGCTTCCGCTGCCAGGATCAGGTTCCGGATCCCGTCCGGGCTGTCCACAAACGGCTCAATGCAGAGATAATCCGGTCCGGAGTTTCTTCCGAACACAAATCCCACCTGGCTGATCGCCTGGTTGATCGCATCCGTGAGCTGGAAGGTATCTGCCACATCCGTTCCGCCGGTTCCTGCCGGTGACAGCGTTCCGATCGTGCGGAGACGGATCATCTGGATCACTCCAAATACCACGATCGGGAGCAAGATGAGCAGGATCCCTGGCAGGCGGAAACTGCTTTCTGTGTCTGCTGCTTCCGCGCGGGCTGCTGCATCTTTCTTACCCTGTGCTCCGCGGCTCTGTCCTCTTCCACGGCTGCGTCCCGGCTCTGCCGCGCGCTCCGGTTCGCTTTTTTTCTCCGGTTCCGCGGCCACAGTTTTCGTTCCCAGACCTTTTCCAAAGCCAAGGATCACCGTTAAGAGAAGAAGCGGCAGGAGCACCATATACCGCTCGTGAATGAAGCTGACCACAAAGTACAGAACGTTGGCTGCGAGAAACGCCCCCGCCTTTTTCTCATTCACGTACTGGTACAGAAACCACAGCATCCCGAGCGCCGCCCAGAGTGCCAGGCTTTCCATCAGACCGTAGAACTGTCCGATCTGATAATATGCCATTCTCGAAGACAGGTAGAGAATGCCGGCTGCAAAGCTTAAGATCTTTCTCCCATCACTGAATGACACTGCCATCCGATAAATGCTGTACGCGATCCCCGCGTTCAGGATGATGTTGAACGGAACCATCCATTCCACATGTCCCCCGATAAAGAAAAGTTCCAGCCAGGATGCCAGGTAAAACAGGAAGCGGAACCGGCTGCTGCCCATCGGGAATACATACTCTGTAAACGACTGGTCCCCATAACAGGACCAGAGGTACAGATCATCCATATAAAGTCCCTTCAGTTCTACTCCACGATTGATCCAAAATCCAAATCCCAGAAGGAGCGCAAAGATCAGAAGCTCCGGGCTCCACCGCTTCCACGCCTCTGAGGTTTTCTCCTGTAAATTCATGTCTTATCCCCTTACTGCTGTTCTCCGGGCCAGTATTTTTCGGTAAACTCCGCCAGAAGCGCCTCGCTCTCCTCCGCGGAGAGTTCTCTCGGTTCTGGCGAGAATACTGCAAGCCCGTTTCCATTTTCATACAGGAGGTCTGAGAGATACCCCTGTTTTAAAAGCCCTGTCACATTTCGGAATCCGTCCGTTCCGGGCTTTAAGTATCCGCTTCCGAGATAGATATGATCCACTCCCGCGAATGTAAAGAACTCTGCCAGTGCCTCCGGGCTGGATGACAGATTGAAGTTTCCGCCGCTTCCCTCGATGTCCGTATAGCTCTGGGTGCTGCACGGGAAACGCAGCATCTCCGGCTGTTCCCCGAATACGACGACGCGGTTTCTCGGATTTTCCGCCAGCACGTCCCAGATCTTCTCATTTCCGTATGAGACGAGCAGTTCATGGGATTCTTCCATATGATCATAATATCCTTTATGGAAGATTTTCACCGGTGTCAGTCCCAGCGTTCCCCCCCAGTTGCTCACGGCTGTGATCGTCACATTAAAAAGAAGGAACGGGACCAGCATCCTGCAGATCGTTCCGCGGAGGAAACCGCTCTTTAATTTTCCTGCTGTGATCACCGCCAGGATCGCTGAAAGTGCATAGAGAAGCAGGAAATAGTTTCCATCCACCTGCCATAAAAGATAAAGCGCCGCGAGACTCACGATCCCATTCGTCACAAAGACCAGCGCCAGGCAGATCAGGGAGCTTTTTTCTTTCCGTCCCGATCTCTTCACATCCGCCAGCACCGGCAGACAGACCATCAGAAGAAAGATCAGGAGCAGCGGCGATCCCCAGGCGATCCGCACATGCGCCATATCTTCGCCCACCGGGGCCATGAGAACGCCGTAAATCCTCTTTAAAATGTGCTTGAGCCCCGCCAGGGAGATCAGTGCCCCGCCGTTTGACGGCAGACTCTCAAACCGGTACGGATACCGCACGGTAAAGCCGAGGGCCGCCCAGATCGAGTTGAACACGGATGTCAGCGGAAGTCCCGTGTGCAGCCATGTCCGGTACCAAATGAGAAGCCACATCGGGATCATAAAGCCAAGGGATGGAAGGAAACTTCCACGGAACTTAAATCTCAGCTGTTTTGTGAGCAGGATATAAAGTCCGGCGGTTCCTGCCGCCGCTGTGGAAAATACAAGCGCCGTCGGCTTTAACACGAGTGTCATCAGGTAGGCATCCACCGCCAGCACCAGGTAGGCGCTCTTCTTTCTCCTGATATAGAGAAGCAGAAACAAAAGCATGACAAGCTGCATAAATACCGTCATGGAGTCTGTCTTTGCAGTGATGGACATGTTCATGATCCCGGGTATGCAAGAGAGCAGCGTCATACAGCCCACCGCATGCTTTCTTCCGACAAAAAGTTCCACGATCTGCCCCGCGGTGATCAGGGTCCCAAGCGTCATCCAGATCTGGAAACTCAGGAAAAAGCCGTAGGACGGCAGTCCGGAGATCGGTAAAAGCAGTGTCTCCAGGCCCTTCGAGTACGTGTATACCACGTTGACCATTCCGAGATTTTCATAGATCCCGCCGCCGTTATCCAGGACATACTCACTCCGCAGGCCATAATGGAGCGAGTCGTAATCGGCGCAGATGTTCATTCTTCCGGCCTGCAGGAGGACCATCGCAAGAATGATCGCGATGCAGGCGGACATTTCCAGAGAGATCTTCGTCTCCTTCGGGATCTGTCTCCACGGCTTTCCGTCATCTCCTGCCGTCCTTAATTCCATAAACCGGAAACCGATCAGAAATCCGGCAATGATCACCGTAAGTAAACGGAAGCTCCGGATCCCGCACCCGAAAAGCAGGGATCCTATACAGAATAAAAAGATCATACATCCGCTTCCCAGAAGGAAATCCGCAAGTCCGGTGATCACATGATACTCTCTCCAGACATGATTTCTGTCCATCCCTCTGCGAAGGCGCGCGCCGAGCATCAAAAGGACCAGAACATAGGCGCCGGACAGGAACATCGCCGTGAACGCCTGATGGATCCAGAGGAATCCGGCTGTGATCAGGAGAGCTGCTCCTGCTCTGAGCCGGTTTCGATCGATTTTCCATATCGCGAACAGATATAGGAAAAACAGCACAATGATCTCTGCCAGAAGTTCGATCGTCTCCGGTCTTCTAAGCCGGATCCCATCCACTCCTGTCACATAAACCTGTCCGATCGCAACTAAGAGCGCGGGCACCGCCGCCAGCGCCAGAATAATTAACGAGGCCCATTCCCGTCTCTTCATAATTTCCCCCCGGTTGCGGTTCTTCTCCGGCATGATTCCTGCTGTCTGCCCATTCGCACATCCGGATATCGTCCGCAGGCATTCATAGGATTTTTCAACATTACGCAGATACGTATTATCATATCGGTACTATTCCGCATAAAATCTGTCTTCCAGCATCAGGCAGAGCGCATGGTAGATCGGAAGGTGGAGTTCCTGGATCTTGTAAGTCTCCTGCTCCGGTACGATGATCGCGACATCTGCGATCTTTGCAAGTTTTCCGCCGGTCTTTCCTGTGAGTCCGATCACTTTCATTCCCTTCGCCTTTGCGGTCACTGCGGCATACATCACATTTTCCGCGTTTCCGGAGGTACTGATCCCGAGGAACACATCCCCTGCTTTTCCATAGCCGTTTACCTGCTGGGCATAGGAAAGCATCCCGTCCACATCATTTGCGAATGCGGAGGAAAGCGCTGCATGGTTTGTGAGCGCGATGGCCGGAAGTCCGCCCTGGAGTTTCTTCGCGAGTTCCGCTCCGCGTTCCGGGTCTGCCTGTTTTAAAGCCTCTGCGAGTTCCGCAGATACCGGGCGGCGTTTTACGAAGCCTTTCATCAGCTCACCGACGATATGGTCAGAATCTGCGGCACTTCCGCCGTTTCCTGCGAGCAGAAGTTTTCCGCCGTTCTCATAGCATGTCTCTAAGATCTTGTATGCCTCTTCGATCTGGTCCTTTACGGCATCCAGGACCGGATATCTCTTTACTAATTCCTGAATCATTCTTTCTCCTTTTCACCCGCCTGATCCTGTATAATGGGCAGGTATTGCCATTTTCATGCTATCCATTTTAACACATAAGCGCCGGTCTTTCCACCGTCAAATTGCTTACAATACAGAATCTTACAGAGTTTTTACATTCTTGCGACAACCTTCATCTTCGCACGGGTGCGCAGCTTAGATACGCGGTGCCTTTTTGTTTAGCAGTAAGGTGACTTCCTACTAAACAAAAAAATCCGCAGGAAGTCACCTTCCTGCGGATCTCTTGCTCATGCGGTTAATCCGTCCAATATCTCTGAGTCACAATGTGCAAGCACATTCTGCCTCATAGCTGCTGTCCGGAACTTTTATCGTCAAATTACTTAAGAGTAATCTTAGCGCCTTCAGCCTCAAGTTTTGTCTTGATGTCGTTAGCTTCGTCTTTGGATGCACCCTGCTTAAGAACCTTCGGAGCGCCGTCTACAACGTCCTTAGCTTCCTTGAGGCCAAGACCTGTTACTTCACGAACAACTTTGATAACTTTAACCTTGTTCGGGCCTACTTCTGTAAGCTCAACGTCGAACTCAGTCTTCTCTTCCTCTGCTGCTGCGCCAGCGCCTGCTGCTGCAACTACTACGCCTGCTGCTGCGGATACACCGAACTCTTCCTCACAAGCCTTTACTAATTCGTTTAACTCTAATACGGATAATTCCTTGATAGCTTCGATAAACTCAGCGGTTGTTAACTTTGCCATTATAATTTACCTCCATAATAATTTATATTTCACGTTTTTTTCACAACTTTTATACAGCATCTATGCTGCCTTTGACGGGATCACGCGATACGTGTTTCCGCCTGCAGGACCGGGATGAGGATTAAGCCTCTGCCGGAGCTTCTGCACCCTCGCCGTTCTTCTCTGCGATCTGGTTGAGAACGCGTGCGAAGTTTGTGATCGGAGACTGCATGCTTCCAAGAAGTCTTCCAAGAAGAACATCTCTGGACGGGATGCTTGCGATTACACCGATACCTGCTGCATCGTAGTAGGTTCCCTCTACAACGCCGCCTTTTAATTCAAGCTTGTCAGCTTTCTTTGCGAACT
This sequence comes from Clostridium sp. MCC344, assembly GCF_018785365.1. Classification (NCBI taxonomy): domain Bacteria; kingdom Bacillati; phylum Bacillota; class Clostridia; order Eubacteriales; family Clostridiaceae; genus Clostridium; species Clostridium sp. MCC344. The sequence continues at coordinate 70,361 of NZ_WQPQ01000023.1, read as the reverse complement.
CAGCTAATACTCTGGCCGGAGCTGTTGCATCTTCTTTAGAAACAGCAAGTGCTGTCGGGCCTTCAAGATGCGGCTCAAGTGCTTCGAACTCAGTTCCCTTTGCAGCGAAGCGGATCATTGTGTTCTTATATACTTTATAAGAAACACCAGCTTCTCTTAACTGTTTACGAAGAGCAGTATCCTGCTCAACAGTTAATCCACGGTAGTCAACGACTACAGCAGACTTTGCTCCGTTGAGGACTTCAGCGATCTCAGCAACTACCGGCTGCTTTAATTCAACTTTTGCCATGAATGGTTTACCTCCTGTTTTATTTAGTATTGGATTCGCCGTCACAGCATTTTTTCGCTTATCAGAAAAACCTCTCTGTCCGCAGACCGAGAGGTTTACAAAATTCTGTGTGAGTTTTGTACGTCCCTCGGCAGGTGTTTTTACCTTACGCCTTACGGCACCTGCTGTCTTCGGCATTCAATACCCGAATAGTTTATCATAATATATTTGGATTGTCAATCACTTTTTTAGTTTTTTGCATTAAAATACTGCCAGACGGTCAATCCGGCTGTACGCCGCTGGGGCGCAGAACCAGATCAATGTCTGACAGTTAAAATGACACAATCGACTAGTTTGTTAACTTAGCTACGTTTAACTTAACGCCCGGGCCCATTGTGGAAGTAAGAGTAACGCTCTTTAAGTAAGCGCCCTTTACTGTGCTCGGTTTAGCTTTGTTGATTGCATCCATAAGCGTCTGGAAGTTGTCCGCTAACTGTTCTTCTGTGAAAGAAGCCTTACCTACTGGCACGTGGATGATGTTTGTCTTATCGAGTCTGTACTCAATCTTACCAGCTTTGATCTCTTTGATAGCTTTTGTAACGTCCATTGTTACGGTACCAGCCTTCGGGTTCGGCATTAAGCCCTTCGGTCCAAGTACACGACCAAGACGTCCAACAACGCCCATCATATCCGGTGTAGCAACAACTACATCGAAATCTAACCAGCCTTCGTTCTGGATCTTCGGGATTAAATCCTCTGCTCCAACGAAGTCAGCGCCTGCAGCCTGAGCCTCATCAGCCTTCGGTCCTTTAGCGAATACAAGGATACGAACAGTCTTACCTGTTCCGTGCGGCAGAACTACTGCACCACGGATCTGCTGATCAGCATGACGGCCATCACAGCCTGTTCTTAAGTGAGCCTCGATTGTTTCATCAAATTTAGCAACAGCAGACTTTTTAACTAATGCGATTGCATCTGCTGTATCATAAAGAGTAGCGCGGTCGATAGCTTTTGCCGCTTCTACGTATCTTTTTCCTCTTTTCATTATAAAAAACCTCCTGTGGTAGTGTCGGGAGTCCTCCCTCCCACGTGATTGTTGCTGTATATGGAGGTCCGTCCTCCATTCAGTTGCTTACGATCAGTCTGTTACGGTGATACCCATGGAACGAGCAGTACCAGCGATCATGCTTGTAGCAGCCTCGATGCTTGCAGCGTTTAAGTCTGGCATCTTGAGCTCAGCGATCTTCTGTACTTCTGCTCTTGTAAGAGTAGCTACCTTTGTTTTGTTCGGTGTTGCAGAACCGGATTTGATCTTTGCAGCCTTCTTTAATAATACAGCAGCCGGCGGAGTCTTTGTGATGAAGCTGAAGCTTCTGTCAGCGTAAACTGTGATAACAACCGGGATGATCATATCGCCCTGATCAGCAGTTTTAGCGTTGAACTCCTTTGTGAACTGTACGATGTTTACACCGTGCTGTCCAAGAGCCGGTCCAACTGGCGGAGCCGGTGTTGCCTTGCCGGCAGGAATCTGTAATTTAATATAACCTGTAACTTTCTTTGCCATAATTAGGCACCTCCTAAATAATGTGGTAATGTCGGGGATTTCCCTCCCACGCGGGCACAAAGTCCGTTTTCCTAAAAAAGGTACGGACGACCGGTCCGGATCTTAGTCCGTTTACGGTCACATTTTCTTGATTTCAGAAAAGCTCAGTTCCACCGGTGTTTCACGGCCGAACATTTCGACGTTGATTGTAATGGACTGCTTGGACTCATTGACGGTTCTAATAACACCGACGGTATCCTTCCATGCGCCGGCCGTAACAACGACGGTATCTCCGACGGCGAAATCTACAACGACATCCGGTGCCTTAAAGCCAAGGCTCATCATCTCTTCTTCTGAAAGCGGCACCGGCTTGGATCCCGGTCCTACGAATCCGGTCACACCTCTGGTGTTCCGTACAACGTACCATGTGTCATCATTCATGATCATATGAATCAGCACATAGCCCGGGAACATCTTACGCTCGACCTGCTTCTGAGCACCGTTTTTAAGCTCGATGACTTCTTCCAGCGGGACGGAGACCTCTAAGATCTGATCCTGAAGACCTCTGTTTTCGATTGTTTTCTCAATGTCAACCTTTACCTTATTCTCATATCCGGAATAAGTGTGTACAACATACCATTGTGCTTCTGACATATCTTCACCTCATCCTTAACCAAGTACAATATTGAGACCAAATTTGATGATCAGGTCAAGGGCTGCGATAACAATCCCCAGAATTACTGTTGATACGACTACAACAACGGTCTCTTTTGTAAGCGTATCTTTATCCGGCCAGATGATCTTATTGAATTCAGCTTTTAAGCCTTTGATAAAGTCCGTTTTAGGGGCTTTCTCATTACTTGCCGTTTCTCCCATAAATTCACGTCCTTCTTGCAAACCGGATTACTTAGTTTCTTTGTGCATCGTATGTCTCTTGCAGAATCTGCAGTACTTCTTTGTCTCCATGCGGTCCGGATGAGTCTTCTTATCCTTCGTCATGTTGTAGTTGCGCTGCTTGCATTCTGTGCATGCCAGTGTAATCTTAGTGCGCACGACTTCCACCTCCGTTTAATTTCTTTGTAAGGCGGCCTTTTCTCTATTCATTGCTATCGTTTTTTGAGCATAAAAAAAAGACCTATATCTTCCATTCGCCCGAATATCATACCATAAGAATTTCGGCTCGTCAAGTATTTCCTTTAAGAACACGGTCTTTCCACGGATTTTTTTATAAAAAAGATATATCCTGCCACACTCAGGCGTCTCCCACTGGTGCAGACAAAAATATACTCTGGCACATTCTCCCGCCAGGCGCAGCAGCCTGCGGCAATCCGCATCTTCGCGCGGTTGTGTAAAAAAGAATGTGCCTTGGCACATTCTCGCGCCTCGCGCGGTCGCTTGCGACAAGCTACATCTTCGCGCGAGTGCGCATCATTGGCACGTTAGTGCCTTTTTTGTGTAATAGGGAATTCCTCAGAATTTCCTATTACACAAAAAAGACTTCCTGTTTCCACACATTGGAAAGCAGGAAGCCTTCTGAAATCTACAATACCTTTGATAAAAATTCCTTTGTTCTCTCATTCTTCGGATGCGCGAAGAACTCTTCCGGTGGAGCTTCTTCGAGAATTTTTCCCTGATCCATAAACAGCACGCGGTTTGCGACCTCTCTCGCAAAGCCCATCTCGTGGGTTACAACGACCATGGTCATTCCCTCGTTCGCAAGCTCCTTCATGAGATCCAGTACCTCGCCTACCATCTCCGGGTCAAGGGCACTCGTCGGCTCATCGAAGAGGATCACATCCGGCTTCATCGCCAGAGCACGGACGATGGCCACACGCTGCTTCTGTCCGCCGGAAAGCGTGGACGGGTAAACGTCTGCTTTATCCTCAAGACCGATGCGGCGTAACAGCTCCAGAGCTTCCGCTCTCGCCTGTGCTTTGATCTCTGCCTTTGTCTTCGGCACATCAGGTGCCAGCGTTCCTTTTCTCTTTGCCTTCTTTAGCTCTTTACAGCGCACATAGACCGGTGCCATCATGATATTCTCGATCACCGTCATATTGTTGAACAGGTTGAAGTGCTGGAATACCATGCCCATATGGCGGCGGTGGATATTGATGTCCACGCGCATATCGGCGATATCTACGCCGTTAAAAATGATGCTGCCGGAGGTCGGATCCTCCATGCAGTTTAAGCATCTTAAAAATGTACTTTTTCCGGAGCCGGACGGGCCAATGACTACAACGATGTCACCTTTATTGATGGTCACATTGATTCCCTTCAGGACTTCCAGATCACCAAATGTTTTTTTCAGATCAATGACGTCTATCACTCTTCTTCAGGCTCCTTTCCATCAGTTTAACAAGAATTGAGATCACCAGCACGAGAACGATGTAGATCGCCGCCATGACAAGATACGGGACCATGAACTCGTAGCTGTTGCTTCCGATATAGTTGAAGGCAACATAAAGATCCGCCGCGCCGACAAAGCTGACAACGGAGGTTTCCTTGATCAGGGCAATAAACTCATTGCCCAGAGTCGGAAGAATATTCTTCACTGCCTGCGGGATCACGATCCGGATCATCGCCGGACCAAAGCCAAGACCGACTGCACGTCCCGCCTCAAGCTGTCCCGGATCAACGGACTGGATACCGCTTCGCATGATCTCGGAAATATACGCGCCGCTGTTCAATCCAAAGACCACCATGGCAACACGGACACCCGGCAGCTTGATCCCCATAAGCGGCAGCATAACGTAGTAGAAGATCAGAAGCTGCACGACCATCGGGGTTCCGCGGAAGAGACCTACGTAGAAGCTGCAAACCGCGTTCAGCGCCCGCGGAAGTGTCTTATATTTCGGCAGGACGCGGACCGTCGCGATGATGGTACCGATCAAAACACCGATAATCATGCCGACTACCGCGATCAGAAGCGTATTCTGCAGACCCTGCACAACTTTGACGTAACCGTTTTTCTCAATAAATATCTGTACAAACTTGTTCCATTTGTTCCCGAAGTTTCCCATAATACCTCCAGATAGCAAAAACACAGCGTTTCCTGCCATGTTCCAATACAGTCAAAAAGCGGGAGCGAACCGTATCCTGCCCCCGCTTTTCTGACCGGTGTTTCCAATATTTTTACTGCATTGCGTTGATCGCCTTTGTGATGCTTTCTGCCGGAGCCGCATCAATGATCACGTACTTCACGTTGCCGTTGATCATATCCTGAACTGCAAGAGATGCACTCTTATACGGTACCCACTCTGCCGGAAGTCCTTCAAAGCCCCAGTCATCACTGCCCTCAACAAAGTACTGTGCTGTGGTTCCCTGCTGTCCGCCAATCTTGTCGCTCGCGCTTAAGCCCTTAAGAACCTCTTCTACGGAAGCTGCATCCTTACAGTCATCAAAAGCCGTATCATCTGCCAGTGTAACCAGTCTCTGGGATGCTTTATAATACGGATCGGAGAAAGTTACATATTCTTCTCTCTCCTCGTTGATCGTTAAGCCGGCCATTGCGATGTCGCATTTGTGCTGACCAACAGATAAGCATACTGCATCAAAGTCCATGTTTTCAATTACAAGCTCCTTGCCAAGCTCCTGTGCGAACAAAGCTGCGATTTCCATATCGATTCCCTTGTAGCTGTCACCGTCAACATACTCAAACGGCTCAAAGGATGCGTTTGTCGCAACAACAAGCTGATCCTTGGAAGCATCATACTCTGCAGATTCTACTGCAGCCGGCTCGCCGTCACTGAAATATTTATCGCAGATCTCATTGAAGGTTCCGTCCTCCTGGATCTTTGCGATGAATGCATTTACCTGCTCAAGCAGCTCCGGCTGGTCTTTATCCACACCGAATGCATACTGCTCATCTGTAAGATCATATTCGATCACCTTAACAACTCCTGCTGCCTCATCTTTCTTTTCTTCTGCAGCCGCACCTGCTGTCGTCTCTGTCTTGTTCTCTGCTGCTGCCGTTGTCTCTGTAGTCTTGCTGCCGCAGCCTGTAAGAAGTGATGCCGCCATTGCAGCGGTCAAACATAATGCAATCGCCTTTTTCATAATATGTTCCTCCTCTAACCCAATACGGATTTGCAACTTTTTCGATGAGACCCACTATACCACAGGCCTATACAAAAAGCAAGCGTTTATACATGTATTTTTGCATATTTATGCAGTCCCTCTCATTCTATAACCTGTATGCATATCACTTTTTTCCTGTCCTATCTTCCTCCGGTCATGCAGATCACAACGAAATAGACCCGGCTGATTCCCGATGCCCGCAGGGCTCTCGCGCACGCCTCGATGGTACTGCCTGTTGTATAGATATCATCCACAAGGATCACGCTCCTGATCCCCTCCGGGATCTCCCCCGCCGCGAATGCACCGGAAAGGTTCTTAAGCCGCTCTGCCGCCGAGAGATCCTTCTGCGGCAGTGTCTTCTTATTTCTCACCAGCATTTCCGGCATCACCGGAATCCCCAGCTTCTTTCCGATGACCCGTGCCAGGATCTCTGCCTGATTGAATCCCCGGGTCTTTTTCCTCGTGGCATGGACCGGCACCGGGACCAGGGCATCCGCCTGCATCCGGCGGATTGTTCGTCCGTACCGTGCCGCCAGAGCTGTCCCGTAAAAATCCAGGTACTCTCTCTTATTATTGTACTTGATCTGCGCCATGGAATGCCTCGCCGTCTCATCGTAATTTAACAGGGCGATCCCGTACTCAAAGGCACGCGGATGGCGCATGCAGTCCGGACAGAACTCCAGACTCCCGTCTTCAATCTCTTTTCCACATTTTTTACATACCGGCGATTTTACAAACGAAAGTTTTCGAAGGCAGTCCGGGCAGATCATCCGCCCGAAGCCGCCTGTGATATCCCCGCATACAGGACAGCGGCGGGGATATAGAATATCAAGAATTTTATTGAATTTCATGTTATCTCCAGAATCCGGTCTTTCAGCCCCGAATACCGTTTCTGTTCCACCTCATTATCCACCATCGCCTGAAACACCTCCGGGATTCCCACGAGGCAGACGCAAGCTTTCGCCCTCGTAACCGCCGTGTAGATCAGGTTTCTCGTCATCAGCATCCGTGGTCCCGAATGGACCGGGATCACCACTGCCGGATATTCGCTTCCCTGGGATTTGTGGATCGTGATCGCGTAGGCAAGCTCCAGCTCCTCCAACTGCTTAAAGCTGTACTCCACCATCCGGCGCTCATCAAACTCTACCTCCATCGTCTCCGCGAAGCTGTTGATGGAGCGGATGATCCCCGTATCCCCGTTGAAAACGCCTTCGCCCTTATCCACCGGGATTCCGTAACGGTTGCGGACCTCCCACTCGATCTGATAATTGTTCTTAATCTGCATGACCTTATCGCCCACACGGAAGATCGTCCCGCCGGACTCTTTCTCCTGCTTATTCGGCGCAGGCGGGTTAAACTTCTCCTGAAGCTGCTTATTTAACGCCTCGACTCCGAGAGCGCCTTTCCGCATCGGCGTCATGATCTGGATATCCGACATCTCGGCATGGACATAGTTCGGAAGCTTGTCCTGCACGAGGACCATCATATCCTTCACAATATCCGCCGGATAATCGCGCCGGATAAACAAAAAGTCACGGCTCTTCTTATTTAAAGGAACTGTTTCCCCGTCGTTGATCTTATGGGCATTGACGATAATGTCGCTCTGGGCCGCCTGACGGAAGATCTTTGTGAGCTTCACCACAGGGAACGCCTCCGACGCGATCATGTCCCGGAGAACATTTCCCGGCCCCACGCTGGGAAGCTGGTTTACATCGCCCACAAGGATCAGCCTCGTTCCTACATTCACCGCCTTTAAGAGTGAGTGAATCAGGCTGATATCCACCATGGACATTTCATCGATGATGATCACATCCGCGTCCAGAGGATTTTCCTCGTTCCGTTCAAAATGCATGCCCTCCAGCCGGTTCTCGCCGGAATTGCCGTTGTTTTTCTGATCAACCGTCGGAGCGCCCGTAAGCTCCAGAAGTCTGTGGATCGTCTTCGCCTCGTATCCTGTCGCCTCCGTCATGCGCTTCGCTGCGCGGCCCGTCGGGGCAGCCAGAAGAATATCCATATCTTCCTGCTCGAAATAATGGATGATCGTATTGATGGTGGTCGTCTTACCCGTTCCCGGACCTCCGGTGATGATAAGGAGACCATTGCTCACAGCCTCCAGAACTGCCTGCTCCTGAAGCTCGTCCAGCTCGATCTTCTCCGCCTCCGTGATCTTTTTCAGGCGCTTTTTCACGTCGTCCTCATCGATCTTCGAGTGGAGATTCAGATCATGCAGCATTCTCGCCGTATTGAGTTCCATATAGTAGAACTGCGCCGGGTAAACGATCCGTTTCCCATCCTTTTCCTTCACCACCAGCTTCTTCTCCATCTGGAGATCCACCAGATGCTTTTCCATGTGCTCCGGTTCTACATTCAAGAGTGCCGACGCATTGGCAAACAGCTCCTCCTCCGGCAGATATGTATGGCCGTTTCCCGTCGCCTGGAGCAGGGCGTAAAAGAGGCCGCTGCGGATCCGGTAATCGGAGTCGGTAAAGATACCTACTTTTGCCGCGATCTCATCCGCGATCTTAAATCCCACCCCCTGGATATCATCCGCCAGCTGGTACGGATTCTCCTGGATCACAGAGTACATTCCCGGACCGTAATGCTGGTAGATCTTCACCGCAAGGTTCATGGAGATCCCATACTGCTGAAGGAACACCATGGCCTGACGCATATCTCTTTTTTCCTCCACCTGGCTGCTGATCTCCATCGCCATGCGCTCGCTGACACCCTTGACCTCGGCGAGACGTTCCGGCTCCTCTTCCATGATCCGGAAGGTGTCCGCCTTGAACTTCTTTACGATCCTTTTAGCTAAAGCAGCTCCGATGCCTTTGATAGCACCGGAGCCGAGATACCGTTCAATCGCCAGTGTGTCCTCGGGAGCTTTTATCTCATAGCTCTCCACCGCAAGCTGTTCACCGTAGATGGAGTGTTCCACCATCCGGCCCGTCGCCTCGATCCGCTCTCCCTCACTGATGTAGGGAAATGTGCCGACGAGGATATATTCTTCTCCCCCGTCCGCCACGCTTAAGACCGAGTAACCGTTATCCTCGTTGCGGTATTTGATTCTTTCCACATAGCCTGTTACAGTTGCCATTTTTTATTTTTCTGCGCCTTTTCCGCCGTGTGCGAACTCGATAAACTTACCGGTTCCGATCGCAACCGCTGTAAGCGGCTCCTCCGCGATCATTGTCGTGATTCCGGTCTTCTCCTCGATCAGGGCGTCAAGTCCGGAAATCAGGGATCCGCCGCCGGTAAGAACGATTCCACGGTCGAAGATATCGGCCGCGAGCTCCGGTGGTGTACGCTCCAATACATTGTGTACAGCGTCTACGATCTGCATAGCCGGCTCTCTTAACGCCTCAAGTGTCTCGTCGGATGTGACAACGATGGTCTTCGGAAGGCCGGTCACAAGGTTTCTTCCGCGGACTTCCATCGTCACAAGCTCCGGACGGCGGTAAGCTGCGCCGATATTGATCTTGATCTCCTCAGCGGTTCTCTCACCGATCAGAAGATTGTGTTTCTTTCTCATATAGCGGACAAGGGCTTCATCGAAGTCATCTCCGGCCGTCTTGATCGAGGTGCTGACTACAGTACCGCCGAGAGAGATGACTGCGATATCCGCAGTACCGCCTCCGATATCTACGATCATATTTCCGCATGCCTTGGAGATATCGATTCCGGCACCGATTGCTGCTGCAACCGGCTCCTCAATGATGCAGACCTCACGGGCACCTGCCTGATAAGTCGCATCCTCAACGGCCTTTCTCTCAACCTCTGTCGCTCCGCTCGGAATGCAGACCGCGATACGCGGCTTTCTTAAAGTTCTCTTTCCTACCGCCTTGTTGATGAAATATTTTAACATTTTCTCGGTTACGGTATAATCGGAAATTACACCTTTACGGAGCGGTCTTACCGCAACGATATTACCCGGAGTACGTCCGATCATCAGACGCGCCTCCTCACCGAAAGTAATTACTTTATTTGTTTCCCTGTCCAGTGCTACTACGGACGGTTCCTTTAAAACAACGCCTTTTCCTTTAATATAAACAAGGATGCTGGCGGTACCCAAGTCAATTCCAATGTCGTTTGACATCATCATTGTCGTCTTCCTCCTGTCTTTCTAACTGAAAATCTCCTGAATCTATTTCCGCGTCCGATACAGGACGCGCCTCGCTTCTCTCTATCAGAAAACCCTGTCCCCGCAAAATATATCCTGCATTGTACTGCATATTTCTGCAGCTTTCATGATCTCGCAGTATTTCCGGTCACGAAAGTGACCGCACATACAGGGCGCGAAATATCAGTCTTTATTATATACGAAAGGCATTTGTTTTTAAAGGGGTTTTTGAAATTTTTTACTGTACCCACACGCCGTTCTTATCAACATAATACTTTCCGTCGATCATCCGGCTCGTAAGCATCGCGCCGTCAGTTCCGCAATAGTACCATGTCCCGTTCGTCTGTACCCACTGGTTCTTCACCATCGCGCCGCCGGCTCCGCAGTAATACCACTGGTTATTATTCAGGATCCACTGGTTCTCCACCATATATCCGGACTGGTTAAAATAGTACCAGACATTGTTGATCTGCTTCCAGTTTGCGACCGGATATGTCTTATCCGGATTGCACCACCACCAGCCATTGCTGTCGCGGAGCCATGCGCCATTCGCTGAACCGGTCGTACTTCCGCTTGTCTGGCTCCCCGAACCGGAAGTACCGTTTCCATAGTACGCAGACGCCGCGTTCCGGTTCGCATAGATCGCAGCGGCTCCGCCCCGGTCTACATCCTTCGGCTCAGACTCTTTCCAGCTGCTCTCATCACTTCCGCGGATTGCCTTGACTTTAAATGTATAACTGCCTTCTTTTGTGAATGATCCGCAGAAATTATAATAGTTATTTGTCGTCGTGTATGCGGAACCTACGCTGTCCCCGTCGCGGTATAAACGGACCTGATATTTCTTTGCATATTCTGTTCCTTCCCAATATGCAACTCCGCCATAGCTGTCGTCCCAGGAGAGATCATAGACATCCAGATCATAATCTTCATCATCATACTCCGAATCAATATCCGAGATCTGCTGAAGTGTCACATATACATACAATTTTGATGTACTTCTTGTCACCGATGTCACCTTCTGTTCATCATTTCCAAGATATACATCTGATTTGCTCAGTCCGGACGAAAACGCGTAGTCACTCTCGGCACCGATCGTAATCTTAACCTTCGGCTTCGTATCATCATTCCAGTCTCCGTTCGGCTCGTTGGTAATGGAGATCTCATCCACATAGCAGCCGTCATCTGACACATCCGCCTCCACTTCCAGGTTGTCCGAATCCGTCAGGACTGCATTGATATCGATCGTGACCTCCTCGATCTTTTCCGATGCCATTGCCGGGAATGCCAGCAGGGCAGTCATAAGAAGTGCTGCCGGTATTGCAACTATTTTTTCTTTCTTCATTGTGAACCTCCCGTTTTCCTGTCATGGATATTCAGATTTATCAGGTCAGTAGCTTAAAAATCCTCCTGCTGAAAACTGCATCGGATCTTCAACCTTCGTCCCTTATATTATTCCATATTATACCAGAAATTTATGAATGATTTATGTTCAAATTTCCTGTTAAACTTCGGCAAAATTGCGGCACATCTCTGGTAAATCCGCGTCACGGAATTTATCGACTGTTTTCGACATAATTCTTTCTAAATCGTTAAGTAAATTTACTTTCTTTTAATTTTTTACTCACATTTTAGACACATTTTGCCTCTATAATACAATTACGTTATCCGAAAGGATAACCTGCCTTTGTTTCAAGTATTACACTTGAACACACAAAGCTTTTTCATACTCATACCTGTCGGAGGCGACTTCGGCAGGTCCCCCTAAAAAAATTGATACTTTCCATACTCCCCTTAGGAATCACAGAAACGGCTGTGGTTCCTATTCTTTTGTTGCCGAAGCTTCCCATTCCATTGAATTTCATTCCATCTCACGGTATAGTAAATGTAATAGCATGACCCGGATGCAGGACGCTGTTCACCGGTGCTGTCTCTGCACTCTGTTTTTCTATGGCTGTCCCGGCCTATGCCGACCACTATCAGACTCCAAAGTCCATCAAGGGCGTTCTGATCAACGAGCATGCCCAGATCCCGGATGTCCTCGAAGTCGGCGCTTCCCAGGTCGTTTTAAACAACGCCCTCAAAGACACCGATTACGGCATCGCATGGCACGCGTATCCGGAGACCTTTGAGGATCCGGTATTTTCCGATGACCAGTATGTCCAGGAGAAAGCCGATACCTATATTATCAACCTGAAAAACCTTCACATTCTGACCGATTACATGCAGAAGGCGGATATGCTCTCCCCGGCTGGAAAAGTCCGCCATCTGATCCTTTCTGAGCAGGGACTTCTTTCCGCCCATTATGCATTCGGTCTGATCGATGTGAACGGCAATAAGAAGCCGAGTTTTGAGGTGTATAAGAATCTTCAGTAATTCTGAAAAGAATGTGCCTCGGCACATTCAGGCGCCTCATGTGATCTCTTGCAGCATCTTCACTCACGCAAAGCGCCATCACAGCTGCAGAACTTTTCACTCCGGGACGCAAAGCTCCACCTTGCCATTTCCGGTCTCCTGTCGTATGATATGGATAATCTCGGCAGGACATATGCCGTATCTCAATCTTCTGCGATGCCGTTTCAGTTGCTGCCTGACGCTGTTTTTCTGAATAAGCAGCTCTGTTTCCGGCAAAAACAGATATTTACAACCGAAAGGAGACTTATGTACACTTACACCTGGTATCAATGGCTTACATTTTTTTATCTGTACTGTTTCTTCGGATGGATCTTCGAATCCACCTATGTTTCCTTAAAGCAAAGACATTTTGTCAACCGCGGCTTTTTGCGGATCCCGATGCTGCCGCTATACGGAAGCGGTGCTGTCATGATGTTGTGGGTATCACTCCCGTTCCGGAGCAGCCTGATCCTCACCTATATCTCCGGCGTTATCGGCGCGACCGCACTCGAATATGTCACAGGGTATGTGATGGAACAGCTTTTCAAGGTCCGCTACTGGGATTACAGCAACCAGCCATTCAATGTTCACGGGTATATCTGCCTCACCTCATCCATCGCCTGGGGCTTTCTGACGATCTTTATGACGCATGTGATCCACAAACCGATCGAGCGTGCCGTCCTTGCGATGCCGCTCATGTGGAACCTGTTTTTCGTGTTCTTCGTGACCGTGATCTTTATCTATGATTCCATCGTCTGCACGAAGGAAGCACTTGCCTTCGGAAAATCACTGGAAGCTATGAAAAAAGTCCGTACAGAGCTCGATAACCTTCAGGTACAGACTGCTCTCTTAAAGATGAATGCCGAAGACAGGATCCAGGAAGCGAAGGAAGAGTTTCTGGATCAGCTCGAAGCAAAACGTGTCCAGGCCGCTGCCCTCACCGGGATGAACCTGGAAGATCTCAAGGAGAAAGCAGGAAACAAGCTCGAAGCGCTCAAAGAAAAACCGTCTGCCGGGATGTCCGCGATCCGGGAAAAAGCAGGATCCGCCGCAGGTTCTCTCCGCGATCTCTCCAATGTCAGCCTTGATGAGCTGAAAGCAAAGGCCGGCGGAAAACTCGACAGTCTGAAAGATCTTACCGTGATCCATCTGGAAGCTCTCCGCGGAAAATCCCCGGAACAGCTTGCTGAGATGTTAAAGGAGCGCGAATCACGGCTTTCCGCTCTCTTAAAAGAGCGCAGACCATTCCGGAAAGACAGGATCCGCTCCAACCCGACCGCCGTTTCCCCGAAATATGCCCGTGAATTCGAGGAATTAAAGAAGTATTTTGAGGATGAAGGAAGAAACGCGAATCCGCAGTAAAAAAAGAGGTCCATCTCCCACCAACGGGAAATGAACCTCTTTTTTTACTGTTTTTCAGGTCTTACGCCTCCGGTTTTTCAACCTGAACGATCGCCTGTTTCTGCATCGGGATACGGCAGTTCTTATTGTTGCCAAACTCAACGATAACAGTATCGTCTGTCATATCAATGATCACTCCGTAGAATCCGCTGGATGTCAGCACGCTGTCACCGACTGCGATGCTTGCCATCAGTTCCTGCATTTTTTTCTTTTCCTTCTGCTGCGGTCTGATCGCAATGAAGTACATGAAAGCAAAGATTAAAACAATATATCCAATCCAAAATGCCGGGCTGTTAGTCATATCCGTTGCACCTCCTTTTCTTATACCTTGTCTTTATAGTTCCCTGTCACGCCCTCCAACTTTTTCTCTTTGTACTCGGCGTAGCAGTGGTTCTCGATAGCTTCCCTGATCTCCGTCATCATTGTGTTGTAGAAGTAAAGATTGTGGAGCACGCATAAGCGCATTCCAAGCATCTCTTTTGCCTTCAGGAGATGGCGGATATAGGCCCTGCTGTATGAGCGGCAGGCCGGACACTGGCATCCCTCTTCGATGGGGCGCATATCCTTTGAAAACTGCTCATTAAACAGGTTGATCTTTCCGTGGTTTGTATATACATGACCATGACGGCCATTTCTTGTCGGGTAAACGCAGTCGAAGAAATCGACGCCGCGGTCCACCGCTTCAAGGATGTTCGCCGGGGTTCCGACACCCATCAGGTAAGTCGGTTTCTCTTCCGGCAGATGCGGAACCACCGCATCGAGGATGCGGTACATCTCCTCGTGACTCTCACCGACCGCAAGTCCGCCGACCGCGTAGCCGTCGCAGTTCATCTTCGAGATCGTATCCGCATGCGCGATCCGGATATCCTCGAAGGTTCCGCCCTGATTGATGCCGAACAGAAGCTGTTCCTTATTGACGGTATCCGGCAGGGAGTTTAATCTCGCCATCTCCGCCTGGCATCTCGCCAGCCATCTTGTAGTTCTCGCAACAGAATTCTCCATGTATTCTCTGGTACACGGATGCGGAGCGCACTCATCGAATGCCATCGCGATGGTGGACCCAAGGTTTGACTGGATCTGCATGCTCTCCTCCGGTCCCATGAAGATCTTATGACCATCGATATGGGAGTTGAAGTAGACGCCCTCTTCCTTGATCTTTCTGAGTCCGGCGAGGGAAAATACCTGAAATCCGCCGGAATCGGTGAGGATCGGACGATCCCAGTTCATAAACCTGTGGAGACCGCCGAGCTCCTTGATCAGCTTGTCGCCGGTCCGGACATGAAGATGGTAGGTGTTGGAAAGCTCCACCTGTGTCCCGATCCCGCGAAGGTCATCGGTGGACACAGCGCCCTTGATCGCGGCGACAGTTCCTACATTCATGAATACCGGCGTGTGGATCGTGCCATGGACTGTCTCTACGTCAGCCCGTTTGGCACGTCCGTCTTTTGCCAGAATCTTATATTTCATATTTTTCTTGCCTTATCGTTATTTTCGGAGCAACACTCTTCCGGCTATTTTCCGGATTTCTTTGCTTCCTTTGCTGCCTTCTCAGCATCCTTCTTTGCCTGTTTTTCAGCTGCGTCCTTCTTCTGCTTCTTTGTAGTCATAACATACCACATAGCGCCTGTCAGGCATACGGAAGAGTAGGTACCACAGATGATACCTGCCATTAACGGGAGTGCGAACTCACGGATGGAGGATACGCCCATGATGAACAGAACAAATACCATGACAAAGGTCGTCAGGGATGTATTGATGCTTCGTGTGAAGGTCTGGGTGATACTTGTATTTACAATATCAACAGTGGATGCCTTCGGTCCCATGAGCTTGATGTTCTCACGGATACGGTCGAAGATAACGATCGTCGCGTTGATAGAGTATCCGACGATAGTAAGCAGGCAGGCGATCGCTGTGGAACCAACGGACCACTTTGCGAGGGCATAGCATGCAACTACAACCAATACGTCATGGACAAGGGCTAAAACAGCACTTGCAGCGAAACGGATATCCTTGAATCGTACCCAGATATAGAGAAGCATAAATACAGTAGCGATCGCTGTAGCCATAACCGCGTCGCGCTTCATCTCAGCACTTACCGCACCGGAGATGCTCTCTGCGGTGATCTTTGACTCATCAACACCGAAGTTCTCAACAAGTGCCTCGTCTAATGCCTGACGCTCTTCCACGCTTAAGGTTCTTGTCTTGATGATCACCTCGTTTGTTCCGGCAACCTTCTGTGTCTGCGTATCCGCACTGTTTGTGATGGATTCGACTACCGGAACGACCTCGCTTGAGATTCTCTCCAGGGACATGTCCTCATTGAAGGTCACGCTTGTGGAGGTACCGCCCTGGAAGTCAAGGGAGTAATTGAACGCGTTTCCGATGGAGGACTTGTTCATTACCATTCCTGCAACACCTGCGAGGATCATGACAGCTGAGATGATAAAGCAGATATTTCTCTTTCCGAGGAAGTTGATCGCCTTCTTCTCTTTTCTGATGCCGTAGAACTTCTGATCCTGGAAGCCAAGGTTATACAGGGTGTTCAGTGTGAACTTTGTAACGAAAAGTGCTGTGAACATGGAAAGAACGATACCAAGGGCAAGTGTTGTAGCGAATCCTTTAACTGTACCGGAGCCTCTCCAGTAAAGAACAGCTGCTGCGATCAGTGTTGTCACGTTACCATCGACGATGGCGGATAACGCTTTCGCAAAACCTGTCTTGATCGCGGAATGAACTGTCTTTCCGAGACCGATCTCCTCCTTGATACGGGTGAAGATGATGACGTTCGCATCAACCGCCATACCGATGGAAAGGATGATACCGGCAATACCCGGAAGTGTTAATGTAACCTCAAAGGCCGCGAGCAGGATCAGCATCAGTGTCACATAGAGGCAGAGTGCAAGGGATGCCGCAAGACCCGGGACGAGGTAAACTGCGATCATGAATACGCATACGATTCCGAAACCGATCGCGCCGGCCTTTAAGCTTGTCGTGATCGCTTCCTGACCGAGCTTCGCGCCTACCACGTTGGATCGGAGTTCCTCCAGTTCCAGGGAAAGGGAACCGATACGGATCGTGGACGCAAGATTCTCAGCCTCTTCATAGGAAGTCATTCCGGAGATGGAGGCCTGTCCGCCTGTGATCGCCTGCTGTACGGTCGGGTTAGAGTACATCACATTATCGTAAACGATCGCGATCTTCTTGCCGACGTTCGCTGCAGTCACATCTGCGAATTTCTTAGTACCTTCATCCGTAAATGTAAGCGCTACTTCATAGTTATTGTTTCCTGTCTGCTGGTCTTTATAGATCACAGCTTTCGCAGAAGCTACATCGGTTCCTTCCAGTACAACATTCCAGTTCTCATCATAGAACTGTAAGGATCCCGGCTTACCGAGCTCTTCCAGGATCTTGTTCGCATCTGTGACACCCGGAATATCAACATTGATACGGTTTCCGCCTTCCTGATAAACCTCTGCCTCAGAGCTGTAGTTCTGTACTCTCTGCTGCAGCTTGTACTGGGTATCGGACATATCCTCAGCACTCGGATTCTCTTCCTTCGCCTGGTAGGTAATGCTGACGCCGCCTGCCAGATCCAGACCGAGCTTGATTCCGCCATTCTGGGAGGTTACTCCGTTCTCATCGGTGACCAGCTTACTCTTCTGAAGAGTATCATAGCCGAAAAATCCGAAGATACCGAGCACAACGAGCAGTCCCAGGAGGCCGAGCAGTCCCTTTCCTTTGTTGCTCTTCATGATAAAATCTCCTTCTTGATATGATTTCGAGGTCCAAAAGGCTTTTTGTCCCTCTTGATTCCGGAGTCCGCTGTAAGCACCGCCTCCGTCATCCTTACAATAACAATCCGGGGTTTTCTGCCCCTGACCGCTATGATCGATTTAGTTGTTTTCCTCGTCCTCCGCCAAAGCAGCACGGATCATAATCGCGCACTCGATGCGTTTTTTCTGCATTTCGCAGCCGATATCGTAGGCATCCGTAATGCTGCCGTGGAAGTTGAAGGAATTTGCCGCGCATCCGCCGCTGCAGTAGAATCTCGCAAAGCAGTTTTTGCATTTTTCTTTCGCGTATACGTTGCAGAGCTTGAATTCATCGCGCACCTTCGTGTTGACCACGCCGGTATCCACGTTTCCAAGCAGGAACTCTTCATTTCCAACGAACTGGTGGCACGGATATAAGTCTCCCCACGGAGTTACCGCAAGATACTCGGTTCCTGAACCGCAGCCGGACAGACGTTTCGCAACACACGGTCCCTGACTTAAATCAAGCATGAAGTGGAAGAATTTGAATCCTCTTCCCTCTTTCTGACGCTTTACAAACTCTTTTGCGAGTCTGTCATACTCATCCATGATCTGCGGAAGATCTTCCTCACGGATGGAGTACGGCTCTTCCGGAGCTGCAACTACCGGCTCCATAGAAAGCTTCTCAAAGCCGAGATCCGCATAGTGGAGGACATCGTTTCCGAAATCCAGGTTGTTTCTTGTGAAGGTTCCGCGGACGAAATAATCCTTCTCGCCGCGTGATTTCGCGAATTTCTGGAATTTCGGAACAATAAGTTCGTAGCTTCCCTTACCATTTCTGAACGGACGCATCCGGTCATTGACCTCCGGACGTCCGTCAAGGCTTAAGACCACGTTGCTCATTTCTTTATTGCAGAACTCCATGATCTCATCGTTTAAGAGTACGCCGTTTGTTGTCAGCGTGAAACGGAATTTCTTATTGTGCTCCTTCTCCTGGGAACGTCCGTATTCCACAAGCTGTTTTACCACGTTCCAGTTCATAAGCGGCTCGCCGCCGAAGAAATCAACCTCAAGGTTGATGCGGTTTCCGGAGTTTGCGATCAGGAAATCCAGTGCCTTCTTTCCGACCTCAAAGCTCATGAGGGCGCGGCGTCCATGGTACTCGCCTTCCTCTGCGAAGCAGTACTTGCAGGCAAGGTTGCAGTCATGGGCAATATGAAGGCAGAGGGCCTTCACGACCGTCTGGCGTTTCTTGAAATCGATCACATAATCTTTGTAAATATCCGCAGCGAACAGCTCCTCCGCGTCGATGAGCTCCTGAATATCGGAGAGGGCATCCTCAATATCTTCTGCAGAGTACTTACAGACCAGTGCTTCTCTCACTGCTTTTTTCTGGTCATCCGTGAGAGGCATCGGTTTTTCCATATCCGGGACGATCTTCGCGAGAATCTCCACGGCATCGTAGAGCAGCGCATCCACAGAATGAACCGATCCGCTATTTACGTCCAAAACAATATGGTATCCATTATTTATATACTGATGTATCAAAGCTAACTTTCTCCTACTGTCTTAATTTTCAGGTGACTGTTCCGTCTCTTACCGGTTACAGTCACGATCTGGTGGTCTCCTGACTTCTTTCTTACCTGCCCTTTACGGTCTGTCAGTGGCGGCTTTCCCGGCATCGCTGTCCGGGAAACCCGTCACCGGCAGATTCTTTGATCAGACAAGAAATAGCCCCTACAATCATACGACCGTAGGGGTCTCTTTAAAAACTTCCGTTTATTCGAAGCCCCGCATTAGCGGTTGCTGTTTTCACAGCTCTGGTTTCCTACTGTGCAGGATGTCTTGCATGCAGACTGGCAGGATGTCTGGCATTCGCCGCAGCCGCCCTTCTTCATGCTGTTCTTTAAAGTGTTGGAACTTAAAGTTTTTACATGCTTCATGGTATCATTTCCTCCTGTTCTCTTATCGTGGGCATAATACCCCGAATTTAAATGAAATTATACCATACGATTTTCTATTATGCAACGGATTTTATTGCCGTGATGCAGGAAAATCCGGTACGGATATCCATTTTTTATCCGCATAACATGCCGCAGGCAGCTTCCTGATCGTGTCAGGCAACCACAAAGGAAAAATATCCGGGTGCTTTTTTCAGCCAAATCGGCTCATCAGTTACAAGATCAGCCGCGCGATGCATATGCATGGCCTTTCCTCACATATCCTGTATAAAGTAAACGCCCACACCATGATGTCCTCTCAGAATCTTTCTGTTCCCGATTTTATGAGTTCCGGAAAGACTCCCGGAGTACATCCTTCAAGAAAGGAGCTTTCTCATGCAGACAAACCCGGTATGGCGCATGGTACGCGCCCTGATCGTAACTTATATCCTCTCCGGCATTCTTCTGGTGGTGCTTTCCTTCGCCCTCTTTAAGTTCCGTCTCCCGGAAAACCAGGTAAACGTCGCCGTCTGTGCCGTCTACGTCATTTCCTGCTTCTTCGGCGGCATCCTCGCAGGAAAAACAATGAGGACCAGGCGCTTTTTCTGGGGCCTGGTCCTCGGAACTCTCTATTTTCTGTTTTTATATCTCATGTCCCTCGCCCAGAAGGACGGTGTCACGGAAGACACGAAAAGACTTCTCTCTGTCCTCGCCATGTGCACATTGAGCGGAATGGCGGGCGGGATGGTGAGCTAACGGTCTCCCACCTTCGTGAGGAGATAAACAACGAGCGCCAAAATCCCCATCACAACGAAGATTCCAAGCATTCCCTTCCACATGATTCCTAAAGCAAGCATTGTATTTACATTCATAGTCCAGACCTCCTACATAAAGAATCCAAGGACGATTCCGCCGGCAACCGCCGATGCGACCTGTCCGGAAACATTGGCTCCGATGGCATGCATCAGGAGATGGTTCGTCTTGTCCTCCGCGATTCCCATCTTCTCAATGACACGGGCAGACATCGGGAATGCGGAGATTCCTGCTGCTCCCACCATCGGGTTCACTTTGTTCTTGCTGAACAGATTTAAGAATTTCGCAAACATGACGCCGCCGATGGAGTCAAAAATAAAAGCGAAAAGTCCAAGTCCCATGATCATCAGTGTCTGTAAGCTTACGAACTGATCCGCTTTCATGGAGAAAGAGATCGTGATTCCGAGAACAAGTGTGATCAGGTTCGCGAGTGTCGTCTGCGCTGTTTCGGAAAGGCTGTTTAAGCAGCCGCATTCACGGATCAGATTTCCGAACATCAGGAATCCTACAAGAGCAACAGACGCCGGAGCGACAAGTCCTGCGACAAATGTTACAATGATCGGAAAAGCGATTCTTGTGAACCGGCTTACTTTTCCCGGCTCATACGGCATGCGGATCATGCGTTCTTTCTTTGTCGTAACCGCTTTGATCGCCATCGGCTGGATGATCGGCACAAGTGCCATATAGGAATATGCCGCCACTGCGATCGCTCCGATGTAGTTTGACTTTAACACCTGAGATACCAGAATCGAAGTCGGACCATCTGCCGCGCCGATGATTCCGATGGAGGCAGCGTCCTTGATGTCAAAGCCGAGAAGCGATGCCATAAAGATCGTAAAAAAGATGCCGAACTGGGACGCCGCGCCGAAGAGGAACATCTTCGGGTTCGAAAGCAGCGGTCCAAAGTCGATCATGGCTCCGATACCGATAAAGAGCAGCAGCGGGAAAGCCTCCGATGCCTCAATGCCGGATTCAAAGAGCCACTGGATGATTCCATGAGTCTCACCGGCGCCCTCCATAAACTGGTTTAATACACCGCTGGCCGGGAGATTCACAAGGATCGCACCGAAGCCCATCGGCAGAAGAAGGGCCGGCTCATAATTTTTCTCAATTGCCAGGTAGATCAGTAAAAGCCCTACCACATACATGACGACCTGCTGCCAGGTGATCGATAGTAATCCACTCCATAAAAAGTCCATAAAAACTCCTCCTTGAAAATAGTATGCGCAGGTTTTTCTCTTTCCCTGCCAATGGATTCCATGAAATTTTACAGACCGTCTTTTTTTGCCGCCATATCGGATCGCTCTCGGATCCTCAGAGCAACAAAAAAAGACTTTCTGCAGAAATTTCTCTCTGCAAAAAGTCTCGTTACCATTTTACCGGTATGCACCACCAGACGTTTCCGCCGCGATTGTTGACAGTGCATTTCAACTACTCCCCTTTTGGATAGTTTCATATTAATTGGTTTGAAAAAAATTGTCAAGACCGAAAGCTGTACATTTTTCGCTAATTTTGTCGCGGTTCAGTAACTTCACCGTTCGGGTTTGCTCTCCTGCTCACTTTCTTCACTCTTCTGCGGCGCATCCAGAATATACAGATGCACCTTGTCAATCCGGTTTCTCTCCACCGTATCCACCACAAACCGGAGATTTCCGCTTGTGACTTCCTCCCCCGCCTGCGGGAGATGGTCTAAAAGTCCGATAATATAGCCGCCGACAGAGTCGTAATCTTCTGACTTGAGATCCAGACCAAGCTGGTCGTCGAGATCATCGAGTTTCATAGCGCCCTCGATCACATATTCCTTCGGATTGATCTTCCTGATGCTGTCTTCCTCATCCGCATCGTACTCGTCGCGGATCTCTCCGACGATCTCCTCAAGCATATCCTCCAATGTGATAAGCCCGGCCGTCGCGCCATACTCATCAAGAACGATGGCAACGCTATTCATGGTCTTACGGAGTTCCACCATAAGCTCCGTCGTCTTTTTAAACTCGTAGGTGTAATACGGCTCACGCAGGTAATCCCGCAGCTTAAATTCCTTGTCTTTCGGGATCAGGAACAGGTCCTTGATATTCACGATGCCAATGACATTGTCCGTCGTCTCCTCATAGACCGGATATCTCGTATACTTCTCCTGTCGGAAAATATCCATGATCTCCTGATAGCTGGCATTCACATCGAGGAATGTCATATCGATACGCGGAACCATAATGTCCTTCGCGACAGAATCCCCAAAATCGAACACGTTGTAGATCATCTTCTTCTCGTCTGACTCGATCACACCCTCTTCGTGGCTGACCTCCACGATCGTGCGGAGCTCATCCTCTGTGATCGCGTCCTGTTTCTTGTTCGGATCCACATGGATCATCTTTAAAACGCCCTTGGAGAGGCCATCAACGACCACGATCAGCGGTGTCAGGACCTGCATGATCAGGTAGATCGGTTTCGCGAACTTGAGTGACAGGGTCTCGGAATAGATCGTCGCGGAAGTCTTCGGTGTGATCTCACCAAAGATCAGGACTAACAGCGTCAAAACGCCGGTTCCGATACCGACATATTTATTTCCAAGCACGTCTGTGACCAGCACAGTCATCAGAGAAGACGCTGAAATATTGACAATATTGTTTCCTATTAAAATTGCACTGAGCATTTTAGGCTGATTGCTTAAGATCTTCTCCAGCACAACGGCATGGCTGAGTCCCGCCTCCGCGAGATTCCGCACACGGATCTTATTTACCGTCATCATTGCCGTCTCCGCCGATGAGAAAAACGCGGATAACGCCAGAAGTCCAATTACGATCAGTCCCTGCAGGGCTTGCCCTGAATCCAAAAAAATCAACTCCTAAATCTTTATAAATTTGACGCCGCTCGGTTTCTTCCGGGGCTTCGTCCATGTTTTGTCTCCCCGCACGCTCCGCTCTGTGTCCGGACCGGTCGAAGATTTACGAATGATTGTACAATACTCTATATGCAGTGTCAATGGTTTCGGGGCGTTTCCGCGGCGTTTTTTTAATGGCAGTTACAGTACACGGGCACTCCATGCCCGCGCACTGTAACTGGATTTTGCCGATGCTTCGCATTCCGAATCGGCAAAATCCGCGGTCATAACGGTATCATACGGAATTTTCAGTTCAGAAAATTCCTACCCATGAAAAGTAACTAATGGCACCGTTCCGTTCGTTCAGGCCTGTGATCTGCTGCGGTCTGCGCGAAAGATCTTAATCATCCTCATTCTTCTCAATCAGACGCATCCCCGCCGTCTCTGTCACCGGCAGAGAAAAGACGATCGCCCCCGCCTTGCTTCCGATCCCGGCTTCCTTCATGATGCTCTGCATGATGCCGTTTTTATCCTTTGTCTTCGTGACCATAAAGATCATCTCTTTCTCCTGAGCAAGGGAAACGCCTAAAAACTTTTCCGCCTTCTCCATTCCCGTTCCCTTCGCATGGATCACGGTTCCGCCGGTAGCGTTGGCCTTTCGCGCCGCGTCCATGATCACATCCGTATAGCCCTGATTTGCGATCACTACAAGAAGCTCGTAGTCTGTTCCTTTCAAGCTGCTTTCCTCCTCTTTCTCAAATCCACGGTCCTCGGTCAAAAAGCGAAGCTGCCGCTTTCCGCCGATGCTGCTCAGGGGAGTCACAAAGGCGATCCCCGTTCCCGGAATATCGATCTTGATCTCCTGTTCCAGGCCCTTTTTTACCTTTTTCCATTCCGCCGCCGTCACTACTGCAAACTGGACGGCCTTTTCCGATGCCTCTAACCCGAAGGCGTCCAGCACCTCCGACGCCGCAGTTCCCCGGCCTAACGTCAGGAATGTGACGGAAATCCCATATTCTTTATAGAAGGCGAGGAATCTCCGGCTCTGGTTCCGGTCGCTGATTGTCGCCATCAAGTATAATTCGCTCATAAAACCTCCTACAATTCAATAATCGCGTCATCATCCAGCAGCTCAAACGCCGCGTATGCCTCGGACTGTCCATGAGCTGCGGACATTCCTTCCTGCACTCCGCGCTTCGCTCTTATTCTCGAAGCCAGCCCCATGACCTGGATCGTGATAAGCGGTGTCATGGCAACCATCGCGACCACACCGAAGGCATCTGTGACAATGTTTCCTCCAAGAACGGAGCAGGCTCCCTGTGCCATCGGAAGCAGAAACGCTGCCGTCATCGGTCCCGATGCCACACCGCCGGAGTCGAATGCGATCGCTGTGTAGATCTTCGGCACAAAAAACGAGATTCCCAGTGCGATCGTGTATCCCGGGACGAGGAACCACAGGATCGAGATCCCTGTGAGTACCCGCACCATCGCAAGTCCGAGAGAAACCGCAACACCCAGGGAAAGTCCCATTCCCATGGCCTTCGAGGAGATCGCTCCGTCCGTGATCTCCTCAACCTGTTTATTGAGAACGTACACGGCAGGCTCTGCCTTTACGATGAAGTATCCCATGATCATTGCGATGGGAACAAGGAACAGCGGGTGGGCGGACTTCGCAAGCACCTGTCCGAGATAATTTCCCGCCGGCATAAAGCCCACGTTCACTCCCGTCAGGAACAGTACCAGCCCCGCATATGTATAGACGAGACCGATCGCGATCTTCTTTAATTTTCTTGTTGTTAATTTTAACATGAAAATCTGGAAAATCATGAAAAATAAGATAATAGGCAGTAAGGAGACCGCGATCTCCTTCATGTAGGCTGGAAGTTCCCTCGCAAAGAGCAGGAACAGTTCTTTTGAATCACCGATCTCCGGGATCACCGGCGGTGTGTAGGCACTGCTGTCCGCCTTGAAGATCATACTTAAGATCATGACTGCGAGGATCGGTCCGATGGAGCAGAGCGCCACAAGGCCGAAGCTGTCGTCCGCCGCGTGACGGTCGCTTCGCGTTGCAGAGATTCCGACACCGAGAGCCATGATAAACGGCACGGTCATCGGTCCCGTCGTAACGCCGCCGGAGTCAAAGGCCACGCTTAAAAAATCCTTCGGCACGAACATCGCCAGTACAAACACCACGCCATAAAAGACAAGCAGCAACGGCGGAAGTGCCACGGAGAACAGCATTCGCAGCAGTGCCACAACAAGAAATGCGCCGACTCCGCATGCTACGGACAAGATCAGCGTCATGTTTGGCACAGCCGGAACCTGATTCGCCAGAACCTGAAGATCCGGCTCCGAGATCGTAATGATGAAACCTAAGAGAAAGGACAGCCCGATCACCACCGGAAGCTTCCGGCTCTTCGTCAGGCACGTTCCCACTCGCTCGCCCATCGGCGACATGGCAAGATCCGCGCCAAGTGTAAAAAGCATCATCCCCGCAAGCAAAAGGACTGCTCCCAAAAGGAAACAGAGCAGGATGCTGGAGGAGATGGGCGCGATCACAAAGCAGAGCACCAGCACGATCGCGATGATCGGCAGTACCGCCTGCAGCGCCTCATTCCACTTCTCCCGCAGTTTTTTTGTCATTCCCAATATTCCACTCTCCTGTCTTTTTGAGGCGGACATTCCCATTCTCTCAAAATCCGCCCTGTTACTTGGTTTCTTTCCACATTCGTGTTCTCTCCGCCAGGTATTTCACGAACAGGGGATGCCGTTACAGGATATGCGGGCTTTCAGCGCCACGATCCTGTAACCGGCGAATTATGTTTAGTATATCATGGAACTGCGAGAAAAGTATGTTTTATAGTGTTAAGTTTTTGTTAAATTTACCAAACATTACGAGCAGCGGATGGCATTCCGCTGCTCGTAACAGTTTCTTCCTTTATTGGAATATTGTTTTAAAAACCGGCTGCATAGACGAGATCCATGTATTCTCTGCCGCATTGTAATACTTTGTATCTGCATTTACCGCAAACGGAATTCCTGCATCACTCAATGCTTTCGTCATAAATTCGGCAAATACTGTCTGTTCTTCTACACTGTATATATTTCCTTTATTATAGTTTCCCGGCATCCAGGCTCCGACCCATGTCGGAATCCCCGTCTGCTGCTGCCATGCAAGCGCCGTCTGGATCTTATCCGTAATCAGCTTTTTCTCAGCATCCGTTCCCGTAGTCCACAGCTTCTTTTCGTTTATCTTATCAGGCCCGGATGCATAAAAATGCCATTCTGCCATAAGGTATCCATTGTGTGCACTTGGAATTTTCAGCTCTGACAAATAATTAGGGTCTGACCGCAGTCTTGGAGAGATCATAATGATCCTGTCCGGGTTTGTTTTTCTGATTTCTGCAACCGTCTGTTCATACATTTCATTCAACGTATCCGGCAATTTATTGATCGCATCCGAAGATTCAATCATCAGATCAAACGCCAACAGATGTGAAGCATCTTTAAAATGTTCTGCGATCCGGCTCCACCATTCCGTCACATGATCCATATTTTCCTTTGTTGGATCTGTTTTAAACTCATGCGCCTGATATGCAATAACAGGAATAATTCCATTTTTCAGACAATCTGTGACCTGCATATCCAACAACGCCAGAAGCTCGGTGCTGATATCATCCTGTACCCGAATTCTGACATGGCTGACCCCGGCTTTCTTAAATTCCTGTACCTGCTTAATGCTGTATGCTCTGGTCTGCTTCTGAAATTCTGACCATGTGACATCCAGACCTTTTCCCAAAAAACTCTGGTACTGCCACGGAAGTACTGCCTGATCTTTGCTCTGCCCGAGTCCTTCGATCCAGGCACCATCTGCGCCCGTGACATATCCATCCGGTGTCATACAGTTTGCGCTCATGTAACCATCCGATTCAAAGTAATACCATTTACCGTCATGGTCCCGAAACCACTGATGCTGAAGAAATGTATGATCATCGCTCTCATATTTCCATCCTGCCGTATCCTGCTTCCACTGTCCAGCATATGAGGGGAAACTGCTGACCACCAGGAACGCAGAAACTGCCAGGCCCAAATAAATCCTTTTCAATCTTGTTTCCTCCACTTATTGTCCGGAAGAAAGAAGATCATCAATCTGTTTCCAAATGCTATTGATCTCTTTCAGCATTTCCAGACGTTTTTCCTTTTCTTTTTCTGCTTCTTTTAATTTTAAGATTGCTGTATCAAAATCTTTGTTCTCGGCAGCCGCCTTCGCTTCTGCGCGAAGATTCTTTACCTGGGAATCCCCGTTTTCCTCACGGATCGTTTTGATTTTCCCACGAAGTGTTTTTGCCTCTTTCCACACACTCTTATCAACCGGAAGCTCTCCTGTCTCCTTTTTGTTCAGATGAATATTTTTGAAATGTTCCATGAAATCTTTATTGGATTCCCTGAGAGCATCCATCTGCTCCTCCATCACTTTCATCTCAGTACGGATCGGCTCCGCTTCCGCCCTATATTCTTTTTTTGTCTCAGCCGCAAACGCAGAGAAGGACATGATTGCAGTAAGCGATAACGCCGCGCATAAAATTTTTAAACCTTTTTTCATCTTGTTACCTCCATCATTAAATTATTTGATGTGTTTATCATACCGTTATCCCTGTGTGCATTACCAGTTCACCTGTGTGGCAAGAATGCGGCAATCATTTACGGTTTTAAACTTTCATGTTAATATGAAAACATAAATACAAACGAGGTAATTTATCATGTCAAAACTGATCTATGTAGTAGATGATGAGTCAAATATCCGTACAATGATGCAGCTATTTCTTGAAAATGAAGGCTTTACAGTAGAGACATTTAAAAATGGTCAGGAAGCCTGTCAGGCCTTTTCCGCAAAAGAACCCGATATGCTTATCCTCGACATCATGATGCCCGGAATCGATGGTCTCAGTCTATGTACCTATTTCCGTCGTCAAAGCCACGTTCCCATTATTTTTGTATCTGCCAAAGATACGCCGCTCGACCGTGTTATGGGAATCACTCTCGGAAGCGATGACTATATTACAAAGCCCTTTCTTCCATTAGAGTTCGTTGCGCGGGTAAAAGCATTATTCCGCCGGTCTGATCCACACTTTTACGATGCCAGCATGACCGATCCTGTCACTCGGTTTATATGTGGAAATCTGGTCCTTTTTCCTGTCAGCCACAGAGTCACAATTCAGGAACGTGATCTCAATGTAACTCCGACAGAATTTGATTTCCTGCTGTATATGATACAACGGGCAGATAATGCTGTTTCTAAAAAAGAATTAGCCGAACAGATCTGGCATTTTCAAGGTCCTAATCCTGAAGCAGATATGCCGGAGGATTTTATTAAACGGCTTCGAAAAAAACTACTATCTTTCGGTTCTACTGCCTTGATCGAGACGGTATGGGGCTTTGGTTATCGGATGAGCGAACGAAAGCCAGAAGGGATCGAATCAATATGATTGGAAAGAGTATCCAAACACGTTTATTTTCTGCAGTTTTTCTCGTGATTTTTATGATGACTTTCGGAGTCGGAATCACCTTTTTCCTTTCTTCTCGTTGGTATGTACAGTACACTGCCAAGAAAGAAACAGAGCATCTGATCAGAATGGTTCAATCGGAGTCGGATCGTTTGAGCACTGACCCGGCTTACACTTCCTCAGATTCTAAGGAAAATACGCGCGAATCTTCAAAAGCTTTGCTTCGTTCTGTCCGGCGGCAGCTCAGAGATCAGCCTTATAATGGTATATTTTTGATTTTTAATTCCAAGCAAAAACTTGTCTTCCCTCAATCCAGTAATGACCAGAATATTTATCCGATATCTGCCTTAGAGGAACAGTGCCGACAGATGATCCAGTCAGGTGAACTGATTTCGGGAAAACCGTCCCGGATTTTACTTTCTGAAGACTTCTGGTACATCAGTATGTATGTGTTTCCGTCCAGTACACCTGTACGGGCAAAGTATTTTGTTTCTGTTGTCCAAATTCCGGATTCATCTGTTTTCTGGAATTATACATGGAAATTGTATATTGCGATTTTAATCGCTTCTGTGTTTTTATCATCTTTTTTAGTATGGGGAATCGCTAGAACCATCTCTGTCCCGATCCAGCATCTTTGTCTTCAGATCCAGAGGATCAATGGAGAAACAGACGCACAGATCCAGGATTCCTATTCTTTAAATGAACTGGAATCTTTAAAACGCTCCTATAACCAGATGGAAGAAACGATCCGGAGATCCGAGGAAGAAAAAAGACAGTTTTTTCAAAACGCTTCCCATGATCTAAAAACGCCGCTTGCGTCTATAACCGGGTATTCCCAGGGGATCGTTTCCAATGTCATAAAGGATCATCAGAAAGCTGCCAGCATCATTCTTTCTGAAAGTCTGCGCATGACTGACCTTGTAGAAAGCATTCTTTCTCTCTCAAAAATGGACTGTCACACATTTGACCTGCATCCGACAGATCTGGAAGTAGTGGAGTTTCTTGATGAATGTGTGGATATCATGAGTACGATCCGAAGGGACTGCGTCATACATCTTGAATCTGCACACCCACTAACAATCCACACGGATCCGGAATTGTTGAAGCGGGTGATACAAAATATTCTTTCAAACTGTCTGCGATATGCCGATCACGAGATTCTGATCCGTATGAGTACAGATGGTAACTCGCTGATCCTTCTGATACAGGATGATGGTCCGGGATTCCCGGAGAAAGATCTCCCTCATATTTTTGAACGTTTTTATAAGGGTGATGGTGGAAAAAATGGAATTGGTCTTTCTATTGTATGGACCGGCATCCACTATCTTGGCGGATCCATTACCGCCGGAAACCGCGCTGTGCCGGAACACGGGGCTTATTATCAGCTTTTATTGCCCCTGTCTTTTTAAAACTGCCAATCTCCCGTGTAAACACAGACTTTATCTCGTTACCCGCGTATGTACGCAAAAAGGCCGGTGTATCGAATTCTTCTTAATACACCGGTCTTTATATTGCTATTCGGACTTTTTACCCGTTAATGGATAATTTTTTTTCATTTCTGTTGCTTTTACAGGTTTCTCTCAACCAGATTCTTTAAGGTTCCCTCGAACGGTTTGAACGGGATCTCCTTATCGTAGTTTAAGAAATCCTTCACATATCCAAGTGCTGCTGCAACACCGTAGATCATGCCGCGCTCATCCACATCGAATTCCGGTGTGTGATGGTTTGCGCCGGTGCCGGCCTCCTCGCTCTGGATACCTGTGAAGGTGATGATACCCGGCCAGAGCTTTAAGCATGCCTGCATGCTCTCAGATGCCATCCACGGCTGTGCAACCGTAACAGCATCCTCACCGATATATTTTCTTACTGCGTTCTTCGCAATCTCGCTGCAGACTGCGTTGTTCTGGCACTCGAACAGCGGATCCGGCATATGAAGGATTTCATATGTACACTGACAGAGCTCGCACTCTTTCTCGACTACGTCCATCAACTGTTTTACAAACGGTGCGCCTGCGCCGTCAACATTGAAGGTACGGATCGTACCGCCGAAGGTCAGCTCGTCCGGAATAATGTTGCGGACGGTTCCGCAGTTTACGAAACCAATGGAGCAGGTCAGGATATCCGTCGGAGCCACATATTTCATGCGGATCATATTGATATGGTTATAGATATTGTTGAAGCAGTCTAAAACACTGTGGGCAAGATCCGGACGGGATCCGTGACCGGCCTGGCCGTGAAGCTTGATGATAAATCCGTATGCACCGGAGAATACAGCGCCCGGCTCCGCGGAGATTGTTCCTGTCGGAACATCCCATTTTACATGTGTTGCCATACAGGTATCGATCTTTAATTTCATTGTCTCAACAGCATACGGAAGTAGATTTCTGATATTTCCGCCGGCTTCCTCGCCGCGCTCAAAGAGGAGAACGATATTGCCGTTTAAGTCTTCCTTATTCTCGTTTAAGATCTTTGCCTCAGCGAGAAGCATCGCTGTGTGGGCGTCATGTCCGCAGGCGTGGGAGATTCCATCGTTCTTGGAGATGCATACCTTTTCCTTTGTGAGGTTTGTTTTGCTCTCCTTGATCGGAAGTGCGTCCATATCGGCACGAAGAAGAACGGTTTTTCCAGGTTTTCCGCCGTGGATCTGTCCGATAATACCACCTTCCGGAACGACTACATACTCGATTCCCAGCGCATCGAGCTCAGAGGCAATATATTTTACTGTCTCATACTCCACGCCGCTGTTTTCCGGATACTCGTGCATATGTCTTCTGATTCTTACCATGTAGTCGAAATTTTTCTTAGCTTCGTTTAAAATATCCATGTTTTCTCCATTCTGGCGGAACCGCTTCGTCATTTACCGACAGCGCAGTTTGTCCGTCTCTTCAGTTTTGGATTTTCAATAGCTGCTCATATCTTCACAGTCATGATCTGAAAATGTCTGTTTCCAGACATCTCTATATTAACATGCGCAGGGAACTAAATCCAGTCCCCTGCGCAGCTTATTTTTTATTTAACGTTACAGTACACAGGCACTCCATGCCCGCGCACTGTAACAGGATTTTGCCGATGCTTCGCATTCCGAATCGGCAAAATCCGCGGTCATAACGGTATCATACGGAATTTTCAGTTCAGAAAATTCTTACCCATGAAAAGTAACTATTTAACTACCACGCGGCGGAAGTTCTTCTTACCACGCTTTACAACGATTCCTTCACCGGAAAGCTGCTCTTTCGTGTATACAGCCTTAATATCCTTCACGATCTCACCATCTACAGAAACGCCGCCCTGCTCTACGTTTCTTCTCGCCTCAGAGCGGGATGCGCAGAGACCGGATTTCTGTACGATGGAAAGGAGGTCGATCGAACCATCAGAAAAATCTGCGTCGGAAAGTTCTGCTGTCGGCATTTCTGCCGCAGCGCCGCCTGCGAATAATGCACGTGCGCTCTCCTGTGCTTTCTTTGCTTCCTCCTCGCCGTGAACAAGGCTTGTAAGCTCGTATGCAAGGATCTCCTTCGCCTGATTTAACTGGCTGCCTTCCCATTTGTCCATCTCATCGATCTGCTCAAGCGGAAGGAATGTGAGCATGCGCAGGCACTTTAATACGTCTGCGTCGCCAACATTTCTCCAGTACTGGTAGAACTCAAACGGAGTCGTCTTATTCGGATCAAGCCAGACAGCGCCGGACTGGGTCTTGCCCATCTTCTTGCCCTCAGAGTTTAAGAGCAGTGTGATCGTCATTGCGTGCGCGTCCTTGCCGAGTTTTCTTCTGATGAGCTCTGTACCGCCGAGCATGTTGCTCCACTGGTCATCGCCGCCGAACTGCATGTTGCAGCCGTATCTCTGGAACAGCTCGTAGAAGTCGTAGCTCTGCATCAGCATGTAGTTGAACTCTAAGAAGCTTAAGCCCTTCTCCATTCTCTGCTTATAGCACTCCGCGCGGAGCATGTTGTTGACGGAGAAGTGCGGGCCGATCTCTCTTAAGAAATCGATGTAGTTTAAGTTCATAAGCCACTCAGCGTTGTTTACCATCATGGCTTTTCCTTCGGAGAAGTCGATGAAACGGCTCATCTGCTTCTTGAAGCAGTCACAGTTGTGCTGGATCGTCTCAACCGTCATCATGGTTCTCATATCGGAACGTCCGGACGGATCGCCGACCATGCCTGTGCCGCCGCCGATCAGCGCGATCGGCTTGTTTCCTGCCATCTGTAAACGTTTCATTAAGCAGAGTGCCATGAAATGTCCGACATGAAGGCTGTCCGCGGTCGGGTCAAAGCCGATGTAGAATACGGCCCTTCCCTCGTTTACCATTTTACGGATCTCTTCTTCGTTTGTGACCTGCGCGATCAGTCCGCGGGCCTGTAACTCTTCGTAAACTCCCATTTTGTTTACTCCTTTTCTGTAATTTTCTGCGGATATTCGTTTCTTCCGCCTGTGTTGGTCTTTATATGAAGACCTGCTATCCGGACGAAGCGTTCTTTCTCCTGCTGCCTGACTCTTTCAGTCTCAGTCCAGTCCGGCAACTCCGGCACTGAACATTCTCCTTGCAGGTACAAAAAAGCCCCGTCCCTTGTTTCCCAAAAGGACGAGGCATACGCTCGTGTTACCACCTGATGTTCCCGAAACGCTCGCACGCTCCGGCTCATGGAGTCCTCATCATAAAAGACTCCGGCATTTCTAACGGGTGCCAGTTCCGTCACAGCCTACTCGCGTTCCGCCGGAATATCCGGTTTCCTCTTTCGGTGTGCAGCTCCGGGATGTATTCAGAAAAAGAAGTCCGCGCGCCTCTCATCCACCGGCAGCTTTCTGTGCGGAGCAGGTCATTTCCCTACTTGTTCCCTTCATCGCTTTTCCATTATATACCGCATGCTTTAACGCGGCTATATGGGTCATTATATGGAGATTCCAAAGCTTTGTCAAGAGCGGAAGCCCTGAAATTCGTTAACTTCATATCCTTTCCTGCAATTTCCCCCTGATTTTTCTGGACAAATAACAAGAATGTGATAGAATAGAAAAAATGCCTGAAACCGGGAACGTCCGGCGCAGGCGCAAGTACTAAAAAACCAATTGTTCTCAAGGAGGTCCCGTATGGAAAGCCATAAGATCATTCAGGTGGACGAAAAGGTTCCCTTTAACCTTCTGATCCCCCTGAGCATCCAGCACATGTTCGCCATGTTCGGCGCATCCGTTCTCGTTCCGTTCTTATTCGGAATCAATCCCGCGATCGTTCTTTTCATGAACGGTGTCGGAACTCTCATGTTTATCTTTATCACAAAGGGAAAAGCTCCCGCCTATCTCGGTTCCAGTTTCGCATTTCTCGCCCCGGCCGGCATCGTGATCGCAAAATTCGGTTATGAATATGCCCTCGGCGGATTCGTTGCCGTCGGTTTCGTCGGATGTATCCTCGCATTCATCATTTATAAGATCGGATATAAATGGATCGATGTCGTTCTCCCACCTGCTGCCATGGGGCCGGTCGTAGCCCTGATCGGATTGGAGCTCTCTTCCAGCGCGGCAAGCAATGCGGGACTCTTAGACGAGACCATTGATCCGAAGAATCTGATCGTGTTCCTCGTAACACTTGGCTTTGCCGTTTTCGGTTCTGTCCTGTTCCGGGGATTTTTATCTGTCATCCCGATCCTGATCGCCGTGATCGCGGGATATGTCGCTGCCGTTGCATGCGGAATCGTTGATTTCTCTGCGGTTGCCGCTGCCCCGATCTTTGCGATCCCGAACTTCACCGCTCCAAAATTTAATATGGAAGCGATCATGATCATCATACCGGTCATCCTGGTCATCACCTCCGAACATATCGGACATCAGGTCGTAACAAGTAAGATCGTCGGCCGCGACCTCTTAAAGGATCCGGGACTTCACCGCAGCATCTTCGGTGACAACTTCTCCACCATGGTCTCCGGTCTCATCGGTTCCGTACCGACGACCACCTACGGTGAGAACATCGGTGTCATGGCTGTCACAAAGGTTTACAGTGTGCAGGTCATCGCCGGAGCGGCTGTGATCTCCATCATCTGTTCCTTCATCGGCAAATTATCGACCCTGATCCAGACGATCCCGGGACCGGTCATCGGCGGAATCTCCTTCCTGCTCTACGGTATGATCGGAACCTCCGGTCTCCGTATTCTGGTCGACTCCAAGGTCGACTACGGCAAAAACAGAAACCAGGCCCTGACTGCCGTGATCTTTGTAACCGGCCTCTCTGGGATCAAGGTGAATTTCGGCAATGTGCAGCTCACAGGTATGGTCCTTGCATGTGTTGTCGGCATGATCTTAAGCCTGATCTTCTATCTCTTTGATAAGATGAATCTTACAAATGATCAGTAAAAGTAACAAAGTGTAACCATCTGGAATAAAACGTAAACTTGCAGGTTCTGCTCCGGTATGCGGTTCATCTCCGCTATCGTTTCAGAACCTGCTTTTTATTTTTTCTACAGCCTGTCCCGCACACATTTCCCCGTCCTTTTTATTCCCGGCTCATTCAAACCGATACTTTTTTCCTGCCCTCTTTTTCCTTTTGTTCTCTGACGATATTCCCTATATAAAGTATACTTACAGAATTATTAGTTTTCTCTGTTTTATTTACAAATTTTCTTTTTCGCGCTATGATATTTCTATCATATGATATTGGGATCAAAAGGTATTTTGTCTCTGATATCATCATATACAAATCGAAAGGATGGTTCCCACATGAAAGAAGCGATTCAGACCCTTTTAACGTCCGACAAGATGGCTCACGCCTTCGAATACCTGAAACAGGATGAAGCGCACACCATCGACCAGCAGATCGAGCTTGTTCAGATCTCCTCCTTCAGCCCATTTGAGGAGAAGCGCGCGATCCGTTTTAAAGAGCTTCTGACCGAGGCAGGTCTCGATCCGGTGATGGACGAGGTCCACAACGTGTACGCCCATATCCATGGAACCGGAAACGGTCCGACTCTCTATGTCTCCGCTCATCTGGACACCGTATTCCCGCCGGAAACTCCGCTCCCGGTGAAACGCGAAGGAACAAAGATCTACGCACCCGGAATCGGCGATGATACCCGCGGACTGGCTGAGATCCTTACACTGGCAAGAGCCATCAAAGAATCCGGCTTAAAACCGGTCGGAGATATCATTATCGGCGGCAACGTCGGTGAGGAAGGTCTCGGAGACCTCCGCGGCATGCGCCACTTCTTCTCGAAAAACGCCGACAAGGTTGACGGTTTTATCTCCGTTGACGGTGCAGGCTGCCTGATCTGCCACGGCGGCACCGGAAGCCACCGCTACGAGGTAACCTTCCGCGGACCGGGGGGACATTCCTTCGGCGCCTTCGGTCTTGTAAACCCGATCTTTGCCATGGGGCGCGCCATCTCCTATATCTCTGAGCTCCGCACCCCGAGAGAACCGAAGACTACCTTCTCCGTCGGTGTCGTAAACGGCGGAACCTCCATCAATGCCATCGCGTATGAGTGTTCCATGCTTGTCGATATCCGTTCCAACGGCTTAAAAGAGCTTGAAGAGCTTGATGCAAAGCTTCAGGAGTGCATCAAACGTGCAGTTGAGGATGAAAATAACCGTTGGGAAACCGAGCGTTCCTACGAAGAATCTAAGGACAGCTTCGATCACAACGGACGTATCACAGTGGACGTAAAACAGATCGGAAACCGTCCGGCAGGAAGCCAGCCGAAGGACTGTGAGATCGTGAGCGCCACAGCCTCTGCGTTCCAGGCATGCGGCGAAGATGTAGAATTTGAAAGCGCAGGAAGTACCGATGCAAATATCCCGATCAGCCTCGGAATCCCTGCGATCTGCGTCGGCGGAGGCGGAAAAGGCGGTGCCTGCCATTCCGTTGACGAGTGGTATGACAGCAAAGACGCCTATAAGGGATCTCAGAGAGTCCTTGCGGCGATCTTCGCGCTTGTGGGACTCGATGGAGTAAGTGAGCCGCTGCTTTCCAGGCGGGAAAGATAAGCTCCGCGCCAAAATACCTTTTGTCTCCAACATCATAATATAAAACAGCATGCCGGAAAGTCTCCTGTAAGTCCTGCTTACAAGCGTTCTTCCCGACATGCTGTTTTATTTTCCACTGCGTTTCACAGTTCTATCTTTAGTTTCCATCCACCAGCGACAGTCTCACCAGCGCCCGCTTCAAAGCGGCTTCAGCGCGGTCAATATCGGTCTGTGGATTCTTTTCCGCCAGACGTCTCTCTGCACGGATTCTGGCTTCATTGGCTCTCTTGCCATCGATGTTTTCCGGCCACTCGCAGGCTTCCGCGAGGATCGTTACCTTCTCCGGCAGGATCTGTAAAAATCCGGAAAGCAGCGCCGCTTTTTTCACGCCGTCTGCCCCGTGGATCTTAAGAACGCCCGGTGCAACCGCGACGACCATCGGGATATGCTTCGGATAGATTCCGGCTTCCCCGTCTGCCGTGTTGAGCTCCACCATCGAAACCTCTCCGTCGAAAAACGCCTCATCCGGCGTAACGATCTGAAGTCTCATCATTTCCGCCATGTCCACACCCCCTATTTCACGCGGGCGAGAACATCATCAATATTTCCTGCGTTGAGGAACAGATTCTCCGGAATATCGTCATGTTTGCCTTCGAGGATCTCCTTGAAGCCCTGGATCGTCTCGGAAAGCGGAACATAGCGGCCTTCCAGACCGGTAAACTGTCCAGCTACGAAGAACGGCTGGGATAAGAATCTCTGGATCTTTCTCGCACGGGATACGGTAAGCTTATCTTCCTCGGAAAGCTCATCCATACCGAGCATTGCGATAATATCCTGAAGCTCCTTATATCTCTGCAGCACTTCCTGTACGCCGCGGGCAACCTTATAATGCTCCTCACCAACAATACGCGGATCAAGGATACGGGACGTAGACTCAAGCGGATCTACAGCCGGGTAAATACCAAGCTCTACGATAGAACGGCTGAGTACGGTCGTCGCGTCCAGATGGGTAAAGGTATTTGCCGGAGCCGGGTCTGTTAAGTCATCGGCCGGAACGTAAACTGCCTGTACAGATGTGATGGAACCGTTCTTTGTGGAGGTGATCCGCTCCTGGAGGGCACCCATCTCCGTCTGTAAGGTCGGCTGGTAACCTACGGCTGACGGCATACGTCCGAGCAGCGCTGATACCTCGGAACCAGCCTGACTGAAACGGAAGATATTGTCGATGAATAACAACACATCCTTTCCGCCTTCGTCACGGAAATACTCTGCCATGGTAAGACCGGTAAGACCCACACGCATACGGGATCCCGGCGGTTCGTTCATCTGGCCGAACACCATGGTCGTCTTATTGATAACGCCCGAATCGGACATCTCATAGTAAAGGTCATTTCCCTCACGGGTACGCTCACCAACGCCTGTAAATACGGAATATCCGCCGTGCTCTGTCGCAATATTTCGGATCAGCTCCTGAATCAGGACTGTCTTACCTACACCGGCACCGCCGAACAGACCAATCTTTCCACCTTTCTGGTACGGGCAGAGGAGGTCAACGACCTTGATACCTGTCTCAAGGATCTCTGTCTCTGTGGACTGTTCCTCAAAGCTCGGGGCTTTGCGGTGGATCGGGAGCTTTTTCTCCGTCTTCGGAGCTTCTTTATTGTCGATCGGCTGTCCCAGAACATTGAAAATTCTTCCAAGTGTCTGCTCACCGACCGGCACCATGATCGGTCCGCCGGTCGCTACGGCATCCATGCCGCGGACAAGACCGTCGGTGGGACCGAGAGCGATGCATCTTACCGTATCATCACCGAGATGCTGGGCAACCTCAACCGTGAGGACCCCGCCATCCTTTGTGGTGATCTCAATGGCGTCATTGATCTCAGGCAGCCCGCCCTGGGGAAATTTGATATCCAGAACGGCACTGATGACCTGAGTAATTTTACCAATGTTTTTCTCTGCCATCTCACTTCTCCTTGTCTCTATCATAACTATTCAGCCACTCAGGCCAGCGGTAAAAATCCATTCCAGCACATCATGCCGACTGATTTCTGTCTCATGTATGCTGTCTTTTACCTCCAGCACCGCAAGTACGCAAGTCTGCCAAATAATTACTCATATTTCTTTTTAACCATCGATGGCATTCGCGCCCGCGATGATCTCTGTCAACTCCTGAGTGATGGAGCCCTGACGCGCACGGTTGTACTGCAGCGACAGTTTTCCGATCATCTCTTCCGCGTTGTTCGTCGCCGAATCCATTGCAGTCATTCGCGCGCCGTTCTCACTGGCAACGGCCTCCAAGAATGCCCCATAGATCAGGCTGCTCACATACTTCGGAATAATTGCATCCAGAACTTCGTCCTCGTCCGGCTCATAGTTCATAATGAGAAGATCCGGCTTTTCTTCTTTTACTTCGCCCTTTGGCCCTGCTGCCGCAAGATCCACCGGCAGAAGCTTTAAGAACGTCGGGATCTGGCTTACGGTATTTTTGAACGCCGTGTACGCCAGATAGATCTCTCCGATCTCATTCTTCTCAAACATGGCTAAAAGCTCTTTTGAGATTTGCTGCGCGTCGGAGTAGAGCGGCTCATCGATCACATCGGAGTAATCCGCTTTGATCTCATAGCCTTTCCTTGCGAGTCCGTCGCGTCCTTTCCGTCCGATCGCGAAGATGAGGGCGTCCTCTTTCGGGATCCCGCTCTCCGTCACGAGACGGATGATGTTGGAGTTATATCCGCCGGCAAGTCCGCGATTGGAAGAAACGACGATAACTGCCTTTTTCTTCGAATCCCCACTCTTTAAATAGCGGTGCCGGATCCCGGTGGATTTCTTCAGCATCTCCTGGATCGTCTGGTACATCAGATTGAAGTACAATCTCGAATTTTCCGCCTTCGTTCTGGATTTCTGGAGTTTTACAGTGGCAACAAGTTTCATGGCTTTGGTAATCTGCTCGGTACTCTCAATACTGGATTTCCTTCGTTTAATATCTCTCATGGTTGCCATGATACATCACCTGCCTTATCTTGCTGCCTTGCACTCTTCAATAGCTTTTTTCAGCAATTCTTCAGTCTCCGGTGTCATCTGCTTTGCCTCGCGGATGCTTGCCGGGATCTCCGGATACTTTGTATCGATAAACTTAAACAGCTCTTTCTCAAAATCAAGAACCTGATTTGTCGGAATATCGAGGAGATATTTCTTTGTCGCCGCGTAGATAATGATGACCTGATACTCGACCGGCATCGGCTGATACTGCGGCTGCTTTAAAACTTCACGGATGCGTTCGCCCTGGGCAAGCTGTTCCTTTGTGCTGGCGTCAAGCTCGGAACCGAACTGGGCGAAGGAAGCGAGCTCGCGGTACTGGGCAAGCTCCACACGGATCGGGGCAGCGATCTTCTTCATCGCCTTGATCTGTGCCGCGCCGCCAACTCGGGATACAGAAAGACCCGCGTTGATCGCCGGACGGAAACCGGAGTTGAACATCTCGGTCTCTAAGTAGATCTGTCCGTCTGTGATGGAGATGACGTTTGTCGGAATGTAGGCCGATACGTCACCCGCCTGCGTCTCAATGATCGGAAGTGCGGTAAGGGAACCGCCGCCAAGGTCATCGGAAAGTCTGGACGCGCGCTCTAACAGTCTGGAATGCAGATAGAAAACATCGCCCGGATATGCCTCACGTCCCGGCGGTCTCTTAAGAAGCAGGGACAGGGTACGGTACGCCGCCGCATGCTTGCTTAAGTCATCGTAAACGACAAGCACATCCTCGCCGTTCTCCATCCACTCTTCACCGATTGCGCAGCCGGAATACGGGGCAATATACTGTAACGGGGCAAGGTCAGAAGCTGTGGATACGACAAGTGTCGTGTAATCCATCGCGCCAAACTCCTCAAGAGTTTTCACGATTGTCGCAACTGTTGATGCTTTCTGTCCAATTGCAACATAAATGCAGTGAACTCCCTGTCCCTTCTGGTTAATAATCGTATCGATCGCGATCGCCGTCTTACCAGTCTGACGGTCGCCGATAATAAGCTCACGCTGTCCGCGTCCGATCGGAACCATGGCATCGATCGCCTTGATACCTGTCTGAAGCGGGGTATCTACGGATTTTCTCTCGATAACACCGTGGGCAACACGCTCGATCTTTCTGAATTTATCCGTAAGGATCGGACCTTTTCCATCGATAGGCTGTCCTAAGGCATTCACGACACGTCCTGTCAGGGCATCGCCCACAGGAACCTCAACGACACGTCCTGTCGTCTTTACGGTGTCTCCCTCACTGATGCTTGAGGAATCACCGAGCAGAACCGCTCCGACGTTGTCCTCCTCAAGGTTTAACACCATGCCGTAAACCTCTCCCGGAAATTCCAGAAGTTCTCCCTGCATGGCATTCTCAAGACCGTGGATTCGTGTAATGCCGTCCGCTACCTGGATGACAGTACCCACGTCAGAGACTTCCAGCTTCGTCGAATATCTTTCGATCTGCTCTTTGATGACCGAGCTGATCTCTTCTGGTTTTAAATTCATTTGAGGTCTGCACCTTCTTTCTTTTCCATTTCATCACGTAACTGTTCAGTATTATTTCTGCTGCCGGACTGCTGTTTTCGGTCCCGGATCCGCCGGGATCACGCCAGCTGCAGCTTCATTAAGTCTCTCCGGATCTCCCCGAGTCTTGTCCTGATGCTGCTGTCCACCACGCGGTCACCGATCCTGATCACGAGTCCTCCAAGGATCGCAGGATCGACGCTATAGGTAACTTCCAGACTCACAAAAGCTGTGGTCTCCAAAAGCTTCGCCTCCGTATGGGCCTTCTGCTCCGCGGAGAGCTCCACCGCGCTTGTAACAGTTACGATACCGATCTTTTTATATTCCTTTACACGATTCACAAAATAGTCGAGGATCTTCGGGAGCTCCTTCTGCCGTCCCTTTTCGATCACGGTCTCAAGAAATCCCATCAGGTCATCGGAAACTCTTCCTTTAAAGATATTTTCCACGACCTTTAACTTCTCTTCTTTTATGATCTGCGGATGGTTCAAAAATTGTACAAGGTCTGCATTCTCCATGAGGATCGTCTGCAGTGACTGTACTTCCTCATATACGGGCGACAGCATATCCCGCTCCATGGCAGCTTCAAACAGCGCGTCGCCGTAGACCTTTGACACTAACTTTGCCATGTGCTCTCACCCATTTCCTTTAAAGTCTCCTCGATCAGGGAATCCTGGATCTTTACATCCATGGAAGCGGCAACCGCCTTCTCTGCCATCAGGGACGCAATGGAAACGATCTCCGTCTTCATGTCCTCAAGCGCTTTCTTCTTCTCCAGCTCGATCTCCCGGTTTGCCCGGTCAACGATGCGGTTTGCTTCCTCTCTCGCTTCCGCTAAGATATCAGCTTCCTGCTTTTTCGCTTTTTTCCTCGCTGCATCGAGAATTTCCTGCGCCTCTTTGTCGATGGACTTTATTTTATCCTCATACTCTGCTTTCAGCGCGAGCGCATCTTCGCGGCTTGTCTTTGCCGTTTCCAGATCACCCGCGATCCGTTTTCTTCTTTTTTCCAGTACTTCACGCGCCGGATTAAAGAGGAAATACGACATTACAAAGAACAGGATAAAAATATTGATTCCCGTGATCACAATGTCGTTGATCCATTGAGGGTCAAAATTTATTAACCGTTCCAAGGTCTCATCTCGCCTCCTTTACAAACTTCCGCGCATACCCGGAAGTTTTTTCCTGTTCCCATATCCGGATCAACCGAACGGCTTAACGAACATAAGGATAATGGCAACAACAAGACCATAAAGACCGGTCGTCTCGGCAACGGCCTGTCCAAGAAGCATGGTCGATGTAATATCAGATTTCGCGCCCGGGTTGCGGCCGACTGCAGATGCGCCGAAACCAGCGGCGATACCCTGTCCAACACCAGGTCCGATACCGGCGATCATCGCGATACCGGCGCCGATTGCTGAGCAAGCATGGATCAAATCCTGTCCTGTAATATTCATAGATAAAACCTCCTGTAAAAAAATTTTATAGCTGTCATTCACAGCTACAGGCAAAATCCTTTCCGATCGACTGCGTCGATGGGGTCCTGCCTTCCCTGTTCCGCCCTGCGT
Organism: Clostridium sp. MCC344; assembly: GCF_018785365.1. Lineage (NCBI taxonomy): Bacteria > Bacillati > Bacillota > Clostridia > Eubacteriales > Clostridiaceae > Clostridium > Clostridium sp. MCC344. The sequence goes on along the minus strand of NZ_WQPQ01000023.1, from coordinate 27,684 downwards.
TCCTACAGTTTATCATTTACATAGACCATAGTCAGCATGCAGAATACGTATGTCTGGATACACCCGGAAAACAGGTCGCAATACACATGAAGTGCGGCCGGAATACCGATTTTTAATAAGACCGGCATCATTCCGTACCAGAGACCCATGATAATAACTCCGGACAGCATGTTCGCGAACAGACGAAGGGAGATCGAGATCGGATTCGCAAATTCACCGATCAGATTGATCGGGAACAGCACCGGGAGAGGTTGAAACAATCCCGTAAAGTGTCCGACACCATGATTTTTGATTCCCTGGTACTGTACGATCGCAAACGTGACCAGACCAAGAAGGAACGTAACACCAAAGTCGGCAGTAACCGTTCTCAGGCCGAACAGACCGCTCAGATTGCAGAACAAAATAAACAGAAAAATCGTTCCGATATAGTTCGCAAACCGGTTCGCTGAACTGCCAAGAATCCCTGTGGTCATATTTTCCAGCATTTCCATGCCGAATTCGATGATATTCTGGAATGTTCCAGGTACATCCGTCGCATGTTTTAATGCACGGTTCGCGGCTATCACCAGAATCAGCAGAACGATCGTAACGATCGTCATTCCGACCGTCGTCGTCGTCAGCCAGAGTTCATGACCGAAGAGATGGTATTTCACGATCCCGTGGATCATGAAATCAGCACCACTGCCACCACTCATTCTTTTTCCTCCTTTCCTTAAGACTCCTGAAAGACTGCTGTCTGTTCCACAACAGCAGCGTATAAGACTCTATCCGTCAAGCCTGAAGATCAGGCCATACGGTCGGTTCGTTTCTGAAGTACCGGATACACATAAGCTCCGGTCTTCAAGCCCAGTGCGCCGAGAACGACTGCTAAAAGGTTGATCGTCGTAAATTTCCATAAAAGGCACACCAGTATTACCGCGCACAAGCTGCGGATCAGCGAATGGATCACCATCTTTTTGCTGCTGTACGCCCCATCAGCCGATTCCACACAGAGTTCCGTGGATCTCGCGATACTGATGAGCAGTACCTCCGCCGCCGCGGCTCCGATCAGCACTCCGGCGATCACCGGAACGGTTCGGAAAAAAATAAGGCAGATGAGAAGCAAGATCATATTATGGATCAGAATCCCGATGCTCATTCCCACTACCTGTCTCTTTGTCTTATCACTCACGATTGTTCCACCCTTTCAATCACCCTGCCGAGGCTGTCTTCTGTCGGACAGTTTCCTGCTGCTTCATATTCCGCTTTCGTTTACGGGTACCATCTTCTTTGCCGTCCCTTCGGCTGTCACCGCCATCTTTTGGGACGGTCAGCACCGTCTCCGGTTCCGAAACGGCTCTCCCACTGCTTTACCTGCTCTTTCTTTTCCCTGTCTTCGTCTTCTTTCTCTCTGTCTACGATATGCTTCGCCATCTTATATGCACTCAGACCGCCCGAGAGGACACCCAGGATCAGGAAGATCAGAACGGTATGAAGTCCGGTCTTTTTATCGATCCAGCTTCCGAAAAGCACACAGATAAGGACCGGTGTCACAACATTGAGTCCGAGCTGGGTGATCAGCACCAGGTTTTCGAGTCCGTTTTTTTTCTGACGCATTTTCTCCCACCTCACTTACCGCGTAACGCATACCGCCATTATACTAAATATTTGCGGATTTGTCCATTTCTACGCATCGACTTTACAGATATTTCGTAAATTCTTTTGTCAATAACATGGTATATTTGGACACATATGGATAATTGTCCAAAAATCACCAGGTGTATTTCTGGATAAAAGTCAACAGGATTCATGTTTCTCCTATATTTGTATATAGGAAAAAGGGACACAGATACTTCCATGTCCCTTCATTTTTTCCTATTACTTTATTTTCTTATGTATCAGTTTCACGGACCCGTCAGATGTTTTCCCTTACAGTCCGTCTCTGTTTTAGTAGTTCATTCCGGTGATTGCGAGCTCTCCATCCGCAGTGACACCAAGAATGATGTTCGGAGCACCGTCACCGAGGACGATCCCGGCCATAACCGGCTCCAGGGAATCGACATCCACCTTTTCGATCGCAGCCTCCATCTCATCGGAGAAGATCTCTGCCGGATCCAGTTTCATAAAGTCTTCCTTCGTATCGACCATGCCTCCGTTCGTCTTCACACAGGAGACAAAGGTTGGGAAATCGATGTGGTCCGCAAGCCCCTCCATATCTTTATTCTTTACAATCGCGATGATCTCTTTTGCGTAGGACTTATAGTCTGTCTTCTCGAGCTGGGCAGCCGCCTGGCTCTGAAGCTTCGCCATCTCCTCATCAGAGATCTCTGCAACCTGCACGCCCTCAGAACTCTCGTCCGTCTCAAAAGCTCCCGGTCCTTCCGCCATCTTTGGGTCTACATTGGAGAGATCCGGTTTTGTTGTATCAACGGCGGATGTCTCCGCTGCGGAAGCCTCCACAGCCGCTGTTGTCTCCTGAGTGTTTTTTGAGCCGCATGCTGTCGCCATCACTGCTGTCACGCAGAGTGCCGCTGCTAACAATACATGTTTTTTCATAATACAATATTCCTCCTCTGATCTTATCCGGTCCATCCGGATCCGTGTCCGGCAGATTTTTACCGGGTACCCGGGCTTCCTTCTATTCATAAATGTACCTGTCTCACTGTATCAGAACTATACCACGCCCTCTTTTTCCTGACAATAAACAATTTCTAAAGAAATGGTTATTTTTTCGTTAGAAAATCTCCATTTATTTTATTTTCCTTTTAGAGTTTCTCCATACTTCCGTCACATTCTTCCTGTATACTTTGTATCATAAAAGATACCAATCAGCAAAAGACATCACGAAGCGTTTTACAAAAACGAAAGACGAGGCGTGTAGCGCCTGATCAGGTATACATAAAAAATGGGGCCGGCAGGCAAATGAAATGCGCGCACATTTATGCCGGACTCGACTAAACATAATTCTCGGATCCCTGTGATCCAGGATTGACATATATTCGATACTCATACATCCCCCTTTTTTAGTATTTGTGTGAAAAAACTCCGGTATGCCAGAACCGGAGTTTTTTCATGTCTGCAATTAAATGTCTCTTGACCCGTTCGCTCATCCCGCACGTTCACTTGCAGCATTCTGTATCTTCACACATGCGTATATCATTCAGTATTTCGTGCCTGTTGTGCAGCAGAAAGTTCATTGAGATTTTCTCCTGAGTAACAAGTGAAAAAACGGGACAGCCTTTGAATCCGGCCGCCCCGTTTTTATCATTTCTTCTTAAAATTTAGTGTGTTAAAAGATCCAGTACCAGCTCTGCGCACTTGTTCAGATCATCGATCTTCAATGTTTCTCCAGTCGTATGTACCTTTGTCATACCTGTGGAGAGTACGATCGGCTTGATCCCGTGAAGTGCCATCACATTCGCGTCGCTTCCGCCGCCGCCTTTTGCGGTCACTGCCTGATATCCAAGACGTTTGCAAGACTCAAAGACTCTCTGCACGATCGGATCATCATTTTCCACGTTAAAGCTTACATAATTTGTCTTCAGCTCGATCTCAAGCTTTGCTCCCATCTCGTCGCAGGCATCCTGCAGGCACTTCTGCATATGCGCAGCCTGGGCATTTAATTTATCGAGGTTGCGGCTTCTGACTTCTGCCACAAATTCTGCCTTCTCCGGAACGATATTGGTCGCATATTCCGCCTTCAGGGTTCCGATATTGCAGGTAGTCTCCTCATCGATTCTGAGCAGGTTCATCTTTGCGATTCCCTTCGCTGCGACCTGGATCGCACTGATTCCCTCTTCCGGTGCAAGACCCGCATGGGAAGATTTTCCAATGATCGTCGCGAAGATCTTGATCTGCCCCGGTCCACAGGTTAAGATCTTTCCGATATCACCGCTGGCGTCAAATACCATCGCTTCTTTTCCTTTAATCATGGACAGATCCATATTCTTGACACCGTTCATACCACCTTCTTCGCCGATCGTAAATAAGATCTCTGTATTGCGGCACGGAATATTCTGTTCTTTGATCACCTTGATTGCTTCCATGATCGCTGCGATTCCGGATTTGTCATCGCCCGCAAGGATCGTGGAGCCGTCTGTATGGATGATCCCGTCATCGACAAGCGGTCTGATGCCATTGCCCGGAGTCACCGTATCCATATGTGCACACATGATCGTCGGATCACCCGGGATCGTTCCCGGAAGATATGCGCATACATTAAATCCATTGGAGCCAAAACCTTCCCCGGCTTTGTCGGTCTTTACTTCCAGTCCAAGTACTTTAAGATCCTCAACCAGCTTTTCCCCCATCGCTTTTTCATTCTTTGTCTCACTGTCGATCATAACATAATCAAAGAATGTGTCGAGCAGTCTCTTCTCATTTATCATGGCATTACCCCTCCTGTTTTACATGCAAAATACCGGCATTTCGTTCTTTTGCATCGCAATTTTGTGTTTTTATTCTAACATGGATCTGCTGTCTCCGCAAGAATCCACACTGCCCTGATACAGCGCTTTTCCATGCCGGCACGCTTCATATTTTCTCCGCGATTCCCCGAAGATCCATGATTTTTCCTCATCCGCTCCTTCAGCGCGCCGGAACTCACCTCTTTATTATTGTCTGAATTATCTGAATTATTTATTCTTTATTAACAATATAAACTGTAACAACTTTTTCACTAAATAAAAAAAGGTGTAGACAGATGTTTGCAAAAGATATATAATTAATTCATAAAAAGTTTATATTCTTTATTCTTAACAAAGAATTAACTTTTTCTCAATCGGCGGAATTGCTGGAAATCTCCCTGTTTTTTCAGTTATTTCGCACTTTTACTATTGCAGGAGGTTTCTGTATGAGCGAAAACACCACTAGTACCACTAAGCAAACCTGGCTCGACAAGGCGTTAACAGTCGTTGAAAACGTATGCAACAAACTTCCCGACCCGGTAATCCTGTTCTGCTGGCTCTTCCTTTTCACGGCGATCATCGGTACGATCGCAACGGTAGCTGGCGTGAGCCTGATCAACCCGGCAACAAATGAAGCCGTTGTTTCCCAGAACTTCTTCTCGGTAGACGGACTCCACTGGTTCCTTGACAATATGGTAAAGAACTTTACCGGTTTCGCACCGCTCGGTCTGGTAATCTCCATGACCCTCGGCATCGGTCTCTGCGAGGAGTCCGGTCTCGTAATGTCCCTCTTAAAGAGCTGCTTAAGCGATGTTCCTCCGGCACTCGTTCCGTACCTTATCGCATTTGTCGGCACGATCGGAAATATCGCTTCTGATACTGCGAACATCATCGTTCCTCCGATCGCCGCTCTTCTCTATATCGGTGCCGGAAAGCATCCGGTTGTAGGTATGATCTGCGGATATGCAGGTGCAAATGCAGGCTTCACTGCAAACCTGATGGTTGCAGGTACAGACTCCCTGCTTCAGGGTCTCACAAATGACGCAATCAAAGGTTTCCTTCCGGAGACTACCTTCCAGGTAGATGTTACCTGTAACTGGTTCTTCATGATCGCCTCCACAATCCTCTGCTCTATCGTGATCGGTGCTGTTTGTACAAAGGTTGTAGAGCCGCGTTTCGGAAAATACGAAGGTTCCTCCGATGAAAAGATCGAAAAACTGAGTGCTTCTGAGAGTAAAGGTCTCCGCTGTGCAGGAATTACAGCGATCATCTACATTATCATCCTCGTTGTTGGATTCTTTACTGGTCCGTTAGCAGGTGAGAATGGTGCCTTCGTTGGTTCTCCGCTCTTAAAAGGCCTGATCCCGATCCTGTTCGTATTCTTCTCGATCTGTGCGATCGCATTTGGTTTTGGTTCCGGTTCCTTTAAGAAATCCGGCGACATCAGTAAAGCTATGAACAAACAGATGGCAGCAATGGGCTCCTATATTTCCTTCTGTTTCTTCTGCGGACAGTTCCAGGGCTTATTCAACTGGACAAAACTCGGTACACTCCTCGCAATCGGCGGCGCTGACATTCTTCAGTCCGCAGGATTCACAGGTATCCCGTTATTTGTATGCTTCATCCTCGTTGTAACATGTGTAAACATCTTCATGTCATCCGGTTCCGCAAAATGGGCGATCTTCGCTCCAATCTTCGTTCCGATGTTCATGCTCCTCGGTTATCATCCGGGCTTTACACAGTTACTTTACAGACTCGGTGATTCCCCGACAAACGCGGTTACTCCGATGTCCCCGTATATCTGGATGGTTCTCGCAACTGCTCAGACCAAGTACATGAAGGACTTAAAGATCGGTACCCTGATTTCCAACCTTCTTCCGATCGCAGTGATCCTCGAAGTGATCTGGGTTGTCTTCTTTATCATCTGGTACCTCATCGGTCTTCCGATCGGTCCGGGTGTCGGTTCCGTTCTTCCGGCAGGAATCATGTAAATTATCCGATCCTGCAGAATTACATAACTGAATACGTTTATTTCGCCAGGGCATGTGAAGTGCCCTGGCGTTTTTTGTCTCATCTATGTCGGTCTCCGGCCACCCCGGAACACCGAATGTCCCTATGCATAAAAAGAAGGTGCCTCGGCACATTCGGCATCTCGCGCGGTCGCTTGCGACAACCTTCATCTTCGCGCGAGTTAGGCACGCAGTGCCTTTTTATTTAACAGGAAGTTCCATCGGAGTTTCCTGTTAAATAAAAAACAGGTGATCCGCTTACCAGACCGCCTGTCTCATACCCTTTATTCCGTTTTCCGGTCCTCTCCTACTTTACAAGTCCTTTTATAATAGAAGAAACCTTATCATAGTCATACTGGACTTCTTTCACGCCGGACTGTTTTTTATACCAGCTTTTCAGTTCCTGATAAGTCGTGGAATAAGAACCATATCCGAGATACAGTTCCGGAGTCTGGTAGTTATCTGCAAAAACGACTATCGGCATAACCTTTAAATTATGGACTCCGTTTTCTTCCATGATCTTTCCGATCTCCTCCGCACCTTTCTTTAAATTAAGAAGCGGATTTTCAAATTCTTCTTTTCTTTTTGCGTCCTCTCGCCGCCACATTGCTCCGTCCGGAGTTCCGTATATCTTAATTCCCCAGCCATAAGTTCTTACAAGGTAAACGCCTCTCTTATCCATAAGGACCGCGTCAAACGTCATTTTTCCTTCCGGCAGATTTAAAGTCGCGTTCTTTAAAACCTCACCGGGCTTTCCACAGATCTTTTTCAGCCGCGCGGAGACCTTTTCTACAGCCTTTTCGTGATTCCGCTGTTTGTTCATGTGTTTCGCGATCAGCCAAAACACCAGCACACCGGCCAGTATGTAGGCAAAGAACATAAAGTAGTCCTGCGCCGAATGAAGTTTCCATGTCTGAAAGTTTCCACCAAACATATTTTATCCTCCCAGGTATCCAATTAACCGCACATTGGCAGTTGCTGCCACCGACAGTCTCTTTTGAATCCGTCAGGCAGGATTCCTTTATTATCTGTCATCACTTTTCATGCACGATACTTTATCTTAACACGAAACCACTATAAACGCAATAATCTTCTCATAATCGCTATTTCCTGATTTGTACATTTTTACCAAATATTTATCATTCCATTTGGCGAAATCTCCAGCCTTTTTTTCAGTTTTCTAATTTAAAAATAAAAATTATAAACACTTTATAAAAAATATATAGCTTTTTCGAACCATTTATAGTATAATATCCATGCAAGCGGGATCTCGGGGGTTTAGGTCCCGTAAATTAAGTTTACAGGAGGTTTTTCAAATGAGTGAAAACACTACCGCTAAGAAAACCGGCGTGGACAAACTGATCGATGGTATCGAAAAAGTTTGTAACAAATTGCCGCCGCCAGCGATTCTGTTCTGCTGGCTCTTCCTTATCACAGCCATCATCGGCTGCATCTTCAGTGTAATGGGCGTTGCCCTTACAAACCCGGCTTCCGGAGAGGTCGTAACATCTGCGAACCTGTTCTCCAAAGACGGCGTTGACTGGATCTTAGGCAACATGGTAAAGAACTTTACCGGTTTCGCTCCGTTAGGTCTGGTTATCACAATGACACTCGGTATCGGTCTCTGTGAGGAGTCCGGAATGCTGATCTCCATGCTGAACAGTTCCTTAAAGAACGTTCCGGCATCTATGATCCCGTATGTAATCGCATTCGTCGGTACAGTCGGAAACATCGCTTCCGATACAGCTATGGTCGTTATCCCGCCGATGGCTGCCATCGTTTACATGGGCGTTGGCAAACACCCGGTAGTTGGTATGATGGTTGGTTACGCAGGTGCTCAGGCCGGTTTCACAGCGAACCTGATGGTTGCCGGTACTGATACTCTGTTACAGGGTCTTACAAACGATGCGATCAAGGCATTCATCCCGGATACAACATTCCAGGTTGACCCGACCTGTAACTGGTTCTTCATGATCTTCTCCACCCTCCTCTGCGCAGCAGTTATCGGATTCTGTTCCGTACATATGATCGAGCCGCGTTTCGGAAAATACGAGGGTGCCGGAGAAGCAAAACTTGAAGAAGTTACTCCGCAGCAGAAGAAAGGTCTTAATGCTGCAGCTCTTACCGCGATCATCTACATCATCATCATTGCAATCGGATTCTTCACCGGTCTTCTTTCCGGCGAGAACGGTGCGTTTATTGGATCCCCGCTCTTAAAGGGCCTGATCCCGATCCTGTTCGTTCTGTTCTGTCTCTGCGGTCTTGCATACGGCTTCACTGCAGGTACATTCAAGAACGCTGTTGATGTCAACAAGGCAATGTCTAAGCAGATGGCTGCTATGGGTTCCTACGTTCTGTTCTGCTTCTTCTGCGGACAGTTCCAGGGCTTATTCAACTGGACAAAGCTTGGTACACTCCTTGCGATCGCAGGTGCTGATGGTCTCGAGGCTGCAGGTTTCACAGGCATTCCGCTCTGTGTAGCTTTCATCGTCCTCTGCTCCTTCGTCAACATCTTCGTATCCTCCGGTTCCGCGAAGTGGGCTATTTTCGCTCCGATCTTCGTTCCGATGTTCATGCTCCTCGGTTACCATCCGGGCTTCACACAGTTACTTTACAGAATTGGTGATTCCCCGTTCAACTGCTGGACACCGATGTCCGCATATATCTGGATGATCTTAAGTGTTGCTCAGACAAAGTACGTTCCGGATCTCAAAATTGGTACTCTGATCTCCAACATGATTCCGATGTCCATCGTTCTTCAGATCGCATGGATCATCGTAGTTGTTATCTGGATGATGATCGGACTTCCGTTCGGACCGGGCGTAGGCGTTGCTCTTCCGGCTGGAATCCTCTAATTCAGAGTATAGCAGCTTACAAAGCTTACTGCGTAAAATATAAAGGCAGGATGACCCGTCGCTTTTGCGGCGGGTCTTTTTTTGCTTAAAACTCACCTCCATGGCATCTTGATACCTCAGAGATGAGTTCTTTTCTTCTCAAAATCGGAAATTCAATTCTTCGCCCGAACTGCCGCTGCAAGCAGTTCACCGCAGCACGCCGAAGTTGATTTTATTATTTCTGGTTCTCTTTCAAATGTCTCTCCAGAATATCCGCTGCACAGGCTGCGAGCTCTGCACACGGGCGCTTTTTATAGTAGCTCTCCGTTCTCGCCTCCGGCGCCGGATTCGTATCCGTATTAATCCCGGCCAGCAGCTCCCGGCAGATGTAGCTTCCGTTCTCGTTCTTGAACGTCGTTACAAGCTCCTGAATTTTCTTATAGTGATCCTGCTTCGCCGCTGCCGCCTTCGGGTCTGTATAGCCTTCCAGAGCCCCACAGACCAGTGCCATTCCGCTGACACAGCCACATACCTCCCGAAGTCTTCCGAGGCCGCCGCCAAACGAGGACGCCAGGCCTGCCGCCATCTCTCTGCTGATCCCCCGTGCTTCCAGCTCCTCAGCAAATGCCAGCGTCACCGCCTGGGAGCAATTGTAACCTTCCCGGAACAGTTCCCGCGCGCGGTCCCCGCGGCTTTTTTCACAGACTGTTTCATTTTTTGTTGGTTTTTCCACAATATCCATCGGCTTATTCTCTGCCATTCCTTCTACCCCTTTCGTATCTTTCCCGTTACCATAGCATATACTGTGTAACAAAATTTTCCAATGCTTCGCATTCCGAATCGGCAAAATCCTCGATTGCAGCGGTATCATACGGAATTTTCAGTTCGTAAAATCCCTACTCGCGAAAAATAACTCGCTTTTCTCTTTGTCACTGTTCCGAAGAACCTTTGCTTGTATTTTTCCATGTCTTATGGTAGAATAATATCGTTATGGTTGTATCAAAGATTCAGCCACATTCATATGACAGCGAATCATTTCCTGGGCCATCGCCAAGCGGTAAGGCACAGGACTTTGACTCCTGCATTCCACGGGTTCGAATCCCGTTGGCCCAGGAAATGATTCGCAAATCCAGTGCTTGTAATTTTTATTATAAGCACTTTTTTTATCTGTTTGCAACAGGAAATCTAACCTCTGAACGCGGTTAAAGCTCCCGGAAGTTTTTAATAGCTATCACAAACCATTCCAGAACCAACGATGGGGCAGAGTTCTTATGAACTCCGCCCCATCCATTGACATAGGACCTATTAACACAGCAGCTTCCCCAACAAAACAAAAAGCCCCGGGAACTGCTTCCCAGGGAAATACGGGTGGATACAGGGATTCGAACCCTGGGCCTCCAGAGCCACAATCTGGCGCGCTAACCAGCTGCGCTATACCCACCATAATATAAAATTCGAAATCGCACTTGATTTCAAATGAGCCTGAAGGGATTCGAACCCCCGACCCACGGCTTAGAAGGCCGTTGCTCTATCCAGCTGAGCTACAGACTCATTATGCTTTTTCGCAAAAGCAAAGCGGGTGATGGGAATCGAACCCACGTATCCAGCTTGGAAGGCTGGTGTTCTACCATTGAACTACACCCGCAGGAAAACTTTGTTTTATTTTCGCTGACTCGAATATTATATCTCATATCCGTTCATCTGTCAACAACTTTTTTATCTTTTTTTCGATAAAAATCGGGGTGACAGGATTCGAACCTGCGACCCCCTGGTCCCAAACCAGGTGCTCTAGCCAAGCTGAGCCACACCCCGGAATTTCTGCGAAGCATTTGAAAAGCAAAAGTTCACTAAATGCGTTTAAAATTATACCGTGAACGCGATAGATTGTCAACCATTTTTTTGAAATCTTCCAATAAAATTGCAGTCCACGTTACCCTCCAAGCCATTAAAACCCGCGACCGTCACTGCAGTCAGCGGGAAGCTTCTGACTAAGGACCTCGATCCAGGCATCTACTTTTTCTTAACTCGCAGGTATAACTGTTTCAGCAAAGGGTGACTGTATTCTCGACACTACCAGCGGTGATCTTCCGCCCAGGAGTGCCTTGATCCGGGGATCTGGTTCCTCTTAGCTCGCGGGTGACTGCGTTGGGACGCAGAGACCGCACTGTCTGAGCGAAGCGAGTTTGCGGTATCTGTGTCCCGCCCTTAGCAGTCTCCCGGGAGCTTAACGGAACCATCCCCGCATCCCTGGGCGCTCCTGGGCGAAAGCTCACCGCGTACTCTCGCTAACACTGCGATCCAGTCAAAATCTTTCTTCGCCCTCTCGCCAACACCATATCTCAGTCACACCCCGTCTAATACAACCCCGACGGAATATCCCGATCCTGATCCACATAACAGACCGTATAATGCGCCTCCCCATTCCGGTCGATCTCCATCAGCATATACGATGGTTTTCTCCCGTCCTGTCTCGGATAAGAAAGACTTCCCGGATTCAGCACCACAAGCCCATCCTCACAGTACTCCAGATGCGGCTTGTGGGTATGGCCAAACATGACAATATCCACCTTTCTGGCTCTCGCCTCTTCCTTGATCGTCTCCAGCTCAAACGATACGCCGTACATGTGACCGTGAGTCAGAAATGCCCGGTATTTCCCGATGGAGATCTCCTTCTCCTTGTCTGTCTGGGAAAAGAAATCATTATTTCCGCGCACAACATGGATCACGCAGTTATCATTATTCACCCATTCCTTAAAATAGATCTCGCTGCCCTCGGTATCCCCCAGATGGATCAGCATATCGAACGGGGACTGTTTTTCAATAATTGCCCTGAGATTTCCATCTCTTCTGTGGGTATCGCTCACGATCAGAATTTTCATACCTTACTCTCCGATTTCTTCTGCAAGACATTTTTTCATCGCCCGAAGCGCTTTACCGCGGTGGCTGATGGCATTCTTCTCATCCATAGTGATCTCCGCCGATGTCTTCCCGTATTCCGGAAGCATCAGGATCGGATCATAGCCGAATCCGCCGGCACCAGCCGGTTCATGCGCAATCACGCCTTCCATCGTTCCCTCCGCTGTCAAGGTTCTTCCATCCGGAAGGACCGCTGCGATCACACAGACGAAGCGCGCCGTGCGCTTCTCCTCCGGGACACCGTCCAGACGATGGATCAGATTCCAGTTCTTGATCTCATAGGAAGTCTTCTCCCCCATATACCGCGCGGAGTAGACGCCCGGCTCCCCGTTTAAGGCATCGATCACAAGCCCGGAATCATCCGCGAGAACGATCCCACCGGTCTTCTCCCAAACAGCTTTTGCCTTAATTAACGCATTTGCCGCGAATGTATCTCCATCTTCCACAATATCAACATCCACGCCTGCCTCCTTCATCGACAGGATCTCCGCTCCGAGGTCCTTTAAGATCTCACGGATCTCCCGCATCTTTCCGGCATTTGATGTTGCAAAAACAATCTTATGTTCCATGTTCTTCTCACTTTCCAATGATCCTGCTGTAGGCTTTCAGGCACACGTTGCATCCCTTTGACTCTTCGGTCCGCTCCCATGTGCCGCCATCAAAACTAATATACCCCTCACCGTCACTTATGTCAACATTTCCTGTCCGCCCGCTGCCTGCATACTCCACCGCCACCGGCTGCGTTGTCCCCGGCGTGTGGATCTTAACTGCCACAGCGAACGGCTCTCCTGCATTCACCGTCTGCGGTTTTGCCAGGCGGACCGTATAAAATCCTGCATCCGTGACCATGCCGAATGCCAGGACTTTTCCACTGTCCACCTGAAATTTCACACCGTTTTCCACATGTTCACGGAAACTGTCCCCGTCAAACACATACACTTCGTATTCCGTGTCCGGCGCCGTGGCATAAAATCCCACTGCCTCCAGCGTCTCCTCCGACTCTGCTGTATACACGTTCGCCATCCATGCGTCCGGCTCTCCATAGCCCATCTGACCGGTCCATCCGCAGAGATCACTCTGGTAATTCCTGTCATAATTATCCGACGGCTCGATCCCGCGATAGGAGATACTGCTCTCCGCGATCCGGCTGTCCTCGTAGGAGACATGAAAAAATCCACCATCCCCAAAGGTTTCTCCCCAGCTGTTGATGCAGAGAAACGCCCCGTCCGACTCCGGAGCTGATGCGAACTTTTCCTTCGGATAATCGTCATCCCAGCCGATGATCACGGTGTCATGGTTCGGCTCCTCGCTGCCTTTATAACAGACATTTCCGTCGCCCCCACGGTTTTCCGCCGGAAGATAGAGCGATGTCTGGACGCCTCCGTATAAAAATACCGCCCGTTTTACCGCGCCATAATCCTTCGCTTGCAGGATCCTAATCTCCTGGACATGACAGACCGGTGCAAGACCGTCCGGTGAGGTGCTGTCCCCATATGGATCGTCCGCCTCCGCGACAGGTCCCTGCCAGGCGAGAAGGTAGGCCATCGCCATACTGTAATCCCCGCCGGAATCCTGACTGATTCCGAAGCTGTTGTGGATCGACATATGGTCCGCCGAGAGCGGCACTGCCATGGATTCCGGCATGGACGTCTCCACCGCCTTTAATGCCGCGAATGCCCAGCACGTACCGAGATCTCCCTGGTCGGAAACACGGATCGCCCGGTGTTCCCTCAGATCGTAGGATGACGGGAGTTCTATAAACTCCTGCTCCCCGGATCCATCTGCGGAAATTTCACTGTCCGCATCCATGTATTTCCGGTCAGCTCCCGTTTCATCTGTACTGTTCGCTCCGGCATCCGTCAGTGTTTCTTCCCCATCAGCTGCAGCGTCAGAATTCTCCGTGACGCTCAGATCAGGCTTCTCTGCGCTGTTTTCCTGATGGTCATCGTCCACTACGAGGTCGATCCCTGTCTTTGCCAGATCCAGGATTTCTGTCCTCGCAGCAAAAACCATGCCTGCTGCCAGCACTGCGACCGCTCCGGGCCACAGACCGCTCCCACGTCTTTTCCTTCTTCGGCTTCTCATCTTCTCCGTCTTACCCACATTCCGCCTGCAATCGGCATTTTCCCTGTCCTGCATGGCAGGTTACGATCAAAAATCCATTCCTGGTCGGCTGCGCCGATGGGATTTTCACCTTCAAGCCTGTGCTTTATTACGGTCAGCGCAACAAGTGCGCAGACCTGCTGAGCAGTTATCACTGCGCTTCTTTTCTCTCCTCACGTTTCCTTGCCGGTGGCTTCGGTCCCAGGAACTGGTAGAAATATGTCTTCATCATACCATTATAGATCTTCCGGTTCTTATCCGCCTTGCGTCCGAAATAGCGCTCGGTATCTTCATACGCCGTGATGATATAAGCTGACCAGGAATCAAGCGCCGCGAAACGCTCTCCGATCGTCTTATATAACTCCGGCAGGTTCTTCTTCTCCTCGATTCGCTCCCCATACGGCGGGTTTGTGATCAGGAATCCGTATTTTTTCGGATGGCTGAGCCCACTCACCGGACGCTGCTGGAAATGGATCAGTTCGTCCACGCCTGCTGCCTTCGCGTTCGCTCTCGCTGCACGGATGATGTCCCCGTCAATGTCGTAGCCCTGGATATCCGTCTGGACAGAAAGATCCACAAGATCGTTCGCCTCGTCCATCGCATCATACCAGCATTTTCTCGGGATCAGATGTTTCCAGTCCTCGGAGAGGAATTCCCGGTTCATGCCCGGCGCCATATTCGCTGCGATCATCGCCGCCTCGATCGGGAAGGTTCCGCTTCCGCAGAACGGATCCACGAGGATCCGGTCGCTCTTCCACGGAGTCAGCATGATGAGTGCCGCCGCCAGCGTCTCCGTGATCGGCGCCTTACTTGTCAGGGTCCTGTAACCGCGCTTATGCAGGGATTCTCCGGTCGTGTCAAGCGCTACCGTCACCGTGTCCTTGTGAAGGAATACGCGCAGCGGGAAGCTTGCACCGATCTCCGGGAACCATTCGATCCCATATGCCTTTTTCATCCTCTCGACCATGGCTTTTTTCATGATGGACTGGATATCGGACGGGCTGAAGAGCTTGCTCTTAATGGAGGAAGCTTTCGCGACCCAGAATTTCGCATCCTTCGGGAGATATTCCTCCCACGGGATCGCGCGGGTCCCCTGGAACAGTTCCTCGAAAGTCTCTGCACGGAAACTGCCGACCTTTAAAAGTACGCGCTCCGTTGTTCTGAGGAAAATATTGGCACGGCAGATCGCCTCCGCGTCGCCGATAAATGTCACACGCCCGTCTTCCACCTGGCTGACCTCATATCCAAGGTCCAGGATTTCTTTTTTCATCACTGCCTCCAGGCCGAAATGGCATGGGACGATCAATTCAAATGTATTCAATCTGATTTTCTCCGTTCTGATGTATCGCGCAGCTGCTCACGTAACTGTTCAGTACCCTCACACCTACAGGAACAACCTCCCCCAGAGCTTCCCTTCGGATGCATGGCAACTTACGAGCAAAAATCCATTTTAAATTCGCAGCCACTTTATTTTCATAGTTTCATTCCATCCGTATCGTTCGCCGGATGGCTGTATTCCATTTAATTTTAAGGGTTCGCAGTCACCCTGTCAATCCCCGTAAAACTACAATCCAGGCTTCCTGCCCACGGTACAGGAGTTTTCTGACCATGCAAAGCACCCGTGACCGTGACCATATCATGCCAAGCATTCCATCCGGAATTTTTTTCGATAATCGACAGTCCTACCCTGCCAAATCATCACTTTCTTTTCTTCCGGAACTTTTACTCCCGGCATCCCACATAATATTTTCCCCTGTAATAATGCAGTCCTCCCAGTGCATTCACCGCATCATACCCGCGTCCCGCGAGTTCTCTCGCCGCGAGCAGACTCTGCCCTCCGTAGGCGCAGTAGATGACCACAGGACGGTCTTTTGTGATCTCTGCCTCCACTTCATCCAGCTGTTCATAAGGCAGGTTCACAGCCCCCAGGAGATGCCCTGCCTCATATTCCTTCTGTTCCCGCACATCCAGCAACGTGAATGTCCGCTCCCCGTCCAGAAGTTGTTCCAGCTGCTGCATCGAGATCGTCCGAAACATATTCCTTCTCCTGAAACATATCCTTAATTTAAAATATGCCGGGCGGCCCGGACATGGTTCCTTTCTGCACAGTCAATTCCAGCACATTTCAATGCTTTATGCAGCTGCCGTGGACCGTTCTGTGTCCGCATAACGTCTGAAATCATATACCTTTCGTCTGCAATAACCGCAAAAATGGCGGCAGGATCACCCCACCGCCATTCTTATCAGATCTGACTGTTCGACCACGCAATCTTTCCACACAGCTTCCTGCACAGTCAGACCGCCGCATCTTTTTTATCTTTTGCAGTTTCTCCCATTGTCCGTAGAGTCCTTAGAACTGTTCTTCGAACGGTTCTGACTGTTATTCTCCGAACGGTTCTGGCTGTTTCTGCTCTGGTTCTTTGTCTTGTCGTAAGTCTCAGACCCACTGTTTTTCATGTTGTCGTCCATATCATAGCTGTTTCTTGCCATTTTTTTCGTACCTCCTGGAGTTGTTGTTCCACGGCCGCCTGTAAGACGCACCGGCGGAAATATTTTGCTGCGGCATCCTCTGCCGCACCTGCATTCTCTAGTATGGTCCGAACCTGAACTTTTATGCACCGCTGTCCATGATCTTTTCAGGCAACATCTTTTATGCCGTTTCCCCAAAAAGCACTTTTAATTTTTTCATACAATGAAAGAAAGCCGGGATCAGGAACGCATCCGCAAAGATCCATGCAAGCGGACTCGCAAAACATGCCGGAAGGAATCCGAACACCGGAACAAGGCAGAAGCCAACGAGAGACCGTGCAGCCATCTCGCAGACACCGGCCAGGATCGCAAACGTCGAAAATCCCATTCCCTGGATCGTAAAGCGGACCACATTCACAAACGTCAGTGGAATGTAGAACATACTGTTTCCGATCAGGAACATCGCCACACGACCGATGATCTCCGTCTGATCCGCGTCCATAAAGAGAAGCGCGATATGCTTTCCGCCAAAGAACAGGATCACAAACGCGATCAGGGAGTAGACGATACCGATCAGGCTTGCCGCCTTCAGTCCCTCTTTCACACGGTCAAGCTTCTTCGCACCCACGTTCTGTCCCGCGTAAGTCGCCATGGTTCCACCCAGAGCATCAAACGGACAGCAGAAGAACATACTGACCTTGCTTCCCGTAGAAACGGCCGCAACCGCCATAGAACCCAGAGAATTTACCGCAGTCTGGAGCACAACGCTGCCGATGGCCGTGATGGAATACTGAAGTCCCATAGGAATCCCCATGCTGCAGAGTGTGCCGAGCATGCGTCCGTCCGGCTTCCACTCTTCGTCTTTCATATGAAGGATCGGATAGTGCCGGATCATGTAGATCAGACAGAGCACTGCCGAAATTCCCTGCGAGATTACCGTAGCCAGAGCCGGTCCGCCCACACCCATGCCGAGTCCCAGGATCGTAAAGAAATCAAGACCGATGTTCAGAAGGGACGATAACAGTAGAAAGTAGACCGGGGTCTTGCTGTCGCCGAGGCTGCGGATAATTCCCGCCAGCATGTTATAAAGGTAAGTGACCGGAATTCCAAGGAAAATCACAAAAATGTAATCATATGCGCCCTGAATAATATCCTCCGGCGTATTCATCCACTGTAAAATATTCATGCAGAGTGCACCTACGACCGTCGTCATGACCACCGCGAACACCGCTGAAAGCCATCCGGCATTCGCCACGAACTTTCTCATTCCCTTGTAATCTCCCGCGCCGAACTTCTGCGCCACCGGGATCGCAAATCCGCTGCAGGCACCGGTACAGAAACCGATGATCATAAAGTTGATCGATCCCGTCGATCCAACCGCCGCCAGAGACGATACTCCCAAACATTTTCCGACAATGATCGTGTCTACCATGTTATAAAACTGCTGAAAAAGAAATCCCAGCAGCATCGGAACCGCAAAGCTTAAGATCAGCTTCATTGGCGATCCGACTGTCAGATCCTTTACCTCACTTTTCTGCATATGTAATTCTCCTGTGTCTGTTTATTTGATTTCATATCTTTTATGACTCACGGGTTTCTAATGAACTTGATGTATTATAAATCAGGGTTTCCGAAAAATATAGACATCAAAACACCGAAATTGTGGAAATTTTTTTCGCTTTCTTTCGTCAAAAATGCCTTTTCTTCGTTTGGCGCTTTACATTCTGCATCATTCATGATACTGTAATGGCATCAGAGCGCCAACCGCCCTGAAAATCAAACAAACATGCAGAGTAGACGTGTGCGCGTCAAGTGCCCGCCAGACAGGGAGTTGCTGGCAGGACGAAGGGAATTTCCCGCGGTGCACATATCGCATCCCGCTGCATCAGAAGATAGTTTGCAGATACCTTTTGTGTCTGTGACCGTTCGATTATCTCCTGTTGTGGTCCGAAAATCTGCAAAGGAGGTATTTTTTTATGCAAAACAGCTCGAACGACCTCTTTTCCAGGATCTATGAATCATCCCGCGAATTTAAAAAGGTCACAACCATCACCACCTGCGCCATGTTCGGCGCACTATCCGTTGTACTTGGATACTACTCTTTTAAGATCACACCAAACTTAAAGATCGGCTTCGGTTCGATCCCAAATATGCTGGTGGATTATCTGTTCGGCCCGGTCGTCGGCGGATTATTCGGCGGCGCTATGGATGTGATCAAGTTTATGTTAAAGCCGGATGGCGGATTTATGCCGGGCTTTACGTTCAACGCGATGCTTGCGGCATTTATCTACGGCCTGTTCTTCTATAAAAAGAACCTTTCCCTGCCGCGGATCCTTACAGCAAAGCTCGTGGTGATCATTCTCTGCAACATCATCCTCGGAACCTACTGGCTGACGCTTTTAAACGGAAAAGGATTTTTAGCGATCCTGCCGGCCCGCGCCATCAAGAACCTGATCCAGTGGCCTGTGGACTCCCTGATCTTTTTCCTTGTGGCAAAGACGTTGGAACAGGCCGGCGTGTTTAAGATCATCCTTCATGCCGGAAACCGCCAGAGAAGATAGTACGCAAAAGTGCCCTCAGCAGCAATCCTCAAAAATCTGCTGCAAAGGGCACTTTTTTAATCCTTTTTATCCTTTATCCAATTTCAGGTTAGTCACCAAGTACATTCACGATCCTCACTGGTGTACGGTAGTTCCATCTGGAAACCTTAATTCCGGTCTTCTCTGTGGAGGCATGTACGATCTGTCCATTTCCGATATAGAGGGCAACGTGGTTGATCCTCTTTCCGGAACCATAGCTGATAATATCACCCGGGCGCATCTCGGAGCTGCTTACCACACGACCCATACGGGACTGTCCGCCGGAAGAATGCGGGAGCTCTACGCCTGCTGCGTGACGCATTACATAGGAAGTAAATCCGGAACAGTCAACACCGGTATTCGGATTTGTTCCACCGTATTTGTAACGGTTTCCTACAAACTGAAGTGCATATGTAACAATCTCGGAGCGGAGGTCATCCTCAACATCGACCTCTGCCTCTAATACTTCCTCGTCATCCGCATTTTCCTCATCTGCGTCTGCCTCTTCTGCCTCCGCACTGTCAGCTGCAGTATCGTCTGTGTTTTTCTCTTCGGAAGCTGTATCGGTATTCTCTTCAGAACTCTCTGTCGTTGTCTCTGTCTGCTTGTCCTTTTCTAACGGATTTCCGTTTTCATCGAGGTGGATGATCGTTACTACTTTTTTATTTTCATTCACTGCAGTCTGCTCATCCGCGAAGGAAACGATCGGAAGCGCTGCGGTTAAAGCCATACATAAACAGGTGATCTTTAAAGTTCTGAAAAGTTTATTTGTCATTGAAATCCTCTTATTTTAAAGCTTTCATAGTTTGTAAGGTTTGTTACAAATATGTTACGTTTTGTTACAAACAAATTATATTTCCTATGGCCTCTTTTGTCAATAAAAACAAAGGAATTCATAAACTCTTAATAATTTAGGCGAAAATCACCAGTTTTGTGGCAAAAATGCGGCGCTCCCAACAGAGAACGCCGCACCTGTTTACATAACTTATTTCAATTGTAACATCCTGTAATCTGTTGATTCTTTCAGTAAAATCAAGGCTTTTCAGACATTTCCGGCTTTAAATTCATGAATCGGTCCACCGTTTTCCGTGCCTGCATCTGCAGCTCACAGCTCCGACTGCCTGTTCATTATATTTACTTTGCTATCTTCCCCGGAAATTCTTAACGATCCAGTAAATGATCAGGCACATCAGGATCGGTCCTGAAAACCGGATCAGGAGATAGAACACGCCGCCCATAATGCTGAACACCACGGAGATCACAAGAAACAGGATCACAACAAGGGCCAATTTCCAGTACCACTTATTCAGATCGAAATAATGGATATTCGGCGCGGAGCCGTTCTGATAACTTCCCTGGCTGTAAGTGCTTCTTCTGTCATCGTCCCGCGGGGACGCATCCTCAAAGCTTCCATGACCATCTCCGGTCTCTCCCGCAGCCTCCGCGGAATTGATGATCGTGCGCGCCACGATATTCGGCTCGCCGATCTCCTCTATGATCTCGTCCATGTTACGTCCTTTCCCGAGTTCCTGGGAAAGATAATCCGCGTAATAATTTAGGTTCTCGCGGATCACGGACGCCGGGACTTCACCCGAAAGCGCGTCCTCTAAGCGTCTTAAAAATTCGTCCTTGTTCATGCAATTCTACTCCAGTTTTTCTTTAATGATGCCGCCTCTGTATGCTGCCACAAGTTCCTTCAGGTCCGCGATCTTTGCCGCAAGTTCTTTTCCGGTATCGGTATCCGCGACCATCACACGTTTTTTCATTTTCTCTACGATCGTGACCTTCGGTGTATTTTCATGATCCCTGTCAAACGGTTTGTGCTCCGCAAGCGCCAGATGATGGGAATTGAAGATCAGGGTATAACCTGCGATCCCCGTCTTTGGCTGGTAGGACTTGGAAAGTCCGCCGTCGATGACGAAGAGTTTTCCGTTTCCCTTGATCGGGCTCTCACCATCCTTTAATTTTACCGGTACATGTCCATTGATAATGTGGGAACCTTCCACCGGAAGTCCGAACTCCTTGAGAATCTTATTACAGAATTCCTCTTTTTCACTCAGTTTATAATACGGGTTCATATTTTCCTTCGCAGCTGCCTTGTCAGCGACAAAGTAGTTCTCAAAGGTTGCCATATTGTCCTTTCCGTATACCGGGGACTTCGGACCGCACCATAAATACCACATAAAGTCACGGTACCAGTCTTTCGTCGGGTCATCCTCTGGCAGGAAATATGCCATCTTCACCGCGTCCTCGATATAGTCGAGCAGACGTTTTCCGGAATAGATGATCCCTTTCAGCTTCAGCTCCTCGAAGGTACCGTCCTCTTTCATCGGGATGCAGCCATGGTACAGCAGGTTTCCGTTGCACCTCTTGTACATTGCGCCGTGGGAATATACGAAACGGATATGACGGTGAAGTGTCTCACTGTGGTGGAACGAGAGCGCCAGATTGTAGATCAGCTCCTGCTCTTCCTTTGTGAATTTTAACGGATCCTTCGGATCAATCGTCGGGAAGTTCATATCCAGCATCTTGTAATCTTTTCCGTGGATATTTACTGTTCCTTTTTCAAAGTTGATATGTTCCAGATGGATCCGGTCATTGATCTGATAGTCCGGATGGCGTTTCGTGATCTGACCTTCCACCTTGAACTGGATCACTGTGATCGCTTTGTGCATCTTCGCAGCAAGACCCGGATCTACTGCGTCGTAGATATTTTCATCCAGGATCTTCGGCATGAACCGCTCACACGGATCATCCTTATAAACTTTCGCCGCAAACATGGATAAGGGGCGAAGGTTGATCCCATATCCATCCTCCAGGACATCGAATCCATTGTAACGGATCGCAATCCGGAGCACGTTGCAGATGCACGCCAGGTTGCCGGTCGCCGCACCCATCCAGGAGATATCATGGTTGCCCCACTGGATATCCACGTCGTGGAAGTGCATGAGCTCATTCATGATAATGTCCGCGCGCGGTCCACGGTCAAAGATATCACCGATAATGTGAAGGCTGTCCACTGTCAGGTTCTGGATCAGGTTGCAGAGTGCCATGATGAACTGGTCACCCATCTCGATGTCGATGATGGAGTGGATGATCTCGTCATAGTAAACTTTCTTATTATCATCATTGTAGTCCACATGAAGGAGCTCATCGATGATATAAGCGAATGCCGGCGGCATTTTTTTACGAACTTTCGATCTCGTAAATTTCGAGGAAACCTCTTTACAGATGCGCACCAGACGGTAGATCGTAATTCTCTGCCAGTCTTCTGTAAATTTTCCCGCTTTCTGGATCTTCCGGATATTCCGCTCCGGATAGTAGATCAGGTTTGCAAGAGCGATCTCCTCTTCGTCCGAGATCACATACCCGAAGGTCTCCGAGATCTTCTCGCGGATAATACCGGACGCACTGCGGAGCAGGTGAATAAACGCTTCGTATTCCCCGTGCAGGTCGCTGAAGAAATACTCGGTTCCTTTCGGAAGTCCGCGGATCGCCATCAGGTTGATGATCTCACTGGAGGCCGCTTTCACGGTCGGATACTCTTTTGCAAGCAGCTTCAGATAGTCCAAATCTCTCATTGTCTCTGTTTTCCTCCCTGCGATTTCCCGGATATTTAAATCCTGTTACAGTACACAGCACCTCCGTCTGTGCTCCGCAGCGGAATTTTGCCGATGATTCGCATTCCAAATCGGCCAACTCTGCACTAATTACTGTATGGTAGAGAATTTTCATTTTAGAAACTTTCGGCCATGAAAAACAACAGCTTTTTTCTGGTTTTTGCGGAGCTTTTCATGCTCTTCTTCCACCTTACAGGTTAAAAATTTAACCGCCCGGGAATTGCTTTTCCATTTATTTTATAGTAACATATTCATATTCAAAACTCAACCAAAGAATCTGGTGTCCGGCCGATGCAGACAGTGATGATCGCCGATCTGGACGGCACGGCACTTATGAGCAGGAAGAAAAGGAGATTTTCATGGACAGCGAGCTTCTCTACGTTTTTGGTACCGGAAATGCCACGGTTACCAACCTTTATAATACATGCTTTGCGCTCCGCGACGGGGACGAATATTTTATGGTGGATGCCGGCGGCGGAAACGGGATCTTAAAGATCCTGGACAACATGCAGGTTCCCTTAGAGCGGATCCACCACATTTTCGTGACCCACGCCCACACAGACCATGTACTCGGCATCGTCTGGATGATCCGCATGATCGCAACAAAGATGAAAAAGGACCAGTATATCGGGGACGCCCACATTTACTGCCACGCAGAGTTGATCGAGACGATCAAAACACTCTGCCGCCTGACGATCCAGGATAAGTTTTACAACATGATCGGTGACCGGATCCATCTGGAGGAAGTGAAGGACGGGGAGACGTGCCATATTTTAAGCTATGATGTGACGTTCTTCGATATCCACTCCACGAAATTAAAACAGTTCGGCTTTACGCTGACATTAAATAATGGAAGAAAACTCACCTGCGTCGGAGATGAGCCGTACAATCCGGACTGTGAACAGTATGTGCGCGGCAGTGACTGGCTGCTCCACGAGGCGTTCTGCCTCTATGCGGAGCGCGATATCTGGAAGCCGTATGAAAAGCATCACAGCACCGTGAAGGACGCCTGTGAACTTGCGGAGTCTCTCGGGATCCCGAACCTCGTTCTCTGGCACACGGAGGACAGCAATGTTGCCGGAAGGGAACGTCTTTATAAGAGTGAGGGAAAACGCTATTACAGTGGAAATATTTATGTACCGGATGATGAGAGCCTAATCGCATTATAGTGAGGCTGATCGCAGTATGGCATTCTGCTCTCCGTCATCTTTTGTCTGCCTGAACATTTTGCCGGTTCGGCAATTCGTTAAATTGTTCTGTCCCCTTGCGCAGACTGGATTTTAGGTTATATTTGTCCTGATTTAGGAGGAAAAGGTTATGTCGATTAAACCGTGGATCTGCAACGGATCCAAAACGATCATAAAGGACCGCTGGATCGATCTTCACGCCGACGACTGTGCGCTGCCGGACGGCACGAAGATCTCTCCATTTTATGTAAATGATGTGCCGGACTTTGTTGTCGTGGTCGCTGTCACCGTTGACGGGGACTTTATCTTCGTGCGCCAGTACCGCCATGGAACGCGACAGATCCTTTTGGAGCTTCCTGCCGGATGCATGGAGCCGACAGATGCGGATCCCGCAGCCGGGGCTGCGAGGGAACTCTTCGAGGAGACCGGCTATGCCGGAAGCGAGCCGGTATTTCTCTGCAAGGTCGCGCCAAACGCGGCGTGTATCAGCAATTTCGCCCACTGTTATCTGATCACAGACTGTAAGAGGGTCAGCGGACAGCATCTCGATGCCACCGAGGATCTGGAGATCGTCGTGATGTCCGCCGAGGAAACGAAAAAGCTGATGACAAACGGCGGGCTTGTACAGGCGGTTCATGTGGCTGCAATGTATTATGCGGAGAAGCTATTAAATAAGTAGATGTCTTCACAGCTATTTATTTGCCAGCTGCCTTTCATTCTCCTGTTCTCGGCACAACAGCTGCACATCGCTGTCAATCAGGATCTATCGATCATCAATGATTTTTTCTCCAGTCATACTTTCATCTTCCATTGCATTTACAGCGAAACGTAAGATCCTTTATGACTGGAATTTTTTTGAAAAGGATACATATTATGAATAAACGCGAAATTTCAGAAATAAAGAAACAATTCAAGAAGGACAACAACGCCATCACCCGCATCTGCGGATGCTACGTTGATGCCGAAAAGCAGATCAAAACGACCTTAAAGGAGGCGTTCTTCGCCCTGTCCGAGGAGGAGATCTTTAAATACTACGAGATCTTCAAGAAAGCCCTCTCCGGGGGAATCGGAAAGAATCTCCACAATCTGGAATACTCGATCCACGACGAAGGTCCGGACAGTGCCCATGAGCTTCTCATGAAACTCCGTGATGAAAAGCTCGCTGACGATGAGACTGTGGATAGCTTCTATAATAAGGTGATCGAAAATTATGAGTACGGAGAAAACTACTATATTATCCTGATCCACAGCGCCTACGATGTTCCGGGGAAAGCGTCCGACAATGAGGAAATGTTCGACGCATCCGAGGAGGTCTACAACCATATCCTCTGCTGCATCTGCCCGGTAAAGCTCTCCGAGCCCGGTCTTTCTTATAATGAAACGACCAATGCAATTGAGGAGCGCCCGCGGGACTGGTGGGTACAGACCCCGATGACCGGATTCCTGTTCCCTGCATTTAATGACCGCAGCAGCGATATTCACAGCGTCCTGTATTTCTCAAAAAACCCGGAGGAGCTCCACTCTGAATTTATTGATGCCTGCCTCGGTGCGCCGACACCGATCTCCTTTAAGTCCCAGAAAGAAGCGTTTCAGGAGATCCTGACCGATACACTGGGAGAGGAATGCAACTATGAGACTGTCCGCCAGATCCACGAAAACCTTACGGAGCTTGCGGAGGAGCATAAGGAAGACGAAGTTCCGCTGACTCTCACAAAGCCGGAAGTAAAAGATCTTCTCGAAAAGAGTGGTGTGGAGCCGGAACGTCTGGAGCACTTTGATAAAGTCTACGAGGAAGCTGCCGGAGAAAATACCGCGATCCTTGTCCCGGCCATCACAGGAACCGGAAAGTTTGCCGTGAAGACACCGGACGTAGACATCAAGGTCAATCCGGATCGGTTAGATCTTGTAGAAACGAAGTTCATCGGCGGCCGCCGCTGCCTTGTGATAGCGGTCGAGGACAACGTGGAAGTCAACGGCATGCCGGTGAAAATGTGGGAAGAGCAGAAGGAGACGCAGTAATATGGCAGCATCCGCCCGTTTCACTGAAGATTTCGCATACGAAGTCCTGTCCGTAGTCGCGGAGATTCCCGAGGGAACCGTCGCCACCTACGGTCAGATCGCCCGTCTCATCGGCAGGGACAAAAACTCCCGCCTCGTGGCCCGGGTCCTCTCCCACGCCTCAAACTACGGAGATTTTCCCTGCCACCGCGTCGTAAACCACGCCGGCCGCCTCGTCCCCGGCTGGCCGGAACAGGCATTTCTGCTGCGACAGGAAGGCGTGGAGCTGAAGGACGCGATGCATGTGGACCTCAGGAAATATCAATGGGAATGCTGATTTGACAAATTCCTCCATTTTTGCTATAATTTCTTCGTAATAATTTTGTAATATTTGAAACAATTCCCGTAATACAAGCGGGACATTCAACTGATATGAGGAAATTTTGCATGAGAAAATTACAGAATCTGATTCCTGACTTTTCAAAGAAGCTTCTTTTAAAAGCGGCTGCCGCCGCATCTGTCCTGTTCCTTTCCACCGCATTCCCGGCTTTTCCATCTCTCGCCGCATCCGCCTATGACAATCTTGCCGTGGCAAATGTGACAAGTGAACCGTTAAATATGCGGACGAAACCGTCCACGGACGGAGAGATCGTCGGAAAGTGCTACCGTGGAGCGGGCGGAACCGTATTAGAGAAGAAAGATGGCTGGACGAAGGTCCGTTCCGGAAAAATTGAAGGATGGATGAGCGACAAGTATCTGCTCTTTGGAGCAGATATCGAGCCGTTAGCAAAAGAGCTCGGTCTCTTATCCGCAAAGATCACCGCAACGACCTTAAATGTCCGCGAGACCCCAACCACATATTCCGCAATCTTAAAACAGGCGGCTGAAGGCGATTCCTTTCCTGTCTTAAGTGAATCTGACGGCTGGGCAAAGGTTCAGCTCTCCGCCGACACAAACGGCTATATTTCCAGTAAATATGCTTCCATTGGCCCGGTTCCTGCTGCCGCTGTCGACGCAAAGGAAGAGTCCGCGGCACTGAGCGCATCCGGAAACGGAACCTCCGCAGAACCGTCCTACGTGATCTCCGCCACTGAAGATGAGATCTATCTGATGGCAGCCTGCGTCGCGATGGAGACTGGCGATGACCGCTATGAGGACCAGCTCGCCGTGGCAAGCTGCATCGTAAACCGTGTAAAATCCAAAAAGTGGGGCAAAACGATCTCCGACGTGATCTACGCCGACGGCCAGTTCCCCGGCGCGACCTCCGGCCTGTTGGACAAATACCTGGCAAAAGGTCCGTCTAAGTCCTGCATAAAAGCCACCAAAGATGCTCTGGCCGGCTCCAACAATATCGGAGACTACCTCTTCTTCAAAGCCGCCAAACGCGCCTCAACCGGCAGTTATTCTTCCTATAAAATTGTTGGCGGAAACTGTTTTTATAAAAAATAATATTTGATCTGCGAAATCTGCCGCCGGTCGTTTCTTCCAGATGTATAACCGCAAAGGGGCTGTCGCACTAACGTGCGGCAGCTCATTTCATATTCCCAACACAAAACGCCGAGCTTCGAAAAGCCCGGCGTTCGT
>NZ_WQPQ01000022.1:0-102103 GCF_018785365.1 Clostridium sp. MCC344 | reverse complement strand
CCTTTTGTTTTTTTGAAACGCTTTTTGAAATTCCTAATTGCATTACGAAGCCATTATACTTCCGATAAGTAAAATTATCAATAGTTTTTTTACAAAAAATGAAGAATTTTTAATAAAGGGAACTATCTTACTTCGCTTCCAGAAATACTCTGTACCTCGAATACACTGGTATTATAGTATAATTTCTTAAGAATTTCCATATCTTTTTTGTTTTTATTTTCTTACGAAATTCTTACACGAACGCTATTTTATGGCGTTTTTGTACGGATATCAGTACATTTTGCCTGTTTTTTCACTTTGTGGCAGCTTTGTGGCAGGAATGTGTCATAATGGTATGTTCATTTTGATGCATAATTGTTGATATTTTGAACATTGTAAATTCATATTCAAAATATCATCTTGTATTATCGGAAGTACGTGTTATAATGTTCATATATATCTATTGTTTTTATTATTTTGAACACGTTCATTTTATCAGTTTCTTCCTTATTATTAAACATGTATTTTCAGTCACAAACGTGTGGACACTCTCCCACGTTTCCATGGCCGCATGTTTCATGATAAGTGTCGCAAACATGATTCAACTGATTCGGAGGATGACTATGGATCGTTTGGGATTACTCTGCAGAAATATTTATGAGAACAACAAGATGACACAGCGGGAGCTGGCGGCAGCGATGGATCTTTCGCTCGGGACCTGCAACCATCTCGTGAAGGATGGGTTGGCACAGGAGCTCTTCACGTTTGATCCGGCTGAGGGGACTTATTCCTTATTAAAGGGCGGTGTGGATCTTTTAAGAAAATACCGGATGGACAGCGCCGTGATCCTGGCGGCAGGATTCGGGTCCAGATTTGTACCGCTGACATTTGAGACGCCGAAGGGACTTTTAGAAGTCTACGGCGAGCGCATGATCGAGCGCCAGATCAAGCAGCTTCATGGGGCCGGCGTCACAGATATCACGATCGTGGTCGGTTATTTAAAGGAGAAGTTCGAGTACCTGATCGACAAATTCGGCGTCAAGCTTCTCTATAACCCGGAATATCACAATAAGAACACGCTGACAACGCTCTACCGCGCCCGCGAATGTTTTATCGGAAGAAACACATATCTTCTCTCGTCCGACAACTGGATGCGGAATAATATGTACCACACTTATGAATGCGGCGCTTGGTACTCTTCCGTATTTATGAAAGGCGAGACTTCTGAATGGTGTCTTGAGACGAGCAAAAAGGGACTGCTCACCGGCGTTAAGGTCGGCGGCGCGGACTCCTGGGTCATGTATGGTCCGGTGTTCTTCTCGAAAGAGTTTTCGGAACAGTTCTTCCCGATCCTTGAAGAATATTATCATACCCCGGGAACGGAGCAGATGTACTGGGAACAGGTTCTCGCAGACCTCTTAAACGGCGAGGTCGACAGCCATCTTCCGGGCAAGCATCACTTCCCGGTGCCGGAAATGTATATCAACAAACAGCCGGACAACCAGGTGTACGAGTTTGAAAACCTTGAGGAGCTCCGCCTTTTCGATGAGCGCTACCAGAATCATTCCGACAATATCGCGATGGAACTGATCTCCGAGGTCCTTCATGTTCCGGAATCCGAGATTACAGGGATCAAGTGCCTGAAAACGGGTATGACCAACAAGTCTTTCCTGTTCAAGGTCCATGATAAGTCCTATATCTGCCGGATTCCTGGTCCGGGCACCGAGCTCTTGATCAACCGGAAACAGGAAAAGGCTGTCTACGATGCCGTAAAAGGATCCGGGATCACCGAGCATGTTGTATACATGAACGGGGAGACTGGTTACAAGATTTCTGAATATTATGAGGGCGCGCGCAACAGCGATCCGCGCAACTGGGATGATGTGGCGAAATGTATGGCGCTTGTGGAAAAGCTCCATGATTCGAAGCTCCATGTCGACCATTCTTTCGATATCCGGGAGCGGATCAGTTTTTATGAAGCGCTGTGCCGCGGTTACGAGAAAAAGCTCTTTGAAGATTATCCGGAAGTAAAAGCTCACATGCTCACACTGCTCGACCGCCTCGACCGTCTGAACCGGCCGAAGGTCCTGTCCCACATCGACAGTGTGTGCGACAATTTCCTGTTCCTGCCGGACGGTGATATCCGCCTGATCGACTGGGAGTACTCCGGCATGTGCGATCCGCTGATCGATGTGAGCATGTGCGCGATATATTCTTATTATAATGATTTTGAGGTCGAAAAGCTCATTACGACTTACCTGCACAGGGAGCCGACTTCCGAGGAGCGGTTCGTCTACTACGCATATATCGCTCTCGGCGGATTTTTGTGGTGCCTGTGGGCAGTGTATAAGAGCAGTGTCGGCGAGGAATTTGGCGATTACACGATCGTGATGTACCGGTATGCGAAGCAGTTTTATAAGAAGATCATCACTGCGCCGGAATTTCTTGGGATCGGAAAAGCCGAATAGTTGCCGCATTTTTCTGTGAATTTTTTCAAGACGTATCTGTATTTTTATGCTATACTGAAAATACGCAGATAACGTCCATATGGTCCCGGGATGGAGCTGTGATAAAATGCCAGCTGTCCCGGGATCTTTTACATTGAAAATACCGGGACAAAGACTGTTTGACCCCGTTCTTATTGAAATACAAGTTTAAAAGGGGGATCTCCATGAGACAAAAGAAACGAGCGGCGGCGCTTCTTCTAAGTGCCGTCATGGCTTTTTCCGCTGTGAGTCCGGCGCTTCCGGCCTGGGCGGCGGCCTGGCAGAAGAACGCATCCGGCTCTTATATCGGAAGTGATGGTTCCGTCCTTACCGGGATCCTGTCGCGAGGTGTCGATGTTTCCCAGTGGCAGCAAAATGTCAACTGGTCTGCAGTCGCCGCTGATGATATCCAGTTCGCGATGATCGGAGCTCGCTACAACAACGCGGTAGACCCATATTTTGAGACAAACGTGCGCGGGGCGGCCGCTGCTGGTCTCCGGGTCGGCGTTTACCTCTACTCCTACGCGACAACAACTGCGATGGCGGAATCCGACGCAGATTTTGTCCTGAACCTTATCAAGGACTACCCGATCTCCTATCCTGTCGTCCTCGACGTGGAAGCACAGGAGATGAACAATCTGACTCCGGCGCAGCTTTCTGATATTATCAACGCATTCTGTAAAAAAGTCGAGACAGCCGGATATTATCCGATGGTCTATACCAATGATTACTGGATCAACAATAAGATCGATATGACGAAGGTCCACTATGATGTCTGGATCGCCCGCTACGACGCAAAACCGTCCTACCAGGGTGCGGCATTCTGGCAGGCGTCAAACCAGGGAACCGTAAACGGGATCAGTGGAAATGTGGATATCAACTTTTCTTTTAAGGACCTGAGTGGAAAACTTCCGGCGAACCGCTGGCGCTTGATCGGGGACAAGTGGTACTATTATAAGAATTATGTAAAACAGACGGGCTGGATCAATGACGGACAGAGCTGGTATTACCTGAATCAGGATGGAACCCAGTATAAAGGCTGGCTCCTCTTAAACAACCAGTACTACTATCTTCTCTCGACCACCGGGCAGATGAAGACCGGATGGCTGCAGGCGGAGGACGCATGGTACTATCTGAATTCCGACGGCACGATGGCAAAGGACTGGATCCAGGTCGATGGGAAATATTACTATCTGTTAAACGGCGCGATGGTAACCGGATGGCTGCGGATCGATACGGATTACTATTATCTGCGCGGCGATGGTTCGATGGTAACCGGCTGGCGGAAGATGGACGGAAAATATTATTATTTCGGCAGCAACGGAAAGCTCGTCCGCGGGTGGGCGGATATCGACGGAAAGCGGTATTTCCTCCAACAGGACGGAACGATGCTGACCGGCTGGCAGACGATCGATGGGCTTCTGTACTATTTTGACGCGAGCGGCGCAATGGCGGCCGGATGGACGAAGCTTGACGGTTACTGGTATTACTTCAATAACGAAGGAAAGCTGATGACCGGCTGGATGCAGCTTGACGGGAAGTTCTATTATCTCCACACCGACGGGCGCATGGTCATCGGATGGCAGAGTGACGGAACGAACAAGTATTACATGGATACGGTATCCGGTGTGATGTCGGTTGGCTGGAAGCAGATCGAACAGAGCTGGTATTACTTTAACCAGTCCGGACATATGATCACAGGCTGGCTGAACGACGGCGGAAAGTATTATTATCTGAATCCGGCAGATGGAAAGATGGTTTCCAACGGCTCATTCGTTGTAAACAATGTCAACTATACCTTCAATAAGAGCGGTGTCTGCCTGAGTGAGACGTCTGCGATCGGCGGCGGGTCCGCGGGAAGTGTATACACGCCTGGAACGTCCGGAACGCAGATCAACGGAAGTAATTATACAGGAACTCCGGCGACCGGAAACAGCCAGAATGGAATTACGACCGGAACGCAGGCGGGATCTGCGCCGGGCGGAAATGCAGGAACGACTGCGACTTCTCCTTCTTCGAATCCGACCGGAAATTCAACCAGCAGCCCATCCGGAAATTCGTCAGGAACCGGAATGGCGGTTGGAAATTACCAGACCGGCGGTCCTGGGTACTCATCCGGTTCAACCGGCAGCACTTCCGGAAGCTCGGCTTCCACAACCGCCCCCGGCGGCAGTACAGGTACTTCGACTGTAAGTCCTGGCGGAAGTAATGGAACGAGCAGCAATAACAATTATTATACAAATACCGGCAGTGTGACCGGCCCTGGAAGCGCCGGCGCGAACTACAACTACAGCTCCGGCTCATCCAGCACCAGCACACCGGGAAGTTCCGGTTCTTCGTCCTCCGGAAATCTGTCCGAGTATCAGACGGGCGGACCGAAGTAGGGCTGAATTTGAATTATTTGGAATTTTTCCGTTTACGAAAAAACACCGCTCCGGCAGGAAATCATACATTCCTCCCAGAGCGGTGTTTTTATGTACTAATTTTCACCATTTTATGTTACAGTGATCACACCTCAAAGATCATATCCCCATAACTCGGGATCGGCCAGTATTCTTTGTCGACGATCATTTCGAGCTGGTCGGCCGGGCTGCGGAGTGCCTGCATCGCCGGGATGATCTCGTCGTAGCAGAAGTGGGCGCGTTTTTCCATGCTCTCGATGTGCTGATACTCTTCTACAAGGTCCTCAAGTTTCGCACGGGCAACTTTCATGTCGGAGAGCAGGTCGGAAACTTCGATGAGAAGTTCTGTCTGGACGCTGTTGTCAGCTTCCGGGCATGCAGTCTTCACAGCGCTTAAGGACTGTGCGAGAACTGTCGTATAGCGGACAACCGCCGGGATCAGCTGCTTTCCGGCAATGTTGATCATGGATTTCGCCTCGATATTGACGGATTTCGCGTAGGATTCATACTCGATCTCCGCTCTCGCAACAAGCTCTTCCTTCGTGTATACACCGAAATCGCCGAACAGTTTGAACGCTTTCTCGGTCACAAGTGCCGGGATGGAATCCACCATGCACTTTAAGTTCGGGAGTCCGCGGCGCTCTGCCTCTTCCACCCACGCCTCACTGTAGCCGTTGCCGTTGAAGATGATACGGCGGTGCTCAGCGAGAAGTTTCTTGATCATATCATGAACCGCAAGGTCGAAATCCTCTGCCTTTTCAAGTTCATCGGCAGCTTCCTTGAATGCCTCTGCAACGATCGTATTTAACACAACGTTTGCGGAGGAAACGGAGTCGGAGGAACCGACCATACGGAACTCAAACTTGTTTCCGGTGAATGCGAACGGGGATGTACGGTTTCTGTCTGTCGCATCTTTATCGAAATCCGGAAGTGTCGTAACACCGGTCTTTAAGGTACCGCCGATCTTTGAGTGAGTCGCGGAACCTGTAGAAATCAGCTGGTCGATCACATCCTCAAGCTGCTCACCTACGAAGATGGAGATGATCGCTGGCGGTGCCTCCTGAGCGCCGAGACGGTAGTCGTTGCCCGGAACAGCCGCAGACTGGCGGAGCAGATCCGCATGGCGGTCAACTGCTTTCATAATGCAGGCAAGAACAAGCAGGAACTGGATATTCTCATGCGGAGTCACGCCCGGATCCAGCATGTTGATGCCGGTGTCGGAAGCCAGGGACCAGTTGTTATGTTTACCGGAACCATTGACGCCCTGGAACGGTTTTTCATGGAGCAGGCACGCCATTCCGTGACGGCTTGCAACCTTTTTCATTGTTTCCATAACGAGCTGGTTGTGGTCAACGGCAAGGTTTGCCTTTGTGTAGATCGTTGCGAGTTCATGCTGTGCCGGAGCGACCTCGTTGTGCTGGGTCTTTGCGGTAACGCCCAGCTTCCAGAGCTCTTCATTTAACTCTTTCATATAGGAACCGATCCGCTCACGGATAACACCGTAATAGTGGTCATCCATCTCCTGTCCCTTCGGCGGCATCGCGCCGAATAAGGTACGTCCGGTGTAGATCAGGTCTTTTCTCTTTAAATATTTGTCGCGGTCGATCAGGAAGTACTCCTGCTCCGGTCCTACGGACGGAGTAACACGCTTTACTTCTGTGTGGCCGAAAAGGTGGAAGATTCTTGTCGCCTCTTTGTCGATGGCCTGCATGGAGCGGAGAAGCGGGGTCTTTTTATCGAGCGCTTCTCCTCTGTAGGAACAGAAGGCGGTTGGGATACAGAGTGTTACGCCGGTTGCATCTTTCTTTAAGAATGCCGCGGAAGTGCAGTCCCAGGCGGTATATCCACGGGCCTCGAAGGTCGCGCGCAGGCCGCCGGACGGGAAAGAAGAACCATCGGTCTCGCCCTTGATCAGCTCTTTTCCAGAAAGATCCATCAGAACTTTTCCCTGGGAATCAAAATTTCCGATAAAGGAATCATGTTTCTCGGCGGTCACGCCGGTCAGCGGCTGGAACCAGTGGGTATAATGGGTCGCACCGTTGTCGACTGCCCAGTCTTTCATCGCATGGGCAACCACGTCAGCGATCGTCGGGTCCAGTTCGCTGCCATCCTCGATGGTCTGCTTTAACTTTTTGTAGACACTCTTCGGGAGACGTTCTTTCATCACGGAGTCGTTGAACACATTCTCTCCGAAGATCGCCTCTACATTGATGTTTTCACTCATAAACTGCTCCTCCTCGTTTCTGTATAAATAGCCAGCCGCCGTATGGGGCATTTTGCTGCGTCACGCGCGTAAAACACACGGCTACAGCTGATCACGGCTGTCGGGAAAATCATACGTTTTATCCTGTATGCAATTACCTGATACTCCGGCTCTTTCCGCAAAAAGACCAGGATCAGACGGATTTGGTTCAAAAATCGTAACGATTCAGCAAGTCTGCGCATCTACTGCAATGATCAGTAGGAAAATACTGGCTTGAAAAAATGTTCTCCCTGCTGCGAGGGAGAACATTTCTTTAACTGCATGATAATGCAAGCTAAACGGATCAGTCAGCTTTGCCGACAGAACCGAATAACTCCATTTTTGTCTTAACGGTCTCTTTAATTGCGTCGAAGCCCGGAGCAAGAAGTTTTCTCGGGTCGAATCCCTTTCCTTCAAGGTCCTTTCCTGCTTCGATGTATTTTCTTGTAGCTGCTGCGAATGCAAGCTGGCACTCGGTGTTTACGTTGATCTTCGCTACGCCGAGGGAGATTGCTTTCTTGATCATATCTTCCGGAATACCGGTACCGCCGTGAAGAACGAGCGGCATATCGCCAACTGCCTCTTTGACAGCTGCGAGTGTCTCAAAGCTTAAACCTTTCCAGTTTGCCGGGTATTTTCCGTGGATATTGCCGATACCTGCTGCGAGCATATCAACGCCGAGGTCAGCGATCATCTTACACTCGTTCGGATCTGCGCACTCGCCCATACCGATCACGCCGTCTTCCTCGCCGCCGATCGCGCCAACCTCTGCCTCAAGGGACATTCCCTTCTCACGGCAGATACGGATCAGTTCTTTTGTCTTTTCAACGTTCTCTTCGATCGGGTAATGAGAACCGTCGAACATGATGGAGGAGAATCCGGCATCAATGCACTTTAAGCATCCCTCGTAAGTACCATGGTCTAAGTGAAGCGCAACCGGAACAGTGATCTTCATCTCTTCTAACATTCCGTTTACCATTCCTACTACGGTCTTAAAGCCTGTCATATATTTTCCTGCGCCCTCTGAAACACCCAGGATAACCGGGGATCTCAGCTCTTCTGCCGTCTGCAGGATTGCTTTTGTCCACTCAAGGTTGTTGATGTTGAAATGTCCTACTGCGTACTTGCCGTCTCTTGCTTTCTCAAGCATTTCTTTCGCTGTTACTAACATATAGGCCTCCATTTGAATCGTTATTTTGACAGAACAGCCTGTCCCGCCGGATCTTCCGTCTGTTTCCATTTATATGCGGAGCAGATGCCATCTATTCCCAACAGGTACTGTTGTCATGATAATTTTATTATAACCGATTTACCCTACTTTGAAAAGGTTTGTTTCACAGTTTCTTCCATTTCCTCCGGCTTGCACTGACGGTTGTGGAGGATCTTCGCGTCGCGGATCTCCTCGATGGCCTGCGGGATCTTCACGCCGGAAATACGTTCCATCTCGTCGATCAGGGCAAACTCATCAGTATCCTCTTTCTTTCCGAGAACTGCCTCCATAACACTTCTGGAGAACTTATACGGGCTTGCAGTGGATGCGATGATCGTCTTTGTCGTATCGCCGGTCTTTGTCTTATACTGCTCGTAAACGGCCGCTGCAACGCCTGTGTGGGTATCGATCAGATATCCGGTATCGTCGAATACCTTCTTGATCTCCTTCGCGTTCTCTTCCATATCTGCGTAACCGGCGGAGAAGTCTTTCATGAACTCCTTCATCTCCGGTGTGATCTCGTATTTTCCGTTCTTTGAGAGCTGCTCCATCAGTTCCTTTGTCTTTGCGGCATCTCTTCCGCAGCTTAAGTAGAGCAGGCGCTCTAAGTTGCTGGAAACGAGGATGTCCATGGACGGGGATGTGGTCAGGATAAACTCGCGGTTTTTATCATAGGTTCCTGTCTGGAAGAAATCATACAGGACCTTATTGTCGTTGGACGCGCAGATCAGCTTTCCAAACGGAACGCCCATCTGTTTTGCGAAATATGCTGCCAGAATATTTCCAAAGTTTCCGGTCGGCACAACAACATTAACCTTCTCATCCTTTGCAATCTCGCCGTTTGCGAGAAGTTTCGCATATGCGTATACATAGTAAACAACCTGCGGAACGAGACGGCCGATATTGATGGAGTTTGCGGAGGAGAGCTGGAATCCCATTGCATCCAGTTCTTTCGCGAATTCTTTGTCTCCGAAGATCTTCTTGACGCCAGTCTGGGCGTCGTCAAAGTTTCCTTCGATCCCGACTACGGATGTGTTTGCACCTTTCTGGGTCAGCATCTGGAGTTCCTGGACGCGGCTGACACCGTTTTTCGGGTAGAATACGATGATCCTTGTTCCAGGTACATCGGCGAAGCCGGCCATCGCTGCTTTTCCTGTATCACCGGAGGTTGCTGTCAGGATCACGATCTCATTTTTCGCATGGTTTTTCTTTGCAGCTGTTGTCATAAGGTACGGCAGGATCGAGAGCGCCATGTCCTTGAATGCGATCGTTTTTCCGTGGAACAGCTCCAGGAAGTACATTCCGTCTGCCTTTGCGAGTGGAGCGATCTCCTCGGTGTCGAATTTCTCATCGTAAGCACGGGAAATGCAGTATTTTAATTCTTCTTCCGTATAGTCTGTTAAGAACTGCTTCATTACCGCATAAGCAGTCTCCTGATATGTCATTCCGGCAAGCTCGTCCATCGTCACATCCAGTGTCGGAATGCGCTCCGGAACATAGAGGCCGCCGTCATTTGCAAGTCCTTTTAATACCGCCTGGGATGCTGTCACGTCAGTCTCCCCGCCGCGGGTACTTCCATATAATAATTCCATCGTTTTTCCTTCCTCTCTTTACGCAGATACAGTGGTAAACTTTACGGAAAGTGTAGCATACTTTAATGTCGCTTGCAAGATAAAATCAATGAAAACAGTGATCTCCTCATACACAAATATTCCTCACAAAAGTCTATTTTTTATCTCTGTTTTATACTGGAGTAACTATCAATTTTCTCCTGCCTATGATATACTCGTCTCTTTACCCACTCCAATCTGGTGACAGAAAGGAGGTGTAAATTTGGATTATGTTTTTTCTTTTATAGTTGCTGTCATGGCTGGTGTGGTATGTCACTACATCATCAAATGGTTAGACAGTAAACTGGATCGGTAACTAACCTGTAGATGCTCAACTACATAAAACGAGAAGAAACCCCTCAGAGATGCCGCTCTGAGGGGTTTCATTTTGTGTAAATTTGAACTATGTTCTATTTCTTTCTTAGCCATTATATCATATGCAAATTTTCTTTGCAATATACTCCGATATAACTTTCATCCATTTCTTCTATGCTACAGCCGCCTTCTTCTTTTTCATCATCTGCAGTGCCGCTGAAATTCCGACGAGAACGATGCCGACAAGGTCTGTCACGGTTCCCGGAATGATCAGGCAGAGACCTCCGACGATGGATAAGAGTCTCTCGATCACATTCAGGTTCGCAAACATGTAGCCTTCAAGACCTGCTGCAACACCGAACAGTCCGATCAGGGAGGTAATGATGATCGTCACAACTCCGAGAACACCGGTATCAATGAAGAGCATTGCCGGGTTGAATGCGAAGATATACGGTACGATGAACGCTGCGATCGCAAGACGGGATGCGTTTAACGCGGTCTTCATCGGGTTAGATTTCGCGATCGCGGATCCTGCGTAAGCTGCAAGAGCAACCGGTGGTGTGATATCTGCTACGATACCGAAGTAGAATACGAACATGTTGGCAGCGATCTTGTTGATTCCCATACCGTTTACAAGGATCGGTGCACATGTGGTAGCCATAATGATGTAGTTTGCAGTTGTCGGAACGCCCATACCAAGAACGATACAGGTTAACATAGTAAGGAACAGAGCTACGATCACGCGGTCACCGGCAACACCGACGATTGCGGAGATCAGAAGCTGTCCAAGTCCGGTCATTGTTACGACACCGGCGATGATTCCGGCAACGCCGCAGGCAACAGCTACGGAAAGTGTATTCTTACCACCTGCCTCCAACGCGTTGATGAATCTTGTCGGGTTCATTCTTGTTTCTTTATTCGGCATGCTGACAAGGATTGCAAGGGCGGTAGCGATGATCGCTGCACGGGACATCGTGTAGCCCATCATAACCATTGCAACAAGGGCAACCAGCGGAATAAGAAGATAACCCTGACGAAGGAATAACGGTCCGAATTTCGGGAGCTCATCCTTCGGGATACCCTTTAAACCAAGTCTCTTTGCTTCCAGGTGTACTGTGATGAAGATACCTGTGAAATAAAGAAGTGCCGGGAAGATCGCTCTCATCGCGATCTCGCCGTACTGAACGCCTACCATCTCAGCCATTAAGAATGCGGCCGCGCCCATGATCGGCGGCATGATCTGTCCGCCGGTGGAGGAAGCTGCCTCAACGGCTCCTGCGAATTCGCCTTCGTAACCGGTCTTTTTCATTAACGGGATCGTTACGGAACCGGTTGTTACGGTATTACCAACAGAGCTTCCGGATACCATACCGCAGAGAGCGGAGGAGATAACGGCTACCTTTGCCGGGCCGCCGGTGGAAGCGCCTGCTAAGGAGTTTGCGAGCTGGATAAAGAACTCAGAAATTCCCGTCGCCTCAAGGAAGGCACCGAACAGGATAAACAGTGCGATGTACGTCGAGCAGACACCGATCGGAGTACCGATGACACCACCTGTCGTGTAGAACAGGTTGTATACAACAGATTTTAAAACGACTGCAAATTCTCTGCCCTGTCCGAGTCCGTTGTAGAATGCGTAGCAGATAAAGAATGTCGCTACACAGAGGATCGGGATACCGACAACGCGGCGGCAGGTCTCTGCGAGGATCAGGATACCGATCACGCCGACGATAACCTCCGTCTGGCTGATTCGGGTCGCATGACCGATGATCGTTTTAAAGTTGATAACGAAGTAGAAATAAGCACCTGCTCCGAGTACCATGAGGATAATATCGTAGATCGGGATCGAGTTTTTCTTTGTGCTGCCTTTCTTCATCGGATATATGAGGAATGAAAGGATGATAACAACGCCTACAAAAAGAGAACGGCGCACACGCTCATCCCAGTTTGCAAACAGGTTCATGTAGAGCATTAACAGTGAAAATGCTGCCAGAAGATAGCGGATCACCTGTTTTGGAACGCCTTCCCAGACTCGGGTATTCGATTCACGATCATACTTTTTCATGATGGCTTCGACGTCTTCCGCGGTACCGGTCTCAACATCCGCAACAGGAGATGTGTTGACTTTCATATTGTCTTTCTCTGCCATACAAATCCCTCCTTTTTTTCACATTCCGTTCTTCCTCCCTCACACCCCTGAAGAGTTCCGGAATGCTTTCTGCCTTTTGTTCACGTTTTCTGTCTCAGAGTCCTTTATGTTCACACGAGAACTCTACTTTACTGTTTCGCCCGCAGAGTTCCCTCAGACTGATTTCTTTTCCATGGATCGTGAGTGTATGGTCCGAGACCGTACCCACGATGTACGAAAGATACGGCATCTCCTTATCAAATCCGGAAATGACCATCTCCCCGTTTTCATCATACGTCAGTGTCTGCCCATCCTCGAGCTCCGTCTGGACGCCCGCGCCAAAATTGTTGTAGATGGTGCGGACCACATAGATTTTATGGTCGCGGATCTGGTAGACATCCGTCAGCGGATACTGATTGACCGAGTGGATGAACGTCACTGAGAATTCATCCCCCTCTTTTACCCGGAAGCGGGCAAGCTCTTCATTCGTGTCCCCGTTCCTTAAGACCAGACAGTCCCCGCTTCGAAAGGTATATGCAAGAACGGCGGCAATAATTGCCGTGATTATTGCCGCCGCTGTAAAGAATCTTGCTTTCCTGTTTTTCAAGGTAATTACTTGATCGCTCCAACTTCTTTGAAGTACTTCTCAGCACCCGGATGGAACGGAACAGAAATACCGGAAACTGCATAATCGAGATCAAGTTCTTCGCCCTTTGCATGGGTAGCAGCGATTTCATCTTTGTTCTCGAAGATAGCTTTTGTGATATTGTAAACGGTCTCTTCAGAAAGCTTCGGAGATGCGATCAGAGTAGCTTTGATCGCTACAGTCTGTACATCGTCGTCAACGCCCTTGTAGGAGCCGCCCGGAATACTATAAGTTGTGTAGAACGGATGTGCATCAGCAAGGATCTTTGCATGCTCATCGTCTACAGTAAGAAGGTTGATCGTGTTTGTTGTAGCGAGCTCTACGATCGCTGTTGTCGGAGCACCTGCTGTACAGAAGAAAGCATCGATCTTGCCATCTTTTAATGCATCTGCGGAATCACCGAAACCAAGGTTGTTGACCTGGATATCGTCGAAGGAGATGCCGTAAGCTTCAAGGATCTGACGAGCGTTGAATTCAACACCGGATCCGGCGTCACCAACGGATACTCTCTTGCCTTTTAACTCGTCGACGGATTTGATATCACCGGATGTAACGATCTGGCAAACCTCAGCGTAGAGGGCTGCAACTGCTGTAAAGTCTTTTGCTGCACCTTCTTCTGCGAAAAGGTCGGTTCCGTTGTAAGCATAATCCATAACGTCGTTCTGTACCGTTGCGAGATCTGCTTCACCGTCATTTACAAGGTAGATATTTGCTTTTGAAGCACCGGTGGACTGTACATTGATGTTTACACCGATGTCTTTGCTGTTAAGGACATTCGCGATTACGCCGCCGTACGCGTAATATGTACCGGTTGTACCGCCGGTTCCCATTGTCAGCTTCTGAACGTCACCACTCGGAGCTGCGGCGGCGGTTGTCTCTGCTGCGGCTGCTGTTGTATCAGCTGCGGCGGCGGTTGTCTCTGCCGGTTTGCTGCCGGAGCAGGCGGTCAACATCATCGCACAGGACAGTGCAAGGGCAATTGCTGCGGAAAATCTCTTTCTCATATCTTTCTACCTCCTTTTTTCTGTTCCTTTGTTCAGTTTTTAACAAAGGAAGCTTACGAATTTATTATACAGCGCGTCTGTAACTTTTGCAACAAATTTTGTTAATTTTGGTAAACATCTGAAATTTCGACTCTTTTCTTATCTTTATCGCAATCAGCCGTGTTTGCTTCCATAATATAAAGTATTGATGTACAAATTACTTAAAATTATAAAATTATTGCGATTATTTGTGCATGATTATACCTTTAAATTGTACATATATGCATAGGTTGTGCAATTATTACAATATCTCAAAATTCATGTCGAGCAGAGATCATACTCCTCCCACTAAGATGAATCTGTATTATCCACCATCCAAAAAAGCGGAAGTCTTATCTGACTGAGATAAAATATGGCGGCACAGTTTTCTCTTCTGTGCCGCCATACCTATACAGTTCTATTTTCAGTCTGCCTTTCACTTATCTTTATTTCTGCGTTTTCTCCAACAATGTATCCGTGACTCTCTCACTGAACTCCCTTATCCTGTCTTCGATCCCCGGCAGCTTCATCGCCGCTCCGGCGTTGTTCGCCGTCTCCATCATACAGAAGTTGCCCGGGAGATAGAACGTCTTGTTCATGTTTAACGCCGTGACGAGCTGACCGGCGAGGAGATCACTCCCCGAATATCCGGATACGATGATCGCAAACAGCGCCTTATCGTAAAATCTCGTTGTACGGAACAACGCCGTCAGCCGGTTGATGAAGGCCGTCATATTGGCCGAAAGCGCATCATTATAGTTTGGACAGAGGAGCAGGATCGCGTCCGCCCACTTGACCGCCGGATAGATTGCTTCCACCATGGCTCCGCCGTAGAAACACTTTCCCTGTTCACCAAAATGCAGACACATCTGATACGGGCATCCCGAGCAGTCCACAAGCGTACCGTTCCGCAGGTTGACCTCCTGGATCTTGATCCGATCATCCAGTTGTTCCTTCACCTTCTGCCAGATCGCCAGCGTATTGGACGTTCTATGGTTGGAAGCGTGGAGCACCAGCAGATGTGCTTCTTTCTTCGGCTCCCACTCTGTCTCCAGGATCTCATGAGCCAGGATCTGCGCACTCTTTTTATAGGCACCGAACCGGTCCGTGTTCATGTTCGCAGCCTGGATCAGATAGTTGTCGAGAGAGGCAGTTCCTTCCACCAGCGGCCGTCCGACAAACGCGCAGCCGGCACGGTTCGCCGCGACCGCCAGCTCCCGCGCCGTCGCTTTCGTGTAAAATTCACTCTCCGCATCGATGATCATGCCGCCGACAGCACCGGAAAGGACCTGTTCACCGCCGCGCAGCCAGGCGAGGACTTCATAGTAACCGCGGTTGATGCCGTTTTTTCCGAGCGGAACTGCGAACAGGAGCCGCCGTCCCCGGTATCTTTCCGGGTCCTGTTCCAGGAGATCCATGTTCTCCACGATCTCTGCATCGATCCCGTCCAGTGCCGCCTCTAAAACCTCATCCAGCCGCGCCCGCTCTTTCTCCGAACCACGTTTTTGCGGGTACAATACAAGTAATCCGTCGTTCTCCATGATGTCTCACTCTCCTATAAAAAAGAA
Organism: Clostridium sp. MCC344; assembly: GCF_018785365.1. Classification (NCBI taxonomy): domain Bacteria; kingdom Bacillati; phylum Bacillota; class Clostridia; order Eubacteriales; family Clostridiaceae; genus Clostridium; species Clostridium sp. MCC344. Next base: position 86,498 of record NZ_WQPQ01000022.1, on the reverse strand, counting down.
ACAATATGCGTTCCCCATCCTCTACACGATCTTCGCCAGGTTCTCCGCCGCAAATTCGATCCTCTCGTACAGCTTTTCCGGCAGCGCCAGTGCCTCCGTCTCGATTCCATGATCCGTATAGCGGTTCTTCACGCCCATGTAGACGCCGCCGAGGAAGACGGATCCGCAGTGCCACTGTTTTCTCAACGTCATTAAGATCGAGATCGCGCCGGAAGAGAATGCCGGTGCGACAAACGGTTTGTAGCCGATGGCGCGCATGTGAAGGTTTGCGGTGACAGTCAGGTTTGTCAGCTCTTTCGAGAGCTCATCGTTGTAATTTTCGATGGAATCCGCAATGACAAGGTCCTGTCCGTGCGGTCCGAAGGAACGCCCCTCTGTCAGGAACTGTTTGAATCTCGGATCGCGTTTTGCATAATATGCAGCCCGGGCATTCATGACTCCGAGACCGAATCCCTGGATCTGCTCCGGGAGAAGTCCCATCCAGTCATATTCCCCGGCCTCATTCTTATTGCTCTCGAGAAATGCGGTCTTTGCAAGCGGATCGACCGGATCAGATACCGCGCAGAAAAGTCCCTTAAAGTTCTTCTCTCTCGCCATCTTCGCGTAATGGCCGATGATCTTCGAGTTATTCTCAAACTGGTACATGCGGACGTCCTTGACGCCGGAGCCGACCGGCGGGATTCCCTTTGACGCGACAAATACGAACACATCGCAGTCAAAGAGATGTTCCGGGGCCACGACATCCACCTCCGGCATCGCGTCGTAGTCCCACGGATATGCGATCTGGTTCTCCTCAAACTCCCAGCGGGCGGTCACTTTGTCGGAGATATCGCAGATCCCGATCGAGGAGATCACATCTCCGCCGAGAAGGTGAAGTCCTGTCAAAAGCATGCTTCCGACATCGCCGATCGCCAGCACATGGACACGCTTTTTGCCGTCTTTCGGCTCGTATGCCAGGATTTCCTTAAATTTCGGATGGGATGCGTTGACCGCGCGGAGTGTCCCGGTCTTGATCTGGTCCATGACTTCCTGCGGGAGCTCCCCGATCTGTCCGTCAGTTGCGGACGCATCCAATCTGTTTGTATTTAACCAGCTGACATCCTCTTTTTCTGCAAAGAGTTCCGCCGGGTGATCGACAAGAAATGACGCGCGGCGGCTTCCCGGATCTCCGGTAAACAGCCAGGTAAGCTTCGTTCCCGCTGCCGGTTTTTCTGTTTTTTCATACGGCAGATTGCCGTGAACGGACGCGCAGAACGCATCCCCGATCTTATAATATGTAACCATTTTATGATGCCCCTCTCTATTTTACTATCAACAAGTGAAAACACGCTTCGCGAGTTTCATATCTGCAGGCAGAACTCCATTAAGATATCTCTGCCCCGGTCGATGCCGGTGTGTATCTCTGGTTCATAACACCTTCCGTCAACAAGACTTTTTCCTGCAAGTCCGTTTTTACAGTCAGTACAGTCAATACACAGACCTACTGGATCGTTACCATAAACTTTCTCATCCTCTGCAGCATCTCCAGATCATTTTCCAGATAAACCGATGCCGCGAGATTCTCATCGTACTCCATGCAGCTTCCCTTATCCGGGCAGAGCGGCAGGATGACTGCCTCGGAGAGGCGCGACAGCGTCAGGTTCTTCGCGTACTGTTTCCGGTACTCCGCCTCCAGGACCTGTAAAAGATCCCTGGAATTCTCGATACAGCAGGCCGAAAACTCCACCAGTGCCTCCCTGCTGCAGCCGGAGAGCTTCGGTGTCGCATACGGCAGGATCATGTTGATGGACGGCTGAAGTCCCGCAACTTTCATTTCCTCCCGGCGCACCGTGTCACCGCCGATAAACGGGTACAGCGTCGATTCCACGAACCACTGGCGCACATTCGGCATCGAGTAGATGCTCTCGACCGGCACCTTCAGCTGCTGCATCAGATCCCGCCCGTAGCCGGACAGAACTCCGACAACGACTTTTTTGATCGGAATCCCCGTCTCCCTGAGCTTCGGAACGAGTACCCGGAGACGGTCTGCCTTGTGGACAAGGTCGTCGACCAGGATTACCGGACGGTCGAAGGAACGGATCGTCTCGATCTGACTGTTTAACGGTGAATAATACGGGAACGGCTCGATCGTGTAGCTTTCCAGATCCGGCTCATAGACCTTATCCGTGTGCAGCGTCTTTGTCACCGTATTCGGGACAACTTTTCCTCTGAGGATCTTGCCGAACGGAACGCACATGTTCTTTCCGAGCCGTCTCGGAACGAGCGGTTCTCTCGGCACATCGTTCAGCGACGTAATCCTGTCCACAAGGCGGTGATGCATGACTCCGGAGGATAAGGAAAGGACGAGATTTCCCGGATACAGCTTCGTCATCGCGATCTGCAGTTTCTTATGATTCTTCTCGATTGCCCTGAGGACCGCCGGATTGCTGGCAAACGGTTCCTTGATCGTTGTCTCCAGGTTATGCAGGAACATGAGCGGTTCATGCATGTCGACCAGGTAGATCGTCCTCTTGTCATTTTCGTCTGCCAGGTGCGGACGCTCAAAGCCCTGTCTTTCCAGCGCGTACACGACATGCTTCGCCGCCGTTCCGCGCTCTGCCACGAACAGCGCAAAGCTGTAATTCTTCTCCAGCTCTTTCGCAACGACCTCCACCAGGAGCTGCTGTGCGGCATCCCGGATCATCTCGCTGTCCCCGGTATTCTCCTCTCTCGCGTAGATCCCCGTGATCAGGAGGATCTCCCGGCTGCTCTTTCCGCGCACCAGATTCGCAAGCTCCATGTCCTTTAAGACTCCGTACAGCTCATCATTCCCGATCTCCCTGTAGCTTGCAAAACCGACCGGCCGCTCGCCTTCCACGGTGTTCCTCAGGATCAGCAGGCTGTCGTTCTCCACCTGGATCCTCGTGAAAATCGCCTGGGCATCCGGATGTCCGTAGAGGACGGTATTTCCGAGCTCGTCCAGGACCGCATGGTCTCTTCCGGAGGCATTCTCAAAAGCGATCGCTTTCGCTCTCAGGATCGGCTTGAACTCCGGCTCACGCAGGTACATTCCCTTATGGTAAATGTACTCCTGAACAACCGGATCGATCAGGCTGGAAATATCACGGTGGTTATCGATGTTCTCTCGAATCTTTGTGGAGCTGATATCTTCCAGCTCGCGCGGCAGCTCCAGCTGCACGACTTTTCCCCTGATCTCATTGTAGACCTCGGTCGGATGTGCTTCTCCGGCCCGTCGGAATACGATGTGATTGAAGAAATGGATCGAATTTTCTTCCGGCTCTTTCTTATAGGAACTTGCATTGTGGATGACGTCCGATCCGACCACGATGTAGAGTTCCTCATTCGGGAACATTTCCTTCAATCTGCGAAGGTCCGCCGGGTTCGCGATATTGACCGGCGTGTTGTCCGGGAACAGATGCACATAAAATTCATCCGCGATCGACATGTTCACGATCTGGCGGCGAACCAGATGCGGCTGGGTCTTCTTCGACCAGGAAAATTCGTCCACCGCGAGAAATACCGTAAATCCGAGTTCACGGATCTTTCTGGCGATCTCCTTGTGGGACAGGGTGAACGGATCGAAGGTCCCCGGGAAGAATGCCACTTTATTTCTCGTCATGGTCTCCACGTCACCGCCGAAGAGCTGGTAGCGGGAGATGAAACGTCCGATGTGAGACAAGGTCGCCGCACGGTAGTAGAGGCTGAGCTCTCCGCCTTTATTCTCATTCAGGAGGAACAGCAGTTTTTTCGCACACAGAGAGAACATCCGGTTCTTATCGCGCTCTGCAAGGATCTGGGAGCCGAAAATATGCTGCCCGATCACAAGAAGCGCCTCCTGGCGGACCTGTTCTCTGTAGTTTGCAAGGCAGCTTAAGATCAGTCCCAGGATCTTCATCCTCCGGTCCTCGGCGATCTCATCCGGCTCCTGGAAGCGGACCGGATATCTGGAATAGCACTCCAGAATGATCCCCAGTGTGTCGAGTGCGACGGACACGATCCGCTCATTTCCGTTCGCGAGCAGGATATGCAGGCGCTCAATAATGTCATCGAGCTGTTCCGGCGGAAGCCACAAGGCAAATTCGCCGAGATATTCCGGAATATACTTCGAGAACTCGTACTCGCCGACTTCCAGGCCTTTTAACAGCTCGACCGCGATCTCGTTCCTCTGGTCCGTCGTCAGAAGGTGGGCCAGGCGCAGGAGTGCACGTCCCGCATCGTGGCGGACTCCGACCTGCTCACTGACCTTGATGAGGTTCGAGAAGTGGGCACAGATATGGAGCAGATGCTCTCGTTTTCCATGGTCCACCTGATCTGCCAGCAACTTGATATTGACGGATTTTAAGATCCACGGGGTCGCCGATTTCAGGTTTTCAAGGAAGATATCGCTGACCACGTCATGTCCGTACAGGACTTCTCTCTGTCTGCTCGTATCAAGGCGCAGATTTGTAAAGATCCGGTACTGCAGGAAGAGGAGTGTGATCGTCTTCGGATCGATCTTTTTCGCCGCATCGCAGGCAAGCCGGTAGCACGCGCTCTCCGGTGTCACCGCCTGCGTCAAAACTTTCAGGACACGGACCGCAGCGATCTGGATCTTCTCATCCTCGTCTTCCATGTGTTCGATCGCGAAACTGATCAGGCTCTCCAGATGTCCCTCCTTGCTGCTGAGATCGAGCGGCAGGGAAAAGATGCAGTCTAAAAGGTAGAAGACCGGATCCCCCACGAGGCGGTGTTTTCTGTCAAACCATTTCATAAATACCCCGAACAACTCCTCCCGGACCTTCTCCGAGCTTCGCTCCATGGCAGACATCATGACAAATTTTAAGGAGTTCTGGATCCGGTGCTTCTGCTGTAATGTCAGGCGATAGTCCGGGCATACGAGCTGCGCCATGTATTCTTCCCAGAGCGTCAGAGCCGTCTTGTCATCCGGATCCGGCATGTTTTTCGGAAGTTCTTTCCGGTATCCGGCGTTGAAGTCCGCGAACATTTTTCCGACCAGGGCCGCCGCCTGCCTGCGGATGTCTCCCTCTCTGTTTAACAGGAGCTCATATAAGAAGCTGATCGTCTGCTCTTTCTGGCGGTGGTTCAGGTGAATCGAATATTCATTGAACATGTTTAAATATGCGCGGACATTCTTCCAGTCTTTCTCGCTCCGCGCCGCCTCGAGAATGTTTCCGAACTGGCGCTCGGTGCCGAGCCGGTGCATGACGTCGATGTTGTGCTCGATCCCCCAGAATACAAACGAGCGCACCACCTGTTTTCCGGACTGCAGGACGATGTCCACCGGCTTTTCTGCCGGGTCCGGATGGCCTGTGAGGTCCACATCCACGCCTTTTGAACGCATGTAGCGCTCAAATTCGTACAGACGGGAATAAACGACACGGTAGCGGTTCCGTTTCTTTTCATCCACGTTGTCGAGCTTGGACAGGATGACGTCGAAGGAATCCTTCAGTGTATAGATCTTCGTGAGTTCTCTTCCGTCCTCGCCGCGCATCTGCTTGACACGGAAGTCCGCATAGATCAGCACCAGGGACTCCACGGAGATGTTGTCAAGCTCCAGATCCCAGGTTGAATGGTTGGCAGCGATATGACCGATCCCTTCCATATGGTAGGCGGTAAACCACTGGTTCGTATAATAATAGTGCAGATACGGAACCCGCTCATTCGGTTTGCACCCGAATTTTCCGAGATCATGGCCGGCCGCCGCGCCGGATGCCAGCGCCAGATCGATCGGAACGCCTGCCGCATAAAGTCCCTGGGCTACCGTCATGGCAACATAGTGGACACCCGCGATATGACCGAGTGTCTCGAAAGGCGTCGCCTCACGGTTTAACCGCATCATCTCGTAGACGTACTGGTCGCGGAACTCACGGATAAAGTGCTCATATTCATCCGCACGCTCAAAATGCGCATATTCTTCTTTTGTTAAAAAGCGGAAATCATCATATGGATCGAACGGCATCACTTTCCGTTCTTCATCAAAGAAATACTGGAGAACATTTAAGAAGTAGAGCGCAGACGGCGCACAGGGAGCCGCGGACGCAGAGAATTCATCATCCGGATACAGGATGTGTGTCACATATTTATAAGTGAAGGAGAGCCAGCCCTCTTCCGGCTCATTTCCGAGCTTTTCCATATCTTCCCGGCAGAATTCCAGGATTTCCGCGCAGGAAAAGCGTCTCGTCACCGGAAAGGCTTTCTCGAAGATCACTTCCCAGCGGTCTTTATCAAACAGCTGCTGCATACTGCGGCGGCTGAGGCCGATCTTTTTTAAAAATTCTTTCTCTGACAGGCGGTTTCCAAGCTCTGTCACAAGATGGCGGATGTGTCTGTTATACATGGAGCTACCTCCGTTTCGTGGGGTTGATGTCTGATTTATGAAAATATGATATAGAAATAGTATAAACACCTCACATTTCATTTTCAAGGAATTTTTGTTCTTCTGTTTTGTAACTTTTTATCACAGATACTTGACTTTCAAAAGTTATGATGTTATTATTTCAGTAACAATTATCATTATTATTGTCTATTTAAATTTAGAAATGATCCAGAAAGGAGGTTTCCCATGAAAGCATTAAAATTCAGCCGCCAGCGTGAGTCCATCCGGGAATGCCTGAAGAACCGCACTGATCATCCTACCGCCGATGCCGTCTATGTGACGATCAGCAAAGACTATCCAAAAATCAGTCTGGGGACTGTGTACCGCAATTTAAATCTTCTGGCGGATATGGGCGAGATCCAGCGTTTTTCCAGCGGGGACGGCTCAGAGCACTTTGACTACAATACTGATCCACATTACCATTTTGTATGCAGGACCTGCGGAGCGATCATTGATATGCCTCTCGATCTGGTTCATGATACATCGGATCTTCTCTCCGCCCCGTTTCCGGGACGCGTTGACTCCCACACTGTTTTCTTTTACGGCGAATGCGAGGACTGTCTGAAAAAGAAAAGCTAAAAATTCAAAAATTCTATTGACATTCGTTGTCAATTAGAATATAATAACGATAACAGTTACTATTATTTTTTAAAAATAACTGTCATCCATGTTGCATCATTTACGATCAGAGATTTTGATACTCCCTGATCCCAGATAATAAATCTTAAAAAGGAGAAAAATACTATGAAGAAATTTGTATGTTCTGTATGTGGTTATGTATATGAGGGCGAGGCTGCTCCGGAAAAATGTCCGCAGTGCGGCGCTCCGGCTTCCAAGTTCACTGAGCAGTCCGGCGATATGACATGGGCTTCCGAGCACGTAGTTGGTGTTGCAAAGGGCGTAAGTGAAGATATCCTTGAAGATTTAAGAGCAAACTTCAACGGCGAATGTTCCGAGGTTGGTATGTACCTCGCTATGGCAAGAGTTGCTCACAGAGAAGGTTATCCGGAGATCGGTCTTTACTGGGAGAAAGCAGCTTACGAAGAGGCTGAGCACGCTGCTAAATTCGCAGAGCTCCTCGGCGAAGTTGTTACAGACAGCACAAAGAAGAACCTTGAGATGAGAGTTGAGGCTGAGAACGGCGCAACAGCTGGTAAGACAGACCTCGCTAAGAGAGCAAAAGCCGCTGGTCTTGATGCAATCCATGACACTGTTCACGAGATGGCAAGAGACGAGGCAAGACATGGTAAGGCATTTGCTGGTCTCTTAAAGAGATATTTTGGCTAATTTATAATAAGCGCGTTATAAGAACGTCATGTAACAAGAACCGGTATTCCATCTGCGGATGAGATGCCGGTTCTTTTTTGTTGGCGCTACGGATCCTGTATCATGCTGTTTTTTCATAGTTTTCAGGTTTAACTTTAAAAACTATGCTGTGAATCTATCTTTTATGGTTATAGAGAAAAATGGTAAACTGCCCGACACAAAAGCCGCGCAAGATACAATGTTGGACTTAATATTTCCAATTTGTGAAACAAAAGATTGACAGTGCATGGGCTGAGGAAGTCCATGCACTGTAATAATTCCGGAATCACCGCTTAGGATAATAAGCCGGAATCCTCGGTTATTCAATTGCCGATGTAGTTCACTATTATTGTCATTCTCTACTGATTATTTTTTTACGATCTTCCTGACTTCACCAAGACTCATCCCCTGCTCTCTCGCGATCTTCGCAAGGTCTTCATACTCAAGTTTTCCGCGTTTCACGCCGTAACCTTCCGCGATCTTCTCGCGAACCACGCCATACGGAGTCTCGTGTTCTTTCATGGTTCTTGTAAGAGTATAGCGTCTGCTGATATTTTCACGGATTCCAAGTGTTGTCGTGTGTTTAAAGAGCAATGAGATCATCTTCTCCTTATCTCCGCAGCGGCACATGCAGGTCAGGAGAATGCCCGGGCGGCTCTTTTTCATGCCGATCGGGATCGTATAGACTTCCAGGGCGCCTGCTGCAAACAGGATCTCCTGAACAAAGCCCAGCGCTTCCGGGGTCATGTCATCGAGATTGCAGGAAAGCTCTGCTACCTCATCTCCGCTCTCTTCCGTCTCACCGAGAAGGACGCGCACACAGTTCGCGCGCTCAAAGTCTTTCTTTCCCATACCATAGCCGATCGCGGATGTCCGCATCACCGGCATTTCCCGGAATTCTGTCACGAAATGTTTTAAGAGCGCTGCGCCCGTCGGCGTGCAGAGTTCTCCTCTGATCGTACCGCTGTAGATCGGAAGTCCCTGTAAAATAAAGGCGGTTGCCGGAGCCGGGACCGGCAGAATTCCATGCGCACAGCGGACGTTTCCACTTCCGACATGGATCGGGGATGCGATGGTCTTCTGTGGGGCGATCATATGCATTAAGAGGCAGACTCCGGCGATATCCGCGATCGCGTCCGCAGTGCCGACCTCGTGGAAATGGATCTCCTCGACAGTCTTACCGTGGACGTGGGACTCTGCCTCGGCGATCAAGTGGTAAACCGCAACAACATCCTTTTTGACCTCATCAGGCAGATTTAAATATTCAATAATATGAGAAATCCCGGCCATGCTTGCGTGATGATGGTGTGGGTGGCCGGAATGCTCTTCTGTGTGGATTTCCTCGTGGGTATGAGTGTGATGGAAGTCGTGCTCATCATGGTGGTCATGATCGGGCTGGTGATCATGGTCGTATGCATGTATGTGAGTATTGTCCGCCATATCAGCGGCCATCTCATGGTGATGGACCTCAGTCTCATGGTGGTGATGGTTCCCCGCCGCTTCGTGGTCGTGGCAATGTTCATGATGGTTATTAGCATGCTCGTGATGCTCTGCGTGGTCGTGTACATGCTCCTGCAGATCCACATCCACGCTCTCCTCTTCCTCTCCGTGGATCGTTACCTTCATATGCGTTCCGGTGATCCCGCACTTCACAGCCGGTTCTGCCTCAACAGAGAGTCCCGGCAAACCCATCTCATTCATTGTCTTTAAAAATCCTGCCTTGTCCGGGCAGATCTCATAGAGGGACGCCATCAGCATGTCACCCGCAGCGCCCATTCCGCAGTCAAAATATAATGTTTTCATTCGAAATACCTCCGCTTATCTCCAATATCATCCCCGCATATGGTTCATCATGCTCGCCAGATACCCGGCTCCGAATCCGTTATCAATATTTACCACACTGACGCCGCTCGCGCAGGAGTTCAGCATCGAAAGGAGCGCAGAGACACCTCCGAAGGATGCCCCGTATCCGATACTCGTCGGCACCGCAATCACCGGGCAGTCCGCAAGACCGCCGATCACACTTGCGAGCGCTCCTTCCATCCCCGCGATCGCGATGATCACGCGGGCATTCATGATCGAATCCATATGGGACATCAGGCGGTGAAGTCCCGCAACTCCCACATCATAGAGGCGCTCCACCTGATTTCCGAGTGACTCGGCCGTAAGCGCGGCTTCCTCCGCTACCGGGATATCGCTGGTCCCACCGGTCGCCACGACAATCGTGCCGACGCCGTCTTTTTCCGGGAAGTTTCCGCAGATCGCGACCTTCGCATCCTTAAAATACCGATATCCGCTGCCGTCCGGATAGATTTCCGATAGTAGTTTTTCTGTTTTTAAACTTTTCTCTTCATCCACCCGCGTGATCAGGATCGTCTCCTGCCCGTGTTTTTTCATTACTTCCACGATCCCGGCGATCTGCTCCGGAGTCTTTCCCGCCCCGTAGATCACTTCCGCCGCGCCCTGGCGCAGTTTCCGGTGCGTGTCCAGCTTTGCAAATCCCAGATCATCATATCCCGCCGCCGTAAACGGCTCCTTTTTCAGTTCCAGGACAGCGTTATCCACAGACAATTCGCCTGCTGCCACCTTTTTCAACATTTCGCGTATATCTTCCACTTTTGTTCTCTCCTTATGTCAAAATCTGCTGCCATGATGGCATTTACCGGTAACTAAATGCCTGAACGGATCGCGCTCCGGCATATTCTTGTACCGTGTGCGGCCAGTTCCATCGGAATTTCCTGTTGAACAAAAAAGCCACGAAAAGAGCAGCCAGTCATTCTGACTGACTTTTTTGCTCCCTTCATGGCAACTTTTCGTTTTATGAGATGTGCTTTCAATCATGCATGAAGCAATCACCTGGTCTCATTTTACTCCCCAACAGTATTCTTAAGAGTTCCGATCCCTTCAATAATGCACTCCACAACATCGCCTGTCTTAAGGAATTTCGGCGGTACGAATCCCATGCCGACTCCTGCCGGCGTTCCTGTTGCGATGATCGTTCCTGCCTTTAATGTCATTCCTTTTGTAAGTTCGCAGATCACTTCTTCAATTCCATGGATAAAAAGTCCCGTGTTGGAATCCTGACGGAGTTCTCCGTTTACTTTTGACTGGAGTTTTAACACCGGCGGAAACGCAGTGGAATCGACCGTCATGATACACGGGCCGAGCGGTGTGAAACCATCCAGGCTCTTTCCAAAGTACCACTGTTTATGTTCCGTCTGCACCTCCCTGGCGCTGACATCATTCATGATCGTATATCCGAAAATATAGTCTTTTACTTCTTCCGGCTTCACATCTTTCGCATCTTTTTTGATGATGACCGCAAGCTCTGCCTCGTAATCCAGCTGGTTCGTCAAATTTTTATGTGCCGGAATGATCCCGTCCGGATCATTCGTCCGGTTGACGCGCTTGGAGAAATAGATTGCCTTCTCAGGTCTTGCAAACTCCTCTTTCTGGAACCTCGCAGATTCCGCCGCATGATCCATATAGTTGATCCCCAGGCAGATGATATCCTGATCCGGCTCCGGGATCGGAGAAACAATCCTGATCTCTTCCACCGGTGCTGCTCCGGTCACATCCCCCGGTGCCTTTTTTGAAATATAATCCAGCATTTCCATCTCAGATGGTCCTGCCTCGCGGATCAGGTCCTTCATGGACCGGTATTCCATTCCCGCTGCCGAAATCGGATAAACCCAGGTTTCATCCTCATTGAAAATACCTAAAAATGATCTTTTGTCTACTTCATATGCCAGTAATTTCATAACTACTCCTTATGGGACGTTATTCTAGTTACCCAAAATCCCGTTAACAGTTATTATAGTACAAATATTCTTGCGAAACAAGGTCAAATTGAAGCGCAATATCTCCCCGGGATCTTGCCGATGCTTTGGATTCCGGATCGGCAAAATCTGCGGTCATAACCGGATCATACAGAATTTTTGCTTCTGAAAATTCCTGCCAGCATACAGTAACTTGCATTCTTTCCCCATTCCCTTTATAATAAAACTGATACAGGCAGACATCATCACGTCTGCGGACAACAATCTGTAAAACTCATGAAAGGGTGTATCTTATTATGGAAAAGATCACAAGCTTCACTGTCAATCATCTGAAACTGGTTCCGGGTGTTTATGTATCCCGGAGAGATATCGCCGGAGACAATCATGTTACCACCTTCGATATCCGTATGACCCGTCCAAACTACGAACCGGTCATGAATACTGCTGAGATCCATACAATTGAACATCTCGGTGCGACTTTCTTAAGAAACCACCGTGTATACAAAGATAAAGTTCTCTACTTCGGACCGATGGGATGTCGGACCGGCTTCTATCTGCTCCTCGTGGGTGATTACGAATCCGCAGATATCGTGCCGCTCCTCCAGGAAATGTTCCTCTTCATCCGCGATTTTGAGGGAGATGTTCCGGGTGCCGCTGCCCGCGACTGCGGAAACTATCTCGATATGAACCTTCCGATGGCAAAATACCTTGCAGGAAAGTTCTATGATGAGGTTCTGGAGAATATCCGGGAAGAGCAGCTGGTTTATCCGGAATAAGCAGAATCCCTGCCACTGAAATGATACCGCAAAACAGAAGTTCTTAAGCTTCCGGCGGTTCTCATCTCATGGCAGGGATTTTTTATATCCAGGAACGCAGTGCACAATTTTCAGTTTATTTACTTTTACAGCTCTTTTCCATTTTCTGGTGTACTTTTCTCTTCCTTTTCACAGGACTTTTCGACCAGATCTGTCTTCTCATTCTTCTCTTTTTTGCTCCCGCTCTTTCCTTTTTTCGTCTCCTTCCCCGAATCCGGATCCGCAACACTTTCGAGGATCATGATCCCGCGAGGCGGCACTGCCAGCATCATCTGGTTTTTCAGGACTTCTCCGGTTCCATCAGACGGCAGATCTTCCACATCCGGATCCGCCGTGCTGCAGATCACATGCCACTTCGCGCCTTTCGGCAGATGGGGAAGCCCGAACATATGCGGTTCCCAGTGCATGTTGTAGAGGACATAAAAGTTCGCGTCATCCGTCCCGTCCGGTTTCTTTGCGTAAGCGCCCCAGTACAGGATCCCGAACTGCCGCCGGAAATTTTCAAATTCCGGTTTCCAGGCGTTTTCGCCGTGGTAGGAGACATCCGGACGGCCGCAGGACTTGTAGTCCATGATCCGTGGTTCCCGGTCCATGTGGAACATCTTGTGGGATTTCCGGAAGGCGATCAGGCGTTTCACAAACTCCACCTGGTCCATATGCGTCTCCAGGAGCTTCCAGTTTAACCATGAGACCGCATTATCCTGACAGTAGGCGTTGTTGTTGCCGTCCTGACTGTTTCCAAACTCATCGCCAGCCATCAAAAGCGGTACTCCCTGGCTCAAAAACAGGAGCAGATATGCGTTTTTGATCAGCTGTTTTCTGAGCTCCACGATCTTTTTCTTTCTCGTCGGTCCCTCCGCTCCGCAGTTCCAGGAATAATTGTAATCGCTTCCGTCCCGGTTCTCCTCACCGTTTTTCTCATTGTGCTTCCGGTCGTAGGAGACCGCATCCATCAGTGTGAAGCCGTTCGTGTTCGCCATGTAGTTGACAACCGCATACTCCGCCGGATTCCTGCGGTTCCGGAATTCGAACGCCTGGAGCATTCCTTCATCACCTTTTAAGAAACGGCGCATATCCTCCATAAACTGCATGTTGTACTCGGCAAGATTCTTTTCCGCAACGGAAACCGGACCGTCTCCCGGCGTGATATAGCCCTTTTTCGGGCGGCGATCCATCACCTCGTTCCAGTTTTCCGCAAAAAGCTTCGTCCTCTTTAAGAACGGGTCCTCCGCCGCCAGCAAAAGATTCGGGAATCCCAACAGGTGAAAGCCGTCCACATGATACTCCTCTACCCAGTAGCGAAGGACCGATACGATCTCCCCCGGAAGTTCTTTTCCGGTAAAATACAGTTCCGGAATACATTCGATCCCGGCCCTGTGCAGCTCTTTTACCAGCGTTTTAAACTCGCTCTCCGCCGACATCTCCCCGTGAGACGCATATGCCGACTTCACCGCATAGAGATATGACGGTCCATATCCCCAGTAATTGATATATCCCGTCGGTTCCGGTTTCGCATCATGAAATCCATTTCCGGATGACGACATCATGACCTCGTCAAACTCCGTCACCGGCATCAGCTCCACCGCCGTGATCCCGAGGTCTTTCAGATATGGGATCTTCTCCACGATGCCTGCATACGTTGCGCGGGCAGAAACATTCGAGGACGCATGCGCTGTAAATCCACGGACATGAAGTTTGTAGAGGATCGTATCGGCATACGGGATTTCCGGATTTGCATCATCTTCCCAGTCAAACGCTTCCGACAATACCCGGCACTGCACCGGCTTTCCGGCACGTTTCCGGTCCGCCCATTTTTCACGCCCGGTAAGGATCCGCGCATAGGGATCTGCCACAATTTTTCCATCAATCATGAAATTATATTCAAATGATGCAAGATCAGCCCGATCCAGTTCCAGTGACCAGACATCTCCCATCCGGTGTTTCGGATCAAACGGGATCTTCTCACATGGCTTCTTCTCTCCCAGCCGGTATAAGAGCAGGAAAACCTCCTCTCCGTGTCCCTGTACCAGGATATGAGCGCTTTTTTCTTCCTGCGTGACACCAAGTGGATACAGGATTCTGTTACTGTTTCGATATTCTGCCATTTTAAATCCCCCGTTTTCCCCGACATGAGTATTATTTATTCTTCTGCGCCTCGATCTGTTCTGCCAGGTCGTTCAGATATACCCAGCGGTCCATCTTCTCCTCGAGCGCAGCTTCCTTCTCTTCCTTTTCCTTCATCAGCTCATTGAGCTTCGTAAAGTTCGTTGCGGACGCCTCGATCTCCTTTTCCAGGTTCTCAACCGCCTCTTCCAGCTTCGCGATATCGTCCTCGATCGTATCCCACTCCCGCTGCTCTTTGTAGCTGAATTTCAGCTTCTTTTCCCTCGGTTTCACGTTTGTCCGCGGCGCATTTCCTTCCGGATCGCCCTCTGCGGCTGTCCCGTTCCCCTTATCCGCAGACTTCTTCGCAGATGCCGGATTCTCCGCCGCGCTCTCCGCAAGCTTCGCCTCCCGCTCCGCCTTCGCTGCCTGATAATCCGTGAATCCGCCTTCGTACTGCTGGAGTTTTCCGTCTCCTTCAAACGCAAAAATCCTTCCGACCACACGATCCAGGAAATACCGGTCATGGGAAACCGTGATCACGATTCCCTGGAAGCTGTCAAGATAATCCTCTAAGATCATCAGGGTGCGGATATCAAGGTCATTCGTCGGCTCGTCCAGGATCAGGACATTCGGTGCACTCATCAGGATCTTTAAGAGATACAGACGTCTTCTCTCGCCGCCGGACAGTTTTTCAATCACCGTGTACTGGACAGACGGCGGGAACAGGAACCGTTCCAGCATCTGGGATGCGCTGATGCTGCCATCCTTCGTCTTTACATACTCTGCGACATTCTTGATGTAGTCGATGACCTTGAGACTCGTGTCCATGTCCTCGTTTTCCTGGGAGAAATAGCCGAGTTTTACGGTCTGCCCGATCTCGATCGTACCGGAATCCGGTTTTACCCAACCCGCGATCATCTTCATCAGCGTCGATTTTCCACTTCCGTTCGGTCCGATATAACCGATCCGGTCATCTTTTAAGAAAAAGTAAGTGTAATCTTTGATCAGGACCTTGTCCCCGTATGATTTACAGAGATCCGTGATCTCGATCGTTGTCCTCCCAAGGCGGCTGGAGATCGACTCCATCTCGACTTTTCCGTCTTCCACCGGTCCCTTTTTGTCCCGCAGTGCCTCGAAGCGCTGGATCCTGCCTTTCTGCTTTGTGGAACGTGCTCTCGCACCTCTCTGCATCCAGGCAAGCTCGGTCCGCAGAATCGACTGGCGCTTGCGCTCGGACGCCTTTTCCATGTCCATGCGCTCCGCTTTCAGTTCCAGGAATCCCTCATAGTTTGCCTGATAGCTGTAGAGTTTTCCGTTATCGAGCTCCACGATCCGGTTTGTCACGCTGTCAAGAAAATACCGGTCATGGGTGATCATCAGGAGCGCGCCCTTAAATTTCTTTAAATAATCTTCCAGCCAGTCCGCCATCTCACTGTCAAGATGGTTCGTCGGCTCGTCCAGGATCAGAAGCTCCGCTGTCGATAAAAGCACCGATGCCAATGCCGCGCGCTTCTTCTGTCCGCCGGACAAATGTTCCACTTTCTCGTTAAAATCCGGGATCCCGAGGCGGTTCAGCATGGATTTCGCCTGGCTCTCAAGGTCCCAGACGTGCTCATGTCCCTCATTTTCCCTTAAAACACTCTCTAACACCGTCTCTCCCGGGTGGAATACCGGGTTCTGCGGAAGATAGCGGATGTCCAGATTTCTTCCCCGGACGATCCGGCCGGAGTCCGGCTCCTCAAGTCCCGCCACCATCTTTAATAAGGTGGATTTTCCTGTTCCGTTGATCCCGATCAGACCGATCTTATCGCCTTCGTTGATGGAAAAATCGGTATCGTCAAAGAGTAATCGTTCTGTATATGATTTCGTCAGATGTTCTGCCGTTACTAAGTTCATGTTATGTCAACCTGCCATTGTTTTATTTCGATCTATCGTCGTTGATTTTCCGACGTTCAACATTCCACTATTTATCAGTCGATATCCAGCTCCACCGGACAGTGATCGCTTCCCATGATCTCCGTATGGATCTTTGCGCCCACCAGCCTGTCCTTTAAGCCCTCGGAAACGCAGAAATAGTCGATCCGCCATCCCGCGTTCTTTGCCCTCGCCGAGAACCGGTAAGACCACCAGGAGTAGATCCCTTCCTGGTCCGGGTAAAAATACCGGAAAGTATCGATAAATCCGGCGCCCAGGAGCTCCGTGAATTTCGCGCGTTCCTCATCGGAGAATCCCGCATTTTTCCGGTTCGTCTTCGGATTCTTCAGGTCGATCTCGTTGTGGGCTACATTGAGATCGCCGCAGAAGATCACCGGCTTCTTTTTCTCCAGCTCTTTCAGGTACGTCCGGAACGCGTCCTCCCACTGCATCCGGTAATCCAGACGTTTCAGCCCGTCCTGGGAGTTCGGCGTGTAGCAGGTGATCACGTAATATTCCGGAAATTCTGCCGTGATCACGCGGCCTTCATGGTCATGTTCCTCGATCCCGAGTCCGTAAGTCACTGCGACCGGCTCTTCCTTCGTAAACATCGCCGTTCCGGAATATCCTTTTTTCTCCGCATAATTCCAGTACTGGTGATATCCCGGAAGATCCAGATCTACCTGGCCTTCCTGCAGCTTGCTCTCCTGGATGCAGAAGATATCTGCGTCCGTCTCCTTTAAATATTCTAAAAATCCCTTTCCCAGGCAGGCACGAAGGCCGTTTACGTTCCAGGAAATCATTTTTTTCATAGATTCGTTCTCCATTTCTATCGCACTCTTGCATGGACCGTTCTGAATTGTATCCTGCAGACATGAAAAATTACAGATATTCTGCGATCCGCATATAAGTTAAGTATATCATCATTCCATATGATTTACCATCATAAAATACTCCGGACTGCAGCCGGTGAATAACGCGAGCAGTAACGATCTCTCCCCATCCACATGATGGCCGGCTAAAGAAGAAACAAGGTCCCCGCTGCAGCATCATGCGCCGCAGGGGAACCTTGCCTGTTTTTCTTTTGATTTTTAACCGACCACACTCTTATCGATGACTTTCCAGTAAAGCGCCTTTTTCTCGACAAATTCCGAGATCAGATACAGCGCCAGACCGATCACGCTTAAGAGGATGACTGCATTTAAGATCATCTTGATATCATATGTCTCGCTTCCCAGTGTCAGCAGATATCCGAGTCCCGCTTTGGCTCCGATCATCTCGCCGATAACAGCACCTGTCATCGCCTGTGTCAGGGCAAGCTTGATACCGGACAGCATCATTTCGATGGAATACGGAACCTCGATCTTACAGAATGTCTGCCATTTGCTGGCTTTGAGCACCTTCATCAGATTGTATACATTATCTTCAATGGAACGGATCGCGGACACCTCGTTGATCATGATCGGGAATGATACGACCAGGATAACAAGGGCTGCCTTTGATTCGATGCCGAGTCCCATCCACAGGATAAATAACGGTGCGAGGGAAATCTTCGGCGCTGTCTGGATAATGATGACAAACGGCATGATCAGGCGTTCAATAAACCGGATCTTCGCCATAATATACCCGAGGATCAGTCCGATCACAATACCGATCACGGTTCCCATAAGGATCTCTTCCATCGTGACACGGATATGTTTCATGATATCACCGCTGACGAACAGCTTTACCATTGAATCTGCCAGTTCTGCCGGGCCGGGAAGCAGATAATTCGGTACATGAAAGAGCCGGATATACAGTTCCCACACGATCAGAAACAACGGCAGAAACAATGCCGGAAGAATGATTTTTCTGTATTTTCTGTAAAACATCTCTCACCTCATAACTCTTCCAGCCCGGAGCTGGGAAATCTTTGTTCTCTCTTATTTTGCCGGTGTATAAAGAAGCCCTGCTGCATCGAAGGTCTCATCGATGTTGCCGATCTCTTTGGATTTATTGATGAGTGCCTGCCACTTCTCCGGATCAGATGCGCCGATTCCGTTCTCTGCTGTGTAGTCGCTCTGCCATAATGTCTTTACGAATACATCATTTAAGATCTGGACAACAACATCTCTCTTTTCTGCGAATGTCGGTGCATATTTCTCGATGGACATATCAACTGCCTCTTCTACATGGCCGTCGATGATGTATTCGATCGCTTTGTTTAATTCGCGGCAGAAGCCATCAACTGTTTCCGGATCTTTCTCAACAAGTGCGTCGCCTGCAACTAATACGTTTCCGAAGGACGGAAGGAACTGGTCACATGTGATCTCGCTTGCAGCGAAACCGGAGTTGTTTAACTCGATCGTTCTGAGTTTGGAGAATACGATCGCATCGACCTGACCCTCAGTGAGAGCTGTCAGGATCGCACCTGTACCAACGATCTCAACCTGAACATCGTCGATGGTAAGTCCTGCGGACTCCAGAGCTGCCTGAAGCTGGAAATAGTTTGCGCTTCCAAGGCTTGTTACCGCTACTTTTTTGCCCTTTAAGTCAGCCGGTGTGCTGATTCCGGAATCACTTCCGAAAATGATCGCTCCAAGACCCTCCTGGTATGTTGTGTGAACAACCTTTACCGGGATTCCCTGTGCTTTTGCAGCTACAACTGCATCTGCATTCGGGAAACCGAACTCAACATTTCCTGCTGCGACATTCTTTACGATATCAGCAGCTGCTGCATAATAAAACTCTACATTCAGACCTTCTTCTGCGAAGTATCCGTTTTCCTGTGCAAGATATAACGGTGCGTAATACGGAACAGCGGAACCGTCGATCTGGATGGAAACAGTCTTTAAGTCTCCTGCATCCTTTGCCTCGGCTGCTGTTGTTTCGTCTGCTTTGCTCTCTTCCGCAGCAGTTGTCTCTGCTGCTGTTGTTGCGGCTGCCTCACTCGCTTTGTTTGCGCTGTCAGAGCTACATCCTGCAAGCATGGACACTGCCATGGCTGCTGTCAGTACGGTTGCAAGAATTTTCTTTCTCATAGTACTCTCTTTCTCCTTTTCATAATGGATGATACATTTGCTCCCGCCGGGTGATATTCCCGGCATTTATAATTTTCCCTGCCGTCTCCGGCCGGGTCATTATCATAGATCCGTTATCCGCAGTATCTTTTTCCGCTATTTTCTGTGAAGATATTCCTTATATAATTTTTCTCCTGCTGCCAGTGCCGTTCTGCACATTTCCTTCTGCGCAGGTTCAAAATCCACCAGCCACTGGTCCGTGATCCGGTTGCAGTGTACCGCGCAGATACTTCCCGAGAAAACATTGTTCAATGACGCCAGCGTGAAGATCGTCTCCGCTTCCATCTCCATGTTCAGGATGTTCCATTTTTTATACTGTTCCAGGACCGCATTTTCATCATATCCCGTTTCAAACGGCATCTGACGTCCCTGACCATGGTAGAAAGAGCCGACCGACATGCAGACTCCCATGGAATATGGCTGTTCTCTCTCTTCACACGCACGTTTCAGACAGTCCAGGACCTCGAACGATGCCAGCGCCGGGTATTCCGATGGTGCGTAAAAGCACGATGAACCGCCTCTCCGGACAGCACCTGTGTTTAATACCATAGCGCCGCACGGCACCTCTTCCTTCAGGACACCTGTTCCGCCGATCCGGATCAATGCTTTTGCTCCGAGCGCGATCAGCTGGATCACAGCGATCTCTGTTGACGGTGCGCCGATCCCTGTGGAACACACTGTAATTTTAATGCCATTGTAATATCCTGTCCCAACCACGTATTCCCGGTAATTGCTGACGATCCTGTAATCTTCCAGCAGATCCTCAAACATCGATACGCGCGCCGGATCCCCCGGAAGCAGCACGATCTCTCCAATATCATCTGCCGTACACTGGATATGCGGCATTTTTCCATTCATCGTCGGTGATGAAGCCGATGTAAAATTCACACAAATCTCCTCCAAAAACTTTCTTCCTTTGTCTTTTTCCGAACAGGCGCAGTCCTTATCAGTTCTTTGACTCATGCCAGTACAGGAATTTATCTTCCAGCACGCTGATCACCTGGTATGTCGCGATTCCCAGGATGATCGTTACGATGATGCCTGCGAGCAGCATCGGTGTGTCATATGTCGATGATGCATATGTTAAAATGTAGCCAAGGCCCTGTTTTCCCGACATCCATTCTGCAACGATCGCTCCGATGACTGCCTGGACGATCCCCACTTTCATGCTCGCAAAAAGTGCCGGAAGTGAATACTGCATCTCAACCTGTGAAAAGATCTGCCATTTTGATGCCTTTAAGATCTTCATCAGGTTTCTGACATCCGGCGGGATCGATTCCAATCCCAGCATCATGCCTGACAATACCGGAAACAGTACCATGGAAATGATCAGGACAACTTTTGATACAAGTCCGATCCCGAACCAGATAACGAACAGCGGAACAAGAGCGATCTTCGGCGCTGTCTGCAGAAAGATCAGATACGGCATCAGCATCGTTTTCAACGCATCGACCTTGATAAATATATATCCAAGTACGATCCCGAGAAACGCTCCGATCACAAACCCGAGAATGACCTCATATGTTGTCGTCCAGAGATGGGGATAAACCGTTCCCTTTACAAACATTTTTTCCAGACTGTTCCATACTTTCGGCGGCGATGGCAGAATGTACGCCGGTACATGTTTCACTGCAACGTAGATCCACCAGATCGCAATAAAGACACCGACGGAAAGTGCATACTCCCCGATCGTTCTTAAGACACCCTGAAGTTTTCCATTTTTCTTCATCCGATGATCCCCCTCAGGTACTTATTGTATTCTGTAAATTTCGGATCATTTCTTGTCGCTTCTCCCCTCGGGCGCGGCAGATCGATCTCGACCATCTCCTTTACGCGTCCCGGTCTCGCCGACATGACGAGCACCCGGTCTGACAGGAACGTCGCTTCCTCGATGCTGTGTGTGACAAAGATGACCGTCTTTTTCGTCTTCTGCCAGATCTTCAGCAGCTCCTCATTTAAATGGTCCCGCGTCAGGGCATCCAGCGCACCGAACGGCTCATCCATCAGGAGCAGCGGCGCATCGTAGGAAAGCGCACGGACGATGGAAACCCTCTGTTTCATACCGCCGGAAAGTTCTCGCGGGAGCGCTGTCTTGAACTCGGAAAGTCCTGCAAGTTCTAAGAGTTCATCGAGCTTTTTCTCATTCTCTTCCGTCTGTTTTTTCTGGATCACAAGCGGAAATTCCGCATTCTGTCTTACATTCTTCCACGGAAGCAGGACAGAATCCTGGAAAACAAAGCCCATCTGCTGGTCTGCGCCGTCACGGTACTCGATCGTGCCGGATGTCGGTTTGTCGAGGTTTCCGATGATCCGTAAAAGTGTTGATTTTCCGCATCCGGACGGACCGATGATCGAGATAAACTCACCCGGCCGGATCTGAAGATTGATATCCTTCAACGCTACTGTATCCTCTTTTAAGAGGTTACTGTATACCTTGTTTAAGCCTTTTAACTCTACGCTGTACTCACTCATAACGTTCCTCCTTTTTCTTTACCGGATTGCCTCAGAAATTTCTTCCGCATATGCCTTTAACAGGCGGATCCGTTCCTGCATCTCTTCTTCATTTCCGTCTTTCAGCGAAGTAAATGCCAGTGCTGCCGCCGGCTCCCCGTTGATATCAAAGATCGGGCACGCCACGCCCTGGATACCAAGCTGCAGTTCTTCATCGATCACGGAATATCCCTGGGCGCGGATGCGGTCAAGCTCTGCATTTAACTCCTGCAGCTCTGTTTTTGTATTCGGCGTAGTCTTTGTTCTCGTCTCTTTTTCCAGGATCTCAAGCGCCTGTTTCCTGTCCATATACGCCATAAACACACGGCCGGCAGAGGTAGAATAAAACGGGATCACATGACCGATCTTCATCATGTACATATTGGAATCGCCGCGTTCACTGCATGCAATGTTCATGGCGACGCCGTGCTCCATGATACAGAGGACTACATTCCTGTCAATTTTTTCTGCAAGTTTCTGCATCGATGTCTGTGCTGTCTGTGTGAGTGCACTTCCCTTTACAACACCTGCCGCAATACCGCAGATTTTATATCCCAGACGATATTTTTTTGTCTGTGCATCCTGAACAACAAGGTGATTTCCTTTCAGACTTGTGAGTATCCGATGGGTAGAACTTGCCGGGATATTCAGCTGTTCTGCAAGTTCCGTAACGGACAAGCCATCCATGTTCCGGCTCAGGACCTCCAGCGCACTCAGTGCGCGATCAACTAACTGCATAATTGCCTCCACTTGTTGTCGCAGCAGCAGCTAGTAAAGCGGACATTCGCAATCCGCTTCGCTACTTGCTCATGAACGCAGTCGCTTCGCGATCTGTCAGTGGGAGCTTTCAACTCCCACTGACATAAGCATCCCACTCACCCACCGCTTAGTGCTCCGCGCACTTGAAGCGGGGGGATGCTTATCTGCGTTCAAACAGCTGCCGTATAGCATCGCTCGTCATTTGTTTTGTTCATTCCGTGTAGTGGAATGGTATTCCGTAAACTGAAATTAGTTTTATCTATTTTAACATTTTCCGCACTTCAATGCAATGTCAAGTGACTTTTCCTCCTATCTTTGGCATACACTACAATTTCATGGGACAATTTTTGTATATTTTTGACGATTTTCATTCCGCTTAATGGAATATGTATTTTTTAGTACAGAAAAAGCGACAGAATTCCCGGAGTTTTTTCGTTCATTCTGTCGCTTTCCTGTATCTTATTCCTTTTATTTCAGGAATCTTGCCTCCCAGGCATATTCCTGCATCTTTTCGATCTCCTCGTCGCTGAATCCGAGCTGTTCCTTTAAGACTTCCTTCTCTTTCTGAAGTGTCGTTCTGGAACATGTCCGGTTATCAGAGTTTACTGTCACATGGACTCCCTCATCGAGAAGCTTGTGGATCGGATGCATCTCGATCGCCGGGACAACTTTTGTGTGGTAATTGCTCGTCACACATACCTCAAGTGTCACATTCTCGTCGATCAGTCTCCGGATCAGTTCCGGATCATTGATCGCCGCAACTCCATGTCCGATGCGCTTTGTCCCGAAGGAAAGCGCTGTCTTCATGCTATCCGGTCCGGCAGCCTCTCCTGCATGGATCGTCATCGGGATTCCGTATTCACGGACTTTCGCAAAGACAGATGCAAAGTTTTCCGTCGGGAACAGGCCTTCCGCACCGGCAATGTCAACCGCGCACACGACCGGTCCAAGATACTTTTTCGCTGTCTCCACCGTCTGCATGTTCAACGCTTCATTGTCTGCTCCGCGCATGCAGCAGAGGATCAGTCCGACACGGATCTCCGGATAGGCCTTCATGCCGCGCTCCGCACCGCGGATCGCTGCCTCGACAACTTCATCCTGCGTCAGACCGCCATTTACGGAAAGCTGCGGTGCAAAGCGGATCTCCGCATAATCCACACCTTCCTTTGCAAGATCTTCCACAAGCTCATAAGTCACACGCGCGATCGCGTCTGCTCTCTGAAGGACAAGAAGCGGAAGATCAAAGCGCTCCAGATATTCCTCCAGTGTCCTGCAGTCTTCCGGCACTTCCATTTTATACTTTACTTCTTCCGCGCTCTCCGCAGGAAGCCTGATCCCCTGTTCTTTCGCAAGCTCCCAGACTGTCTCCGGGCGGAGTGAGCCGTCCAGATGTAAGTGAAGTTCTGTTACATGACCCATAGATTCATTCTCCTTTCTGTCTTCTAAAAACAGCTCCCGTTCCCAGGAGCTGTTTCCTCTCCGGCCGGGATCACTTCCCAGCCGCAGCTTTCATCTGTTTCTTTTTCTTGTTATGTTCTACCATCGCGCAGTAGATCGTGTAGGCAATGATGATGATGAGATAAGGCATCATCTGGATAAACTGAAGCGGAATGGAAGAATTCTGCAGATAGTTCGCAAGGCTCTGGCAGAATCCGAACAGCAGGGATGCAAGCATTCCGATCACTGCATTTCCCGCCGCGATCGCCTGCGTCGCCAGTGCGATATAACCGCGTCCGGCAGTCATTCCGGATGAGAAAAGTCCTACATATCCCATGGACAGGAAGGCGCCCGCCATACCTGTCAGGATCCCGCTCAGGCAGAGTGCGATATATTTGATCCGCTTTACCGGAATGCCGACTGATTCCGCCGCATCCGGAGATTCCCCGACCGCACGGATATGCATACCGAGTCTCGTGTACTTAAACATATACCATACAACTGCCACTAAAACAAGTGCTGTGTATGTCAGGACATGATGTCCGGAAAGGACAGCACCGATCACCGGGATGTCTTTTACGACCGGGATCGTTAAACTCGGAAGTTTTAAAGATTCCAGGGATGTGGATGCGCCTTTTTCCCCCGTGATCAGATAGAGGACGAAGATCGTTCCTCCTGATGCAAACGTGTTTAATGCAATACCGGAAATGACCGCATTGGAGTTTAATTTCAGGATAAAGTAGGCGAGAATGTTGCTGACAACAAATCCTGCAAATACCGCCCCCAGGAATCCGATCCATGCGCTGTGGGAAAAGGCGCTGACGACAACGCCGACAAACGCGGAGATCAGCATCGTTCCTTCCAGTGCGATATTGCTTGTCCCCGATCTGGACGAGATCATCGCGCCAAGTGTTGTTAAGAGCACCGGCGTCGCGCTTCGGAACATCGCGAAGTAAAACTCCGGGAGACTTAATGTTTTTAAAATTTCCTGTAAAAGATTCATCTGTTACGCCTCCCCTTTCAGTGCTTTTTTCGCTTCTTCGCGCTGTTTCCATCCCGCCATGAACCGCTCTGCCGTTACAAACAGGATCAGAACGGCCTGGATGATCGAAACGAGCTCATTCTGTACATCAGAGCGGCGTGACATGAGGTCCGCACCGACACGGATGTATGCCAGGAAAAACGCGGCAAACGGGACCATTTTCGGATTGTTGCCGGACAGGATCGCGATGATGACACCGTCCCATGCGTAAGACGGGGAATCCTGCCAGTTGAAACGCTGGTACATTCCCATCTGCTCCACGGCACCGCCGAGACCGGCAACAGCACCTGCAATGATCTGGGTCATGATGATGACACGGCTTGTCCTGATCCCGGAATATTTTGCGAATTCCGGATTGCTTCCGGAGATGCGCACTTCATATCCGAATTTCGTCTTGTATACAAGAATGTATAAGGCGATCACGGCCGCGATCGCGATCAGGTATCCAACATGGAAATTTGTCCCCGGGATCAGCTTTCCGAGTGCTGCCGTCGCCTGATATTTCTTTGATGCAAAGGTTCCCGCCTCGCGGTCTGCCAGGAATTTTGTCACATTGTAAATCCCGAGATAGAAGAATACATAGTTGAACATCAGGGAAGTTACAAGTTCATTTGTGTGGAAATACACTTTCAAAAGAGCCGGGATGCTGCCGATCACTCCACCGACTGCCGCTGCCGCGATCATGATGACGATCGGGTGGACTGCAAACGGAAGAGATGTTTTGATGGCAAGCGCCGCGGTCACGACCGCGCCTGTATACAGACATGCATCCGCGATCATCGAGAAGTTTCCGGACTTAAAGACAAGTCCCAGCGCAAGTCCTGTAAAGATCAGCGGCACACTGCTCGCAAATACTTCAAAAAAGTGACGTTTCGACTGCAGCGGTCCCAAAAACAGGTTGTAGATCGCTGTCACCGGTTCTTCACTGACTGCGAAGATGACTGCCACAGACAGGGCAATGGCGATCCCGAATGCACAGAGCAGTCTTACGATGGTAAATTTCTTATTCACAGCAGGCACCTCCGATCTGCTCTTTGGAATCTTCTTTTACACCGAGCATGTAAAGACCAAGCTCGTTCTCCGATGTCTTCTTCACATCCGCGATATGTCCGACGATCCGGCCTTCATGCATGACGAGGATCGTGTCGCTCAGGGAAAGGATCTCGCTCAGATCCGCGGAGACGAGCAGGATCGCTTTCTTTCTGCTTCTCATGTCAACGATCTTTTTCCGGATGAACTCGATCGCGCCGACATCGATTCCGCGCGTCGGCTGGTTCATGATCAGGAGATCCGGTTCATAGTCAAACTCACGGCCAACAACGACCTTCTGGACATTACCACCGGAAAGTTCCGCGATGGACTGTTTGGAATTATCGTATTTTACGAGGAATTCCTTTAAGATCCTGTTTGTAAACTCGCTGATTTTTTTGCTGTCGAGAAGTCCGTGTGTTTTTAATTTATCCGTATAGTAAACCTTTGAGATCGTGTTGTCCTCCAGGGAAAGTTTCGGAGCCGTTCCGAATTTCATACGGTCTTCTGAGACATGGGAGATTCCTGCTTCCTGACGGGCGAGTACCGGAGCATTGGAAATATCCTTTCCATTCATCGTGATCGTTCCCTGCTGCTGCTTTAAGGTTCCGACGATCGCCTCAACGAGCTCCGACTGTCCGTTTCCATCAATACCGGCAATTCCGAGGATCTGACCCTCTTTGATGGAAAACGAGACATGATCCAGTCTCGTCTTTCCGAACTGGTCCACATAGACAAGATCTTTTACTGAAAAGACGGTTTTTCCAAACTCCATCTCCTCTTTTTCAATATCCAGGCTGACATCACGGCCGACCATCAGGCGGGAGATCTCCCTCTCATCAAGATCTGAGATCTCATACGTTCCCATGGTCTTTCCGTCCCTGAGGATCGTCATGCGGTTGCAGAGTGCCTTGACTTCATTTAGTTTGTGTGAGATGAAGATGATCGTGTGGCCATGTTCTCTTAAAAGTTTTAACTGTTCAAACAGTTCCTCTGTTTCCTGCGGTGTCAGCACGGCTGTCGGCTCATCCAGGATCAGGATATGCGCGCCCCGGTAGAGTGCCTTTAAGATCTCAAGTTTCTGGCGCATGGCAAGAGAAATGTCTTCGACCTTTTCTTTTGCCTCTACCTTCAGATTGTATTTGTCGGAAAGTTCTGTCGTGATCCGCACTGCTTCTTTCCTGTCTACTTTCAGTGCGGTTCCCGGCTCTGCACCGAGGATCAGGTTCTCCGCCACAGTCATGGACGGGACCTGCATAAAGTGCTGGTGTACCATGCCGAGTCCGGCCGCGATCGCATCGCTGGATGAAGAGAAGTGTACTTCTTTTCCATCCACAAAGATCTGGCCTTCCGTCGGTGCCAGCATACCAAACAGCATTTTCATCAAAGTTGACTTTCCTGCACCGTTCTCTCCGACCAGCGCATGGATCTCACCTTTTTTGATCTGCAGATTGACATTATGGTTTGCCACAACGCCGCCCGGGTATACTTTTGTGATATTCCGGGCCTCTAAAATGATCTCCTGCTCCATTCATTCTCCTCCAGGTAAAGCTCTTATCCGCCTGTATGTTCCGGCAGTTGTCCCACCGTTATGCATGATGATAAAAAGCAACATCTCCTGCGATCCGCGGACAGGGAAAGCGCCGGGCGGTCTGCTCCGGGATGACCCCGGGAACAGTATTTTCCGCCTGCTGCTTCATTTCTGCCTGATACAGGAGATGTGAACTAAACTATGGGTGCATGTCTCAGCTGTTTTCCTTTACTGTGCTCCGTTGATGATGCCTTTTAAGGTTGCCTCATCCATGCCGTAAGCGGAATCAACCTTGACCTCGCCGGAAAGCAGTTTCTCTTTTGCGTCCTCGACTGCCTTCTTTGCATCGTCAGATACAACAGACTGATAGATATCATTGTCAGCAAGACCTACAACGCCGTCCTCGATACCAAGGGTCTGATATTCACCATACGGAAGTGTTCCATCAACTGCCTTCTCAACTGCATTGTAGATGCTGTCGCCAACGCCCTTGATCGCGGAAGAGATGATGAAGTTTGCCTCGTCCTTGCCCTCGTAAGCAAGTGCCTGGTCGGAGTCAACACCGATGCAGTACTTCTTGCTTTCTGCAGCTGCCTCGATAACACCTACGGATGCCGGACCTGCTGCTACGAATACAACGTCAGCGCCGTTGGAGTACTGAGTGATCGCAAGCTCTTTTGCTGTTGCGGAGTCAACATAAGAACCAACGTAGGAAACAAGTACCTTCACATCCGGATCTACGAACTGAGCGCCCTCGATGAAGCCGACTGCAGAGTCGTTGATAACAGCTGCTGTATCCTTTGCACCTACGAAACCGATCACGTTGTCTTCGTTTGCGTATTCCATATCGGACTTTGTCGCACTTGCTGCAAGAACACCTGCAAGGAATGCGCCCTCGTTCTGCTTGTAGCTCATGGAGTATACGTTGCTTAAGTCGCCGATGGTGTAGTCAACATCTGTATCAAAGATGATGAACTTCTTCTCCGGGAACTCCTGAGCAACCTTCTCTGTGATCTCCTTCATATCCCAGAGACCTGTGATGATAAGGTCTGCATCGGACTCACAAGCGTCTAACATGGAACCTTCAAACTTTGTCTTGTCGCTGCCCATCTCGACCATGTTTACTTCAACCTTGTCGCCAAGCTCAGCCTCAAGCTTTTCCATGCCGGCCTGCGCGGAATCATTGAATGCCTTATCGCCGAAAGAACCGGTAACAAGAAGTGTCACTTTTAACTTCTCACCGTTTGTCTCTGCCTTTGCTGCCTCCGCAGTTGTTTCAGCAGCTGCAGTTGTCTCTCCTGCTGCGGCTGTTGTCTCAGTCTTGCTCTCGCTCGCGCATCCGAACAGCATGGAAGCTGCCAGTGCCATAGCCAGTGTGCTGCATACGATTTTCTTTCTCATAATTAGTTGTTCTCCTTTTCGTAAAACGTTGATTTATTCAAACTGTCCAGGGTCTCCAGATAGTTCTCCTTGTTCATTACCGGCTGGAATGCCTCTTTGATCTTCCATGCAGAAGCACCGCCGTCAGACAGCAGGTCGATCACGGTGTCCGCAAAATAATGTGCCGGAACACAATATGCCTGTTCAGGATCCACCGTCTTAAAATCTTTTCCGTGGATGCTGCCTTCAAATCCGGCAACTCCGATCTCGACGATCGGCCACATCAGTGACAGATCTCCCATATCACCGGAAGCAAATCCGTGGGTTCCCTGGGCGATCATGCTCTCATCGATGTAATCCAGAATATGTTTTTTCACAAGCGCTGTCAGGTTCTCGTCCTGATGAAGCGGGAAGTATCCCGGAGTATCCTGGATCTCCAGATCACAGTTGATCGCAAGTGCACCTGCGCGGATCGCACGCGTTACTTTCGCGTTCGTCTCGAAGATCGCCGGAACGGTTTTCGCCCGGACATACATTTCCAGCTGCGTTCTTGCCGGGATCGTGTTGACGGACTGTCCGCCTTCCGGAACGAAGAAATGGACACGGATCGCATCATCAGCGCGGAATGTCTCGCGCAGGAAGTTGATTCCGGTCATTGCGAGATTGACTGCATTTAATGCATTTACACCACCTTCCGGATTTGCGCCCGCATGCGCCGCCTTTCCAGTAAAGATCGCGCGTTTCATGATGAAACCGTTTAAGCTGGAGCCGATCTCCGCATGATATTTTGTCATGTCGATCCCCATTGCATGGCAGGAAAGCATGAGATCCACATCGTCGAACACGCCTGTGGCGATCATTTCCTGTTTTCCTGATGGGTGGGAGATCTTTCCCTCTCTGATCAGCTCTTTCCGGTAATCCATATCGCAGAATTCTTCTGCCGGCGTTACAAGAAGTGTAACCTTGCCGCAGAGATCTTTCAACATCCCTGATTCTTTGATCGCCAGGAATAAACTCATCATGACGCCGAGCTGACCGTAATGACCGCATGTGTGGGCGGCATAGCTGTCCTCGCTGGCATACGGATGTCCGAAAGTCGGAACTGCGTCAAATTCCGTGATCAGACCGATATTCGGACCCGGTTTTCCCGAATCCAGCACAGCGCGGATTCCCGTGTAAGCAACATCCTCATGCGGGATCCCTGCTTTATCCAGAGCCTCGATCGTTTTTTCTCTCGTTCTGAATTCCTTGAATCCAAGTTCCGGATGGCGGTAAATGTCCTCACTCATCGCGATGATCTCCGGAAGGATCCGGTCTAATGTTTCATGAACCTGTTTCATGGTCTTTTGTTTCCTCCTTCACTACACTTGCGGGATCTGCCCATCGACTGTCCCTTCCCGGACCAGTGCTCTGTTTTGTGTCTGCGGACCCCTCTGATCATTCATGATCTACTGGTATAGTGTAGAACTTATCATACATAGTTTTATAGGTAAATGTCAAGAATATTTCTTTTCCTGGTAAATAAAAAGTAGGCTGCCGCACATTTCATGCAGCAGCCCACTTGCCAACTGTATTCTCCGGTCTTTTTATCTCTGTCGCACTGACTTGGAGATCTGTTCCGCAAATTGTCGTAAAAGACAGATCCTTCTGACCAGTTCTCTCGTATTTCCATCTTTGATCGACACAAATGTCAGCGCTGCCATGATATCACCATAAAAATCAAAGATCGGGCATGCCGCTTCCTGCTTGTAGCTCTGCTCTTCGCAGTCAACGAGCGTATATCCCTTCCGGCGGATATGTTCCATCTCCTTCATATCCGGCTCCATATACTGATAAGCGCGGTCATGAAACCAGCGTGTTTTCTATCAGTTTTTATGATTTCTGCGCCTAATAAATGATGTTTACGAGTCCGGTCGAGCAGATCGGGATAAAGGTAAGGATCAGAAGGCAGCCGAATAACAGTGCATAGAACGGAACAGCCTCTTTGATGAAATCCTTTGTTGAGCACTTTGTGACACCGCAGGTTACGAACATCAGGGTTCCCATCGGCGGTGTGAAAGCACCGATGGCATTTGCGAAAATAAATACCATCGCGAAGTGGATCGGATCGATTCCGTATGCTGTCGCGGCCGGCGCAAATAACGGCACGAGGACGATCATGCTGGCATTTCCTTCTACGAACATGCCGACAAAGATCAGGAAGATATCAACAGCAACAAGGAAAATCCATTTATTATGGATCACAGAGATCATCCACTGGGTAAACATCTGCGGGATCATCTCTTTTGTGAGGATCCAGGAGAATGTAGACGCCGCCGCAACGATCAGCATGATGGATGACGTTGTCATAAGAGTCTCTTTTAAGCCCTGACGAATTTCATTCGGTCCCAACTCTCTGTAGCCTAATCCGAGGGCAGCTGCATATACGATTGCAACGGCACCAGCCTCTGTGGCCGTGAAGATGCCGAGACGAACGCCGCCGATGATGATGATCGGAAGGCATAACGGGAGGATCGCCGGTTTAAAGGACGTCCAGAACATCGTCCCCGTCATTTTGTCTTTGCGGAGCGGAAGATAACCGCGTCTTCTTGAAATTCTGGACACCATAAACATCATTGTTATACAAAGAAGAATACCCGGACCAAAACCGGCAATGAACAATTTACCGATTGATACATTCGCAATACAGCCATAGAGAATCAGTCCAATTCCCGGCGGGATTAACGGTGTGATCATACTGGAAGCCGCAGTTACTACCGTGGAAAATGCTTTGCCAATCCCTTTGGATTCCATCTCCGGAACCAGCATCTTTGCCTCCATCGCGGCATCCGCAAGTGCGGAACCGGAAAGTCCGCCCATCAATGTACTAAGAAGGATATTTACCTGTGAAAGTCCACCGTACATTCTTCCGGTCAGGACCGCACAGAAATCCATGATTCTCTTTGTAACCCCCGTGTAGTTCATGAGAACACCTGCACATACGAAAAACGGGATTGCAAGAAGTGTCACACTCTCGGAACCGGTAATCGCCTGCTGTGCAAATACAGCCGGATTAATACCCGGAGTCAGTATAAAATAAACAACGGAAGCTCCAAGCACTGCCACAAATACCGGAATTTTAAAAAACAGCAGGGCAAGGAGAATGATCGCCATAATACCAACAGCTGAATTCATACGTTCTCCCCCTTTCCACCGTCTTTAAACAGTTCCTTTAATTCATAATATTTTTCTTCTGTATAGCTGATCAACATAAGTACAATGGAAACCGGAGCAATCGCATAGATCCATGCATACGGGATCATAAGGATTGGCGTCTTACGGTTTGTACGCAGCATAACATTGATATAGTCTTTGCTCCTAAACAGGAAATAAATCAGTACTGCGTACACGATTACAGGAATTAAAAGTTCTATTCCTTTACGTATCTTTTTGGGAAGTGCGTCCACCAAAATTTCAATCGCCACATGGCTCTTCGTGCGGAACGCTGCAGGTGCTGCCAGGAATGTGATCCACACCATACATGCAAGCTGAAATTCTTCTTCCCACGTAAATGGCCGACTGAATATGTAACGCATTGGTACTCCAACAAATGTAACGCCAATCAGCACTGCCAGCACCAGAGATGCCACTGCAACCTCGATTCTGTCTAAGATATCCAGGAATTTTTTCATTGTTTTCACCATCCTTATCTACAGGGCTGTCAAAAATGACAGCCCCTGACAGATCTCTTTCTACTGGATTGCAGCTTTTACTGTATCGTACAAACCATCACTCCAGCCAAACTGAGAACCTTTCTCATAGAAGGAAAGGCTTGCTTCCTTCCACTGTGCTCTCTCTTCGTCTGTCAGCTCTGTGAAGGTTACGCCTGCATCTTCCAGTTTCTTGCGGTAGTCTTCGTTTGCAGCTTCCTGTTTCTCGTTGTTGTAGAGACCAGCTTCCTCACATGTCTTGAATAAGAGGTCCTGCTGTTCCTGGGTCAGAGTGTTGAGGTAATCTGTTCCGATACACCATGTTGTGAAGTTTAAGATATGTCCTGTCATAAGGATGTTCTTTGTAACTTCCTGGAAACTCTGTCCGTATAATGTGGAAAGCGGGTTCTCAACGCCGTCAAGAGTACCGTTCTGTAATGCTGTGTATACATCACCAAGAGCCATCGGCACTGCGGTAGCGCCTAATGCATTGAAGCCCTCTACATAGATCTGGCTGTTTGCGAGACGGATCTTTTTACCCTTGATATCTGCCGGTACAACTGCTTTGTCTTTCGTCATTAACTCACGCTCACCATAGATCCAGTTGGAGCCAAGAACGGTAAGTCCTTTGTCGGCAAGCTTGCTGCACTGGTCTTTATACCAGTCACTGTCGATCAGCTTCCATACCTCATCCCAGTTATCGAAGAAGAACGGTCCATAGAGGATACCAAGATCCGGAACACCGTAATCAGCATAGAAAGCGCCGTCTGCGATCGTGATCACATTCTCACCCATGACCATCTGGTCGATCAGTTTACTCTTGTTTCCGAGTGCGCTGTTTGCGAATACTTTGAGTTCCATGGTGCCATTGCTCTCTTCTTTTAAGAGCTCTGCCCATTTTTCAACAGCCTGTCCGATCGGCTCCTCGGTCGTGTTCTCAAAACCGATGTTGATCGTTACAACGTCTCCGGATGCTGCCGCTGCGGCCGTCTCTTCTGTTTTGGACTCCTCAGCTGCTTTTGTCTCTGCCGGTGCTGCGGTTGTGCTTGTGGATGCGCTGCTGCCACATGCGCTGAGTACCATGGATGCACACATAACTGCTGATACGGCTGCCATTGCTCTTTTCTTCATAAGTTTTTTCCTCCCATAAATAAAATACATTTTTACAGTTTCTGTTTAAAACTCGAATTCAGCTTTTACGATTTCCCCATAATTTTTATCGAGATCTTCAAATGCTTCTTCCGCATGATCTGCAGAATATGTTCTGGAAATCAGTTTTGTAAGATCCACAAATCCTTCGCGGACAAGTTTTAATACTGCCCGGAAATCGTCTGAGGTTGCACCTCTGGATCCATACATATTCAATTCTTTTCTCTGAACTTCCAGGAAATTGAAATCCGCATTTTTCTTCGCGACACCGATCACAACCATCTTTCCGCGGCTGGCAACTGCCTTCACACAAGCTAAGAATGTTGCCGGGGCGCCAACAGCTTCCACCGTTGCGTCGAATCCGTCTCCTCCTGTGACCGTCCCGATAAATTCCGTCAGCTTTTCCGGGCTGTCATTGACAAATCCGCCGTCCAGCCCGAAATCATTGACTGCTTTTTTTACCTTTTCTTCGGCAATATCCGTGATATAAGCTTTCGCTCCGAAACTTTTTGCCGCAACACCGGCCAGGATCCCGATCGCTCCCGCGCCAAAGATCAGCACCTTGTCTCCCGGTTTTAATTCCGCTCTGGACACACCGTGGTAACTGATACAGAATGGCTCAACGAGCGCCAGCTCCTTCGGATCGATCCCTGCGCCGTCAAACAGCCGCTCGACCGGCATCGTGAAGTAGTCGCTGAAAGCTCCTTCCCTCTGGACACCCATCGTCTCGTTGTGGATGCAGGCATTCACATAACCGCGCCGGCAGGAATAACAGGTCCCGCAGTTGAAATACGGGTTTCCCGTCACCAGCATTCCTTTTTTGATCCCATACGGATTCTCGCCGACTTCCACAACCTCGGCTGCGAATTCATGTCCGATCGTACGCGGATAGCTGACATATGCGGACTGGCCGCGGTAGGAAGCCAGGTCACTTCCGCAGATCCCCCCGCAGACCATTTTCAGTAATGCCTCTCCCTGTTTTGGAACCGGAATTTCTCTTTCGGCTGTCACAGCCTTCCACGGTTCCGGAAGAACGATCGCTCTCATTTCAGATCACTCCTTATTTTACCTCTGTCATGAACTCATGCAGGAAGCGGAAGCCCCATCCTTCACCTTCACGCGGACGGGCAAAACCATTGTCGATGACCATAGGATTATCGATGATCGCATCGATCCAGTCAAAGCTCTCTGCGCCATACGGATTTGCAACTGTGCAGAGAAGCGGTACATCATAGTCTTTATAGTAGTGAGGAAGTACCGGAATATTGTAAGCGTTTGCAAGTGCCGCGCTGTCTCTCCATGCTTCAACACCGCCGAGACGGATCAGATCCGGCTGCCAGAGATCAAGGGCACGTCTTCCGATCAGTTCGCGGAGAGCAACTGTGGAGTACTCTCTCTCACCCATTGCAAGGCTGACCTTTGTCTTTGAGTGGATCGTTGCATATCCTTCAAAGTCTGTATTAACGACCGGCTCCTCAAACCAGAAAATTCCGAGATGTTCTACATTGCTGATCAGTTTAACGGCTGACGGAACGTCCATACCCTGGTTCGCATCCATCATGATCTTCATATTCGGACCGGTTGCCTCTCTTACAAGGTTTAATCTGCGGATATCACGCTCCATATCCGGACTTCCGACTTTGATCTTGACTGCTGTAAATCCACGTTTCTGATAGTTTACGACCTCATCAACAAGTTCCTCGTCCGTGTAGCTGATCCATCCGCCGCTTCCGTATACCGGGATCGGTTTTCTGTGGCATCCGAACATCCGGTAGATCGGCTGTCCCATGGTTCTTGCCCATGCATCCCACATTGCTACGTTTAAAGTTGCCAGTACCCATCTCTGAAGTCCGACGATTCCGAAATACTCACTTTCGATCTCGTAATCCTTCTGGACCTGTGCGGTCTCATATACATGATAATCTTTCGCGAGTACGAAATTCTTCATATCTTTTAAGGCGCCTTCAATTGCGTTCGGGCTGTAATGGAAGCTTAAAAGATATCCCTGACCGATCACTCCGCCCTTTGTCTCAACCTCAAGAACGTAAAACGCGATCTTGCTGATATCATGAGTGGAATCTGCGATCGGATGGCTCAGTTTGCTGACAGCCTGGTAGATTCGTATATCTTTGATATATGTCTCATTTTCATTCATTTTTCCTGTTCCTCCCGTTATTATTTTGTCTTTGTTTTTGCTATGTGATATATCTATCATCATATTACACTATTTTGTGATATATTTCAATGGATTTCTGTGAATTTTCACTTGCAATTTGTCACAAAATTATATATGCTTGTTACAGCATATTTACCAAAAAGGAGGAGAACAATGGCAGAAGCATTGACAAATCAGGCATATGAATATCTCTATCGCAAGATCGTATCCTGTGAATACCTGCCGGGACAGGAACTTAATGAAAAGCAGCTTCTGGAAGAGACATCCTTTGGAAGAACGCCACTCCGCGAGGCGCTGCTCATGCTGCAGGCAGAGAATCTGATCGACATTTTCCCGCGCAAGGGAATGCGGATCACTCCTTTTACCGAAAAAAGTATCGACGATCTCTATCAGACACGTAAGCTGATCGAGCCGACTGTCTGTAGGAAATATATCTCCATGTACTCCAAGAGCAGGCTTTTAGAATATCTGAAGCAGTTTGAAAAGGCTGCCGCCGGTCCGGATTATGATGAATTTCAGATCGATACTTCTTTTCATTCCTATCTGGTCGATATCACCGGGAACGAGATCCTGATCAACCTGTATCAGTCTGTGATGATCCAGCAGATGCGCCTCGCCGTCTACGCCGCATTGAAGGATGACCAGAACCGTGTTGACAACCTTGAACAGCACCGCGCCATTATCGATGCGCTTTTAAGGGAGAACGAAGATGCCGTCCAGGACGCGATCATCCTGCACATCAACCACTCCCTGATCAAATCACTGAAAATGATGGAAAACGATAACTGACAATAAAACCAAAAGGCTGCCGTGATCCCGTATCGGATTATCCGATTCCGGATCACGGCAGCCCGTCTTTTTTGTCTTCGTTTTTAATATTCGTCCTCTTTATTACAGGATGCCAAATACTTTAAACGCTTCCGTCGCGCTCATCCCGCCTTCGATCGCACTGCGGACTTTTTTCTCACCCGCTGCTTTTTCAAACGCCTTCTCGATACATTCTTTTTCCACTTCTTTCGGAATGATCAGCACACCGTCCATATCTCCGAACACAATGTCACCATCGTGGATCGTAACCTGGCCGATCTCGATCGTGCAGCGGAAGTCCACCACATTCGTTCTGATCGAAGAGTCCTGCGCCCAGCGTCCCCTTGCAAATACCGGGAAATTCTGTGCAAGGACCTGCGGAGTGTCACGTGTATATCCGTCAAGAACTGCTCCCACAGCTCCGCGTGTCCTGGCTGTCGCCGTGAGGAGTTCTCCCCAGAGAGCACTGTTTCCCGCTCCCGTCGCTATATAGATCTCATCTTCCTTCAGCTGGTCAAGTGCTTCTGTCAGAAGTCCAAACGGCTTTTTCTGTGCTTCATATACATTATGTTCCAGGATCGTACACGCTCTCCCGGCCAGTTTCATGTCATCTTTTAACGGCATGATCTCCGGAGGCAGGAACTGGTGATTATATCCCATGGTATCAAGGATGTCTCCTACGACCGGAGTATAGAGTTTTTCTTTCATAAGCTTAAAGAGTTCTTTGTCGTCGTTCCACTTGCTCATTGTGCACTTTCTCCTTTATTTTCTATATTATATTTGTATTATAGTGCAATATGTGATATAATTCAATCATCAAATTTGGTATTGTGATATATCTATGTTGTGTAATTGTGACATTCTGCGCTGAAAACTTCCGGAATGGAGTTTTTATCTTACAGTGCAGAGACTTTATTCATTTCAGGAGAATCATTATGATCATTACAAAGTTCGAGACATGGTGGGTAACCCGCGATAAATGTCTCTTCGACGAAAAACGTCAGGGCGGCGCCAAAATGGGTTGGGATGTTTTCGCGATCCGGCTGACCGCAGATGACGGAACCGAAGGGACCGCAACCTGTATGGCTGCCCGCAGCGGCGGTGTAACCGAAAGTTATCTCCACGACAGTATCGCTCCGATCCTGCTCGGACGTGATCCGCACGATCATGAGGCGATCTTTTATGAGTTGTGGAATGTTGACCGTCATGAAGCATTTTTTCCCGTATTTCTTCCGGGTCCGGTGGATGTCGCACTTTGGGATATGTGTGCAAAAGCAGCCGGTCTTCCGCTTTATAAATATATCGGCGCTTACCGCACAAAGCTTCCGGTATATGCCAGCGGAAATTTCCACGCCACTGTGCAGGAATATGTCGACGAAGCACTTTATTATAAGAGCAAAGGGATTTTAGGATACAAGGCACATCCGGGCGGACCGGTTGAATTTGACATGAAAGTCCACGAAGCTGTCCGGGAGGCCGTTGGTCCGGATTATACGCTCATGAGTGACCCGGTCGGCGAGTATACGCTGGACGATGCCATCCGTGTCGCAAGACAGCTGGAGCGGCTTGGATATGAATGGTTTGAGGAGCCGTTCCGCGATTTCGAACTTTACAAATACACCGAACTCTGCAAGACCGTAGACATCCCGATCGCCGCTACAGAGACGACCAGAGGCTGTCATTGGGGCGTTGCGCAGAGTGTGGCACAGCATGCAGCCGATATCGTCCGCGCAGATGTAAGCTGGAAGGACGGCGTCACAGGGACTTTAAAGATTGCCCACATGGCAGACAGCTTCGGATTAAACTGTGAGATCCACACAACGACCATGAATTACATGGATCTTGCAAACGTGCATGTAAGCTGCAGCATCCGGAACTGTAAATATTTCGAGTACTTTGTCCCGGAAGATAACTACAGACTTCCCATGAAAGGTGATCTGCCGATCCGCGACGGATATATCTATGTACCTGACAAACCTGGTGTCGGGGCCGAGCTCGACTGGGATCTGATCAACGAAAACTGTCACAGCTATCGCTGCCAGAGCTTATAACTACAGATCTTCGATCTGTTTTATGATTTTGAGGAGGCATATATCATCATGAAAGAATTTGAGGGACGCACCGGTATCGTTACCGGCGGAAGCAGCGGGATCGGATACGCGATCGCAAATGTACTGGCCGAAAACGGGGCAACCGTATATGTGATCAGCCGTACCGGAAAGGAAAAAGAAGGTCTTGCGCCGTCTGCTCCCGGCGTGATCCATGTAAAGGGAGATGTCACGGATTATGATGCAATGAAAAATCTGATCGGAGAGATCGCAGGAAAATCCGGTCTCGATTTTCTCGTAAACAATGCCGGGATCACCAAAAAGGCACGCGCGGAAGTTTTCCCGATGGATGACTTTAAAAAGATCCTGGATGTGGACGTGACAAGTCTGTTCGCATTGAGCCAGATCTGCTACCCGTATTTAAAAGAGAGCAAACATAAAGGACGCATCATCAATATCAGCAGCATGGCCGCGCATCTCGGCTTCACCGAAGTCGTTCCGTACTGCGTCAGCAAATCTGCGGTCTGCGGTCTGACACGCGGGCTCGCCATCGAGTGGGCAAACGACAACATCTGTGTCAACAGCATCGCGCCGGGCTGGTTCCCGAGTGAGATGAACAAGCAGGTCATGACTCCAGAAAGAAAAGCCGCGATCCTCGCAAGAATGCCGGTTCATGCGTTCGGCGATACCAGGGATCTCGGTGCAATGGCTAAGTTCCTGATCAGCGATGGTGCCACCTACATCACCGGGCAGGATTTCGCGGTTGATGGAGGCGCACTGGCTTACGGATATTGATCCGGTTTTGTCCGGATCGGAGATTCCGCGAATTTCCCCGGTCATCAAAAAGTCCGCAGCATAAAAATTGCTGCGGACTTTTTTAGATGTATATGAGTTTTATGAAATACCTACATGAATCTGGATACTGCCTTGCGGATCTGCGGTCCTGCGATGATCGCGATGATGATCTTTGCGGTATCGCCCGGAAGATACGGGATCACGCCGACTCCGAGTCCTGCGACAAAGCTCATTCCAAGCTGGCCTGCAAGCCATGCCGTACCAAACGCGTAGCAGACTGCCATACCGAGGATCATGCCGATCACATGCATATAGATCTTTGTCGGGAACTTCTCAACGAAGAAGCCGACGATCGCTGCAAGGAAGATAAAACCGATGAGATATCCGCCGGTCGGTCCGAGAAGCTTGCCGACACCGCCGGAAAATCCGGAGAATACCGGAAGTCCTACGGTTCCCAGGAGCAGATATAAGACATAGCTCGCTACGGAAAGCTTTGTTCCAAGAATATATGCCATAAAGAAGATCACCAGGTTTGTCAGACTGATCGGTACCGGGCTTACCGGGATCGGAAGTGCCATCGGGGCAAGAATACAGGTGATCGCTGTCATCAGCGCTGTCACCGTCATCTGTGCAGTTGACATGTGGTGTTTTGCTGCTGTGTTTTCCATTTTTATTTTCCTCCCAACATCCATCGTTTCCGCTGCCGTGATCTGAACTGTGGATCTTCTGGATTCTGCATTCCGGCATATGTATCTCAAGATGGAATTGTTATAATTGACTCTTCCCATATCATACGCATGTTTCGTCCATTTGTCAACTTGTTTTTGTTTTATAGTTTACATTTCTTTGTCCCATTGTTGACAAATGCCGCCGCATCCAGATCCTTCTTCCCGGAAAAAAGTAATTTACAATCTTCTTTCATTCCATTTACCGCTTCCGGAAATCGTGCTATACTCTATGGGCTGTGATCCTGAAAAAGATCATGTTCCGACACATTCAGAGGTCTTTTACAGCCACATGCAGCTGATCTCAGCCTGCACTGATCAGGATCACACCAGATCTTACACACATCCTGTTTTCGACCTGGAGTAAATCATCAGGAGGTAATTATGGCAGCAGAAAATGATCTCGGCCGTGACAATATAAAAAAACTTGTGATCCGCATCGCGGTCCCCAGTATGCTGGCGCAGTTTGTCAGCGTTCTTTACAGCATCGTTGACCGCATGTATATCGGAAACATCCCTGTTTCCGGCGATATGGCGCTCGCCGGGGCCGGTGTCTGCGGTCCCGTTGTGACGATGATCGGCTCCGTCGCATTTCTCGTCGGGATCGGCGGTGCCCCGCTTATGAGCATGAAGATGGGACAAGGCGATAACAAGGCCGCCGAACGGATCCTCGCCAACTGTTTTTTAATGCTCGCGCTGTGTTCTGTCCTCATGGTCGCCTGTATCTACCCGATCCGGATCCCGATGCTGCGGTATTTCGGTGCGAGCGACACCACACTGCCCTACGCAAACGCGTACTTTACGATCTATCTGACAGGGACCGTATTCGCGCTCATGTCAACCGGCATGAATCAGTTTATCATCTGTCAGGGATTTGCGAAAACCGGTATGTACTCCGTCATCATCGGTGCGGTGTTAAATATTGTCCTGGATCCTGTATTTATCTTCGGTTTTCACATGGGGGTCTCCGGCGCCGCGACGGCAACAGTCCTCTCCCAGACGGCAAGCTGCGCCTTCGTGCTGAAAACGCTCTTCGGAAAGACTGTGCCGGTACGCATCACTTTCGGCGGTTATGACTGGCGGCTGATACGCAGGATCCTGACGATCGGCTTCACCCCATTCATCATCATCGCGATGGACAATGTCATGATCATCACGATGAACGCGATCCTTCAGAAATACGGCGGTGCGGCACGCGGCGATCTTCTCATCACCTGCGCGACGATCGCGCAGAGCTTCATGCTGGTCGTCACTATGCCTCTCGGGGGCATCACGAGCGGAACCCAGGCGGTCCTCGCTTACAATTTCGGAGCAGGAAACACCGACCGCGTAAAAGGTGCCCAGAAATATATCTTTATCCTGGCAGCGGCGTACACCACCTTGCTGTTTATCCTCGCACGCACCGTCGGCGGCTTGTTCGTCCGTCTCTTTACATCCGATCCGACGGTTGCCGCTGAGGCGCTCCGGGCGATCCGGATCTTCACGCTGGCGATCATCCCGCTGGCGTTCCAGTATGAGATCGTCGACGGTTTCACCGGGCTCGGTCAGGTACAGGTCGCTCTGCCGCTCTCATTCTTCCGAAAGGGCTTATATTTCGTCTCCCTGTTCCTGCTGCCTGCAATGTTCGGCGCGGAAGCGGCATTCTTTGCAGAACCGGTCTCCGATATCGCCGGACCGATCGTGTCGGCGATCGTATATATCGTTTCAATGAAGGGGATCCTGGCAAAAGCCGGGGAAAACTGATTTGATCAAAAAAGCACAGACTCTGTAGATTCC
The DNA here is from genome assembly GCF_018785365.1 of Clostridium sp. MCC344. NCBI lineage: Bacteria > Bacillati > Bacillota > Clostridia > Eubacteriales > Clostridiaceae > Clostridium > Clostridium sp. MCC344. Next base: position 44,311 of record NZ_WQPQ01000022.1, on the reverse strand, counting down.
TTAGTTTAATCCATGGAATCCACAGAACCTGTGCTCTTTTTTTATTTTTACACGCTGCTGATTTTTATAGCAGATCAGTCAGGCCGCAAGATCAGTCATCATTCTCTTCGCTCTCAGTAAGAGTATATGTGAATCTCTTTCTCGCCATCTCATCGCTCTCAAGGTACTCGTCGTAGGTTGTGATCTTATCGATCAGCTGTCCGTTGACGATCTCCATGATACGGTTTGCAGTTGTCTCTACAACCTGGTGGTCACGGGAGGAGAAGATGATTACACCCGGGAACTTCTTCATTCCGTTGTTCAACGCAGTGATGGACTCCATGTCGAGATGGTCAGTCGGCTCATCGAACATCAGCACGTTCGCGCCGGAGATCATCATCTTGGAGAGCATACAGCGCACTTTCTCACCACCGGAGAGAACTTTTACCTTCTTCACACCGTCTTCACCGGCAAACAGCATTCTTCCGAGGAATCCGCGGACATAAGTAACATCCTTTTCCGGGGAATACTGGGTCAGCCAGTCTACGATCGTATCATCGTTGTTGAACTCGGCGCTGTTGTCCTTCGGGAAGTACGCCTGAGTCGTTGTGAGACCCCATTTGTAGCTTCCGGAATCCGGCTCCATCTCGCCTGCAAGGATCTTGAAGAGTGTTGTCTTCGCGATCTCGTTCGGGCCTACAAGTGCAACTTTATCTTCTCTTCCGAGTGTAAAGGAGATGTTGTCGAGAACCTTTACACCGTCGATCGTCTTTGTAAGTCCTTCAACAGAAAGCACTTCATTACCGATCTCACGCGCCGGGCGGAAGTCGATATACGGGTATTTTCTGCTGGACGGACGGATCTCATCGAGCTCGATCTTCTCTAAGGCACGTTTTCTGGATGTCGCCTGTTTGGACTTGGAAGCGTTCGCGGAGAATCTCTGGATGAACTCCTGTAACTCTTTGATCTTCTCCTCTTTCTTTCTGTTTGCTTCCTTCATCTGCTTGATCATTAACTGGCTGGACTCGAACCAGAAGTCGTAGTTTCCGGCATAGAGCTGAATCTTGCCGTAGTCGATATCAGCGATCTGTGTGCAGACCTTGTTTAAGAAGTAACGGTCATGGGATACAACGATGACCGTGTTCTCGAAGTTGATCAGGAACTCCTCGAGCCATGCGATCGCATCGAGATCCAGGTGGTTGGTCGGCTCGTCGAGGAGCAGGATATCCGGGTTGCCGAATAACGCCTGTGCGAGGAGAACCTTGACCTTCTGCGCGCCGAGGAGGTCTTTCATCATTTTGTAGTGGAGCTCTGTCTCGATTCCGAGACCGTTTAAGAGGTTCTCAGCGTCAGACTCTGCTTCCCACCCGTTCATTGTTGCGAACTCGCCCTCAAGTTCTGCTGCCTTGATCCCGTCCTCATCAGTGAACTCTTCTTTTGCGTAGATCGCGTCTTTTTCCTTCATGATATCGTAGAGGCGCTTGTTGCCCATGATAACGGTATCAAGAACTGTATATTCGTCGTATTTAAAGTGGTCCTGCTGTAAGAAAGAAAGACGCTGGCCCGGAGTGATCACAACCTCACCGTTTGTCGGTTCGAGCTGACCGGATAAGATCTTTAAGAACGTGGACTTTCCGGCACCGTTGGCACCGATGAGACCGTAGCAGTTTCCTTCTGTAAATTTAATGTTTACGTCTTCAAATAAAGCTTTTTTGCCGACACGGAGTGTCACATTATTTGCACTAATCATTTTCTAAATCTCCTTTTGACTGACAAGGGGTACCTGTGAAATACTTACGGATCCACGTACAATGTGGATCATAACACAAAATGCGCCTTAGCGCATCCCGCGCCGGGCACAAACACTCTGCCGCAGATCGATATATCCGGGCATAATCAAAATGGCAACTGTCCACAAATCATAAAATCAAGCCGAGCAGTTACCAAAGTCCTTCTTATTCTATTAGGAAATGCCGCATTTTGCAAGGCTTTTCTTGAAAAAAGCCTGTTTTAGGGGGAAATTTTATAGAGGTGCAGAAATTTCTATCATAAAAAGAATATGCCCTGGCACATTCTCGCGCCGAGCGCGGTCGCCTGCGACATCCTTCATCTTCACGCGAGCGCGCATCTTAGGCATGCAATGCCTTTTTATTTAACAGGAAGTTCCATCGGAATTTCCTGTTCAACAAACAAAAAACCGCCGCTCCGGATATTCCCGGAACGGCAGCTCTTTGTTTTCTCTTTTATTCGAATTAGAGTTTAACTACGTTAACAGCGCGAAGCTTCTTGCTGTTCTTCGGATCCTGCTCTGTGTCGAAAGTAACCTTCTGGCCCTCTTCAAGAGTCTTGAAGCCGTCGCCTACGATTGCAGAGAAGTGTACGAATACGTCGTCGCCGCCGTTGTCGTTGGAGATGAATCCGTAGCCTTTCTCAGAATTGAACCACTTAACTGTACCGTTGTTCATTTTGGTACCTCCATAAAAAATTGAATTTTTCCGTACTAAGCCCTACTGGAAATCTCCACACATCGCTGATGGTCTTTATTTCAAAAAACTCACATGCTTTTGTAATTCATCGTATCGCGCAAATGACTTACAAAAACATGTGAGTTCAATAGTGCATCGGAATTAACTTAACAATATCACAATTCCGGTCCGGTGTCAATCGAATTTCCAAGAAACGGGCGGTCTGTTTTCCCCTTACAAACCGCCCGTTTTTCCTTATTTTCCGGCACTGTACCGCGTACGGCACACATCTGTTGTTATCGACAAAAGCCGACTCTGTCACTCGGTATTTTTGTCCTGTGACCGCACCGTCAGAACCGTCCAAATGTATCCACAAGCCATGAAAGATGGTTGATGTGATCCTGGTTCAGTTCGTCCGGTTTCATTCTCCATCTCCAGTTGTTTCCAACTGTTCCCGGAGTGTTCATTCTCGCCCAGTTGTCCAGTTTCAGGATATCCTGAGCCTGGAAGATGACAACACTCGCGACAGACGCATAGGCGGTCTTCAGGACCTTGTCTACGACCTCATGCTGATGGGAGACGCCCATGTAATCCGCAATGTACTGTAATTCCCACCACTGGCGCTCTTCCGGCTTAAAATAGCCCACCAGAGTCTCATTGTCGTGAGTTCCGCCGTAAACGACAGAATTCGGAGAGTACATATGCGGGAGATGCTCGTTGAAGCGGTCACCGCTGAATGCAAACTCGATGATCTTCATTCCCGGATAGCCGGTCTCCTCGAGAAGTTCCTTGACTTCCGGAACAAAGATCCCGAGGTCCTCCGCGATGATCTTCGTGTCCCCGATGACCATGTTGATCGCATCCGTGAGTTTCTTTCCCGGTCCCTTTAACCATTCTCCGGTCTTTCCGTCCTCGGAACCGGCCGGGATCGCGTAATACTGGGTCACGCCGATAAAGTGGTCGATGCGGACTACATCATACAGGCGGGCGGACGCTTTCATACGCTCCTTCCACCATGCAAAATCTGTCTTTTCCTGGACATCCCAGCGGTACAGCGGGTTGCCCCAGAGCTGTCCCGTCTCACTGAAGGCATCCGGCGGAACTCCGGCAACCTTGAGCGGAGTCAGGTTTTCCTCGTCCAGAAGGAATAATTCCGGATGTGTCCAGACGTCCGCACTGTCAAGCGCCACATAGATCGGAATATCACCGATGATGGAGATTCCCTGTTCATTCGCGTATGTGCGGAGTTTTCCCCACTGCTGGTAAAACTTATACTGCAGGAATTTCCAGAAGTCGATCTCGTCCTTTAACTCCTCACGGTAGGACTCCACTGCCTCTTTTTTGCGGAAGCGGATGTCTTCCGGCCAGGCCAGCCATTCTTTATTATCAAAATGGAACTTTAGTGCCATGTAGAACGCGTAATCGTTCAGCCAGTACCAGCTGTCCATGCAGAACTTCTCGTAGCCCTGTTCCTCCCGGTACTCACTTCTCGCATACGCTTTTTTAAGCAGCGGGAAACGGTACCAGAACACTGCATCATATGCCACCTGGGTCGGATTATCGCCCCAGTAGCAGGCGTTGATCTCATCCTGTGTGAGAAGTCCCTCTTTCACCAGTGTGTCCAGATCGATAAAATACGGATTCCCCGCAAACGCGGAAAACGACTGATACGGGCTGTCCCCGTAGCTTGTCGGTCCGACCGGCAGAACCTGCCAGTATTTCTGTCTTGCCTTCTTCAAAAAGTCCACAAACTCATAGGCCGCACTGCCAAATGTACCGATTCCATACGGTGACGGCAAACTTGACACCGGCATTAAAATTCCGGCTCCGCGCTCCAGCATTGTCTTCATATGTGTATCCCCTTCTGTCCGGCAGATCCCCGCCGGTTTGTCGTCTTTTACCATTCAGCATTTTACCGTCCATAACGGCTCACAGCCCGGCACATATTATGCGCAGGGCTGTTGCTGATTTCTTCTGTATCGTCCACCTTTTACGCGCTGCTGTTCATGCCTTACGCAGACAGCTGCAGAAATTTCCTGGTGAATTAACGATTCTTCTTGATTCTCTCGTCATTCTCAAGAACTTTCTTCGCGATCATAATGAAGTGTAGCTTGAAGTTATCCTCTGTATCGTTTACGTCAAGTCCGGTGTTGATGCGGACCATATTTAAGCTTGTTTTTACATCATCCTCAGACATTCCGAGCTGTCTTGCAGTCTCAGCGATGTCCTCTTTGCATTTGTAGTATTTCGCGAGAACCCGCTTCTCAGTCTCACCGAGCTGTTTTAATACGGTTCTGGTAAGGCGGTCACCGAAGTTTACAACCATCTGGTTGATACTGCTGTAGATCTCCATTCCCATGTATTCAAGGATCACACGGTCTTTCTTGAAGATCTCGCCGGCTTTTACTGCATCCTGGGCATTGCTGTATGTATGCTTGATGCCTTTGATGCCGCTCTCGATCGTACCGATGCCGACACGGATCTTTCTGTCGGACTCGATCTTTTCAACTTCCTGAAGAGCAGTCTCCTTGATCTGCGGGATCAGGTCGCGCATTCCGGACTTATCTTTCATGATCAGGATCACACAGTCACCGCTGTCGCAGGTAATGATCTGTTTGCCGCCGATCTTTTTGTTGATGTCGGAGAGAGCGATGATCGCATTTGCCGCATTTGTAAGTTTCTCGCGGTCTTCCGGTTTTACGTTCATATCAGACGGATACTGGAATGATACCGCCATAAAGGTGTCCATATCCACGTCGAATCCAAGCTGTCTTCCAAACTGTTTTACCAGATCCTCGTCCTCGTAATATCCGATCACGATGTCGTTAAAGTAAGCTGATAATGTGATATCTGTCGTGTTCTTGTTCATGAAATACACCCCTCATTTCTATATATTCGCCGCCGCTCTTTCTGTCCCTTCACCGGATCCGTATGCGGCGGACAATGCTCTCCGGGAAAGCTTAATTATAAGAAAAATCCTCGTATTTGTCAAGATGTCTGACAATGTTTCTTAGTATTGCTATGACTTTTTGCAATTATGAAAGATACCGGCATTAAAACCAGCCTTCAAATGGATTTTATCTCGTTCCAGGCGCTTTTAGTTTACATAACTTTTCAGAAAAATTGCCTGCTGCTGTCTTTCCGAAATTAACTCAGCATCTCACCTATCTTTTCCAGCGTATCCGCCTCGTAATCCACATGCACCCCGGCCGTGTTCTCCTGGTGGTGCGGATTGTACCACAGAGTATCGATTCCGGCATTGTTTCCTCCACGGATGTCAGAAGTCAGGGAGTCACCGATGATCAGCATGTTCTCCACATCGTTTCTGCCCATCTTTTCAAAGCAGTAATCAAAATACTCCTGCTGCGGTTTCTGGTATCCGGATTCCTCGGAAACATAGATTCCCTGAAACAGCTTGTCCAGGCCTGCTGCCGCGAGGCGTTTATACTGGGTCTCCGCCACGCCGTTTGTGACGATATGAAGCTCATAATGATTCTTTAAGCCATTAAGGAGGTCCATGACTCCGTCTAAGAGAAACGCACTCTCATTTAATGTCTGGCGGTACAATCCATCGACCTCAGCGCCATTTACCTTGATTCCGAAGTCACTGAAGAAATCCTCAAATCGCAGGTTTAACACCTGCTCTCTCGTGATCTCCCCGCGCTCTAACTTCTGCCAGTAGCTTTTGTTCAAATGGTGGTACTTCTGCACATTCTCCTCTGTAGCCGGTACGCCAAAGTGGGTGAGTACCCGATCGATGCCGATCCTCTCCGCCTTGTCGAAATCCAGAAGTGTTCCATCCACATCCAAAAGAAGCACCTGGTATTTTTTCATGACTTGTTTTCTCCTGTTCTTTATTTCTCACACTTCTCAGCTTTGCCTCCTCCTGCATTGCTGAAAACAGCTGCACTCCCCGGATCCAGCTCCAACCGGACTCTCTGAGTCTTATCAGCCCGATGCCAGGGAGCTCTGCTGTATGTTCTTAATCCTTGTATACAATCTTTCCGCCGCAGATCGTATACTTCACACGTCCGAAAAGCTTTGTTCCGATAAACGGCGTGTTGTGGGACTTGGACGCGATCTCATCATCTGTAACGGTCCATTCCTCGTTCTCATTGAAGATCACGATATCGGCATCCCCGCCCTCTGTCAGATATCCCTTATCAAAGTGATACAGCTTCGCCGGATTCACGCACATCTTCTCCACAAGCTGCATGGTAGTCAGGTGGCCTTTCTTCACAAGCTCTGTCACCGCAAGGCCGAGAGCAGTCTCAAGACCGATAATTCCGCTCGGTGCTTTCCATACCGGGATAACTGCCTTTTCCTCCGCGCTGTGCGGAGCGTGGTCGGTGGCGATCATGTCGATGGAACCGTCCTTGATTCCCTCGATAATGCCCTCGCGGTCCTTCGCGGTTCTAAGGGGCGGGTTCATCTTCGCCATTGCGCCATGTTCTAAAACAGCGGTCTCATCTAATGTGAAATGGTGAGGTGTGACCTCCGCTGTCACATTTGCGCCAAGCTCTTTCGCAAGCTTCACAGCCTTTACAGATGTGGCGGAGCTGATATGCTGGATATTGACTGACGCGCCTGTGTGCAGGGCGATCATGCAGTCACGAGCCACGAGAGAATCCTCGGCAAGTGCCGGGGAACCTGTGATTCCAAGCTCTTTTGCGACTGCACCTGCGTTGATTCCGTTCTCGGAGATGAATGCCGGATCTTCCTCATGGAAGCTCAGCGGTACATTTAGCTCTTTCGCCTTCTTCATGGCCTCGTAGACGAGTTTCTCGTTCATCAGCGGGATTCCATCGTCTGTGAATCCAACGGCTCCTGCTGCCTTTAAGGCGTCCATATCCGTGAGCTCCTGCCCCTTCATTCCAACAGAAACGCATGCGGCCGGAAGAACATTGATGCCTGTCTTCTTTCCTTCTTCGATGATATATTTTACGGTCTCCACATTGTCTACCGGCGGTTTTGTATTTGCCATGGTGACAACCGTTGTGTATCCGCCTTTTTTCGCTGCAGCGGAACCTGTCTGGATATCCTCTTTGTATGTAAGTCCCGGATCACGGAAGTGAACATGGACGTCAATGAGGCCCGGCGCTACGACACAGCCGTCTGCGTCGATCACCTGCTCATAGCTTCCATCATCTTCCACTTTTCCGATGGTCTTTATCTTTCCGCCATCAATGACAACGTCCAGGATCCCGTCGGTATTGCTCTTTGCGTCTACTACTCGTCCGTTTTTAATCAGAATCATCTTAGCTCCTCCTGTTTTATCTGTTTCTATGTTTCCTATCTCTGACCGGCTGCTATTTTTCCAGTGAGAACAGTTTCCGTCATTTCTGCCTGATGTGTGAATTTTTCATATATCTGGCTGTCGGACCTTTTCATTATTTTCTTGTCGGCACGATCTCCAGCCAGTAATTATCCGGATCTGTGATAAAGTAGATCCCCATCTTCTCATTTTCAAAGCAGATGCATCCCATCTCTTTGTGCTTTGCGTGAGCCGCCTCGAAATCATCTACCCGGAATGCAAGATGGAACTCGTTGTCTCCAAGATCATAGTGATCCTTCTCCCAGTCCCTGAGCCATGTGAGTTCCAGCTGGTGCGGTGTCACGCCGTCTCCGAGGTAAACCAGGATAAAGCTCCCGTCCGCCGCTTCTTTTCTTCTTACTTCCTTTAATCCAAGAGCTTCCTCATAAAATTTTAAGGACTTGTCAAGATCTGTGACATTAAAATTATTGTGCGCAAATGTGAATTTCATGGTGTTCTCCTCTCAATTTATATTTGTTCACATTACGATGTCGGGGACAAAAGAATCCCTGTATAATTATGCAAAATGTCATCCGGCTGGATTGCATCTGATACCATGGAAATTTCAAGCTTATACTCCGTTCCCTCTTCGCCAATTGAGCCATGTACCGGTACATACCGGTCAAAGCAGACATTTTGTTTTTTCTTTGTTGTGACAATTAGAGCAACGTACTCTTCGGTTGTCAGAAGCTTGTAGTAAACATCTTCTTCCGGAAATGTATTTCTCGCCCGGTCGATCATATCTGCATAGCTGTAATTTTCTGATCCATCAGCAGGACCGGGCCTTTTTTCGTTGATCGCAGCCTGCAGTTTTTCTAAAACAGCTGCCGTTCTTGCCTCATTTTTCCTTTGTTTGATTTCTGACGCAGTACTCACCTGCAGTGAAATGATCAGTACGATTCCTGTCGCGCCAATTATGGTCATCAACCATGCAGCGACTATCTTTGATTTCTTTTTCTTCTCTTCCTCTCTTGTAAGCCGGGTACAGGAAAATTTTTTTACAAAGGAGGACTGATTTTCATTTCCGTAAGCAATAATGGCATCTATTGTGTCATATCCCTTTTCAACACTGTACTTTTTCCAGACATCATACTCTGAATAAAACTTTTCCATCCTGTCGTAGAAGCGCGGAAACCATCCTGTGTACCGCTTCCTTCGAATGAAAAATACGCTGATTCCGCCAATAAGGATCGTAAAATATCCGACTCCTATCACCCCGTAATAAAGGCCTTCTATTTTCGATACCTGTTTTTCCGGCAGTATGGCAAGGAAATGATACTCACCATCCGTTTCCTTCTCCCAGTATGTCTGAAGCCTGTTTCCGTAAGAATACTGTACCGGATCCATTCCAAGTTCGGCAAGTGTATACTGTACATGCTCACCTTTATTTGGATCTTTCAGACGCAATGACTGTCCATCTTCCTGTACAACTGCGATGACATTCTTTTTTCCTGTGAGTTTATAGCCCGTTATGCTCTGAAAAGGATCATACAGCCCAGCGCCGAAAAACCATGTCAATGATAAGATCATATAAATAACGAATAGTGTTATGAGTTCTTTCCACACGTTATATTTCAATGACTTCTCTATCATTTCTTTTTCGTACTCAGGAATTCCAGGTAATGTAATATACCAGGAAGCAAACCGTTCTCTTTTCGCTTCTTCATCCATCACTTTCCCGATATTCATTGAGGTCGCAAGCTGCATTTTATTCCCCCTCTCAGATTTCCCAGCCTTCTCCCTCTTCATGGATCTCAACGATCCTGTCACGGTATCCCGCCGAACACGGCATTTTTTTCAGCCGCTCCGCCACATCGTATTCCCCCCAGAAGTGCATCGGGAAAATATGTTTCGCGTCGACTTCCTTCACGAAATCATCGATTCCCAAGTAAAAATATTCACCGAGTCTCGGATCCAGCGGCAGGAACGCAATATCCGCTGTCCGCCCGTGCATCTTCGAGATCTCTTCCTGGTACGCTTTCGCCATGTTCTTATTCCACTGCGGATCTTCCCCATCCCAATACCAGTGATTCAGGTCGCCTGCATGGTAAATCTCCAGATCATCCACACTGCACCAGAACGCGACGCCCTCATCTGTAGACTTAAATCCCTCGACCTTCAGCGTTCCATCATCCAGCACCTGCCCCGGATTTAAAAATTCTGTCTTTCCTTTACAAGATTCCGGAACCCGCTTACTCCAGATATCAAATGCCAGAATATAATAGATCTTCGGATGTTTCTCCTCCAGTTCAAAAATCACCTTTGAAAAATGATCCGGATGTCTGTGACTGGCGAACACATAGAGCGGCTTTTCCTCAGAAAACTCCGGCAGTTTTCCCTGAAAATAGTCAAACAGCAGATACGCCGATTCCGTCTCCACAAGAAATGCGCTGTGATGAATGTATGTGATCTTCATGTCTTAAAACCTCTTTCCGCACTTCGGGCAATAGTCAAAATTTTCTTTCGTCTCATAGCCACAGTTTGAACACCGCTTCACCGGCACATCCCAGGCCGGGGCATCATGCCCCTCTGAAACAAGGGTAAGGTCTTCCTCCCGGATCGGCACATCCTCTCCTGCGGCGATCCGCTTTCCGACTTCCTCGTCCAGCTGGTAAACGGTCCCGCAGCAGCTTGTCTTCACATAATATTTTCGTCCCCACTTAAAGATTGGAATAAAGAAAAAGGACAGGCACATATAGGTCATAAACACCTGATACCGTCCATATCTCCCGCAGCGGCCACAGATCATCGCCGCCGCGTTATAAACCAGCTCTTTTGTTCCCTGAGTAATTCCGCCAATAAAAAACATTGGGTTCCTCCAGTAATCTTATTTTAATAGCCTAAATTTTCCCCAACGATCACAACCTTGATCCGTCCGTCATATCGGGATCTCCGTGTAACAACGATCGAACAGCACATACAGTCGGGGGACTGGCAGTCCATGCAGACTCCCTTTACACCACATGGCGTTTTCCGGCCGGTAGCATCTGCAATGATCGGACAAGCCTGCGTCTGGATCCGGTCGATCCCATCCTCAATACTCCGCACTATCTTATTCATTCCGACAACAATAATCACCTGCTTTGGTCCATGGATCAGACAGGCCACACGGTTTCCCGCACCGTCAATATTGACCAGTTCGCCTTTTACAGTGATTGCATTCGTTCCCATAAGGAAACAGTCCGCACTGCAGGAGCCGAGATATGACGGATTTCCCATCGTCTCTTTATCTTTCATCGGGTAATCCCGCATCTCATGCCCGGATTTTTCCAATTCAGCCAGGATTCCCAGCTCCCGGATCGATGCCGAGCCGCCCCAGCCGATGGAAGCGCCAGGTTCGATCAGCGAGAGGACCGTTTCCACTGCCGCTTCCTTATCCCGGCAATAGATCCCCTCCATATTTCTTTTTTTCAAATTACAAATGACATTTTCGGCCATCCGTTTTTTTGCGTCCTCCAGCATTGTATCTCGCTCCTTTACAACTGCTGACCATCGTTTTGCCGATGCTTCGCATTCCAGATCGGCAAAATCCACCGCTGTATTGAGCAGAATTTTCAGTTCGGAAAATTCCGATCCGTATACAGCAACCACTTTCTCAGTGCTAATTGTAGCATACTATTCCCATATCTTGCAATTCCTGCTCAAATATTTTATACTGGAATTCATCAGCATGCTACTGTTCGTGCCTTGCGCAAACAGTGGCATCGGCGTCCATTTGACCCGCTGCGTGACTATCCGAAACACAATTTTAGGAAAGAGGAAAATATTTTGAGTATAAATCCAATGATGTTTCTGCAGTTCAAAAGCTCCTGGCAGACCTTTACCAGAAATCATCCGAAATTCCCGGCTTTCTGGCGTGCGGTCTACAAACATGGCATTCAGGAAAACATGATCATCGAATTTAAGGTTATCGAACCGGACGGAAAGGAACTTGCCTCCAACATCCGCGTGACAAAATCCGATCTGGAGCTTTTTGAGAATCTGAAAAAAATGATCACAGACCAGTAAGTCTTTTTCTTGCAATTTATGTATGAGTATTCTATACTTTATATGTCAGTGTCAGGCAGGATAACGCCGCGCTGACCACACTTTCCCGGTTTAAATCCCGGATCTTCGCTGTCACTGTCAGGATCTCCGGTATTGTAAACTGTGGTATTCATTTAATCATGGAGGACAAACTTATGCTGGAAACTGGAATAAAAGGAAGACAGGAAGTTGTTGTCTCTGACGCAAACTCCGCAAAAACAATGGGAAGCGGCACACTCGACGTGTTCGCGACACCGGCTATGACCGCTTTAATGGAAAAGACCGCCTGGATGAGCGTTGCTGATCAGCTCGACGAGGGCTGCGGTACTGTGGGTACACTCTTAAACGTAACACACGACGCACCGACACCGCTTGGAATGACCGTATGGTGCGAGACTGAACTTGTCGAGGTAGACGGACGCCGCCTCGTATTTGATGTTGCCGCTTACGATGCCAAAGGAAAGATCGGCGGAGGCCGCCACGAGCGCTTCATTATCCAGAATGAGAAGTTTCAGGCGAAAGCGAATAAGAAAGCTGAGCAGTAATTTTTCTTCCGCCAGACTGAAATATGCAATTCATTTTTACCACCCGCTGGAATTTCCTGCCGGGTGGTATTTTTGATACCTGCAGTTCCCGCACTTTGCATGGAACTTCGAATACTTTCCCACTTTATCCGGGAACTATTTCATACATCTTTATGGAGACTTTATGATCACAAAAGCTTTAAAAAACTTCAACATCCGCCAGATTGCCGACTCCGGTCAGTGTTTCCGCATGGTTCCGTGTGATCCGAATCGTTCACAGACGGCTTACCGGGTTATCAGCGGCAGACATTTTCTCATCATAGAACAGCATGGAGATGAGGTGACTTTCCACTGTCCAAATGATGAGTTCGCATTCTGGGAACATTATTTTGACCTTGAGACGGATTATGATGCTTATATCCGGGCGATCGATCCGATGGATGATTATCTCTCGAAGGCGGCAGCTTTCGGCAATGGGATACGGATCCTGAATCAGGATCTCTGGGAGATGATCATTACGTTTATTATCTCACAGCAGAAAACGATCCCTGCGATCCGGGCACTGGTGGAAGCGCTGAGCGAAAAATATGGGACACGACATAAAATTCCCCCGACTGTCTCTGGATACTATTATGCTTTTCCAACCCCTGAAGAGTTAAACCGTGCCTCTCTGGATGATCTTCTCGCCTTAAAGCTCGGCTACCGCGCCAAGTACATCAAGCGGACCTGCGAGGACATCTGCTCCGGAAAGCTGGATCTTGACCGCCTGCGAGGGATGAACTATGCGGACTCCATGGAAGCTCTTCTTTCCTGCTATGGAATCGGCGTCAAGGTTGCCAACTGCATCTGCCTCTTCGGCCTTCACCATATCGGTGCTTTCCCGGTGGACACCTGGATCAAAAAGATCCTGCTGCGGGAGTACGCCCCGAAAAGCCACTGTACCGGACATGTCCCGGAAACGCGGCTCTGCGAGGCGCTGATCGCGGAGAACTTCTCGAAATATCCGGGATTTGCAGGTGTGCTGCAGCAGTATATCTTCTTTTATGAGAGAGAATTTTCGCAAAAAAATACTGCAGGATACGAACGGAATCAAATATAACAGGTGATTCCATCGAAATTTCCTGGTGAATAAAAAGCCACCGGAAAGGTCGTCACTCATAAAACAGCATAGAGTTGTTTTCGAGAAACGGCACAGCTTCGGCTATGCCGTTTCTCCGTTTTACAGGTCAGCGAGCAAGGACGCGGGGAGTATTCCCACAAGGTCATAGGATATTTGCACGTTCCGTTTTCTATTTTCCATTCGCAGTTCTCCTTTCACTACCTACAACACCGCAGGAGGCGGTTTTGCCAAAGTTTCAGAGAAAGGTTTTTCAAAAAGTTTTCTCACTTCTTAATACGGAGAAAATCGAAAAATGCCAATTCTATAATGCAAAATTTTCAAACTATTGACAAAGCTCCCTCTTTACTGTATCATATAACAGTGATATATAACGATGTTATATGAGAGGAGTGAGTTAATGAATGAAGTAGAGCAGACGACATTACACTTAATTCTTTCAGCCGCCATGCAAGAATTTCTTGAAAAAGGCTTTAAGTCCGCTTCTTTGCGGAATATTGTCAAGACGGCGGGCGTGACAACTGGGGCGTTTTATGGTTACTATGACAGCAAGGAAGAATTATTTGAAGCGTTAGTCGGCGAACATTACAACTTTCTATTAGATTGCTTTCGCAAGGCGCAAAAAGAATTTGCAGAAATCCCGCCAGAGGAGCAGCCTGACAATCTTACCTCTACTTCCGGCGAGTGTATGTATGAAATGCTTTTGTACGCCTATGAACACTTGAATGAATTTAAGCTCATTCTTTGTTGTTCCGAGGGAACGCGCTTTTCAAAGCTGATTGACGAAATGGTGGAAATAGAAACAAATGCAACACATGATTATTTAATAGTTCTTGAAAAGCTCGGCAGACCTGCCCCACCCATTGATGAACGGTTGGAGCATATCTTAATCACAGGAATGTTCAACACTTTTTTTGAATTGATTATACATGAAATGCCGCTTGAAGAAGCAAAGCATTATCTAAAAGAAATGAGAGCCTTTTACACCGCAGGGTGGATGAAAATTATGGGGCAATAAGCCCTATAATTTTTACATGCAAGTTAGTTGTTGCTAACTCAAAAAGTGGATATTTGAGGTTTCCATAATCTCTTTTATCATAAAAATTTTAAGGAGGTTTTTCAATGAAAAAACAGTCTAATCTATCAAGATTGATGGGTTATGCCGGAGGGCATAAAATATTGACCTATCTTTCCTGGGTACTGTCAGTCATGAGTGCGCTGTTGGCTCTTGTGCCGTTTTGGTATATATGGCGTATCATTCACGACATACTGGAAGTTTCCCCGGACTTCTCACAGGCGGGGAATGTCACAAGCTACGGCTGGTCTGCGGTATTGTTTGCGGTACTCTCTATTGTTGTCTATATCGCCGGTCTGATGTGTTCGCACATGAGCGCATTCCGGGTTGCCGCCAATATCCGAAAAGAGCTTATGCGGCACATCACAGCCCTGCCGCTGGGGGTAACAGAAAAGTACGGAAGCGGCAATCTGCGAAGGATTGTCAACACCTCAAGCGCTGCAACGGAAACCTATCTTGCACACAGGCTCCCCGACAAAGCGGGAGCGATTGCCACCCCCATAGGGCTGCTTGTTTTACTGCTTGCTTTCGATTGGCGGTTAGGGCTTTTGAGCCTTGTTCCGGTTGTGCTTGGTTTTCTGTTTATGATGGGCATGACTGGAAAAGGGATGCAGGAAAAGATGAAAGAGTACCAGAACGCTCTTTCGGAGATGTCTAATGAGGCGGTGGAATATGTAAGGGGTGTTCCAGTGGTAAAGGCCTTTGGTCAGACTATCTTTTCCTTCAAACGATTTAAGAGCACCATTGATAACTATGAAAAATGGGTTATTGCCTATACAAAAGAAATGCGTCTGCCTATGATGTGCTACACAACGGCAATCAACGGCGTATTCGCGTTTCTGATTGCCGGAGGTATTCTCTTTACAAGGGGCGGCGTAACAAATGAACTGCTTCTAAACCTTATCTTCTATATTGTGATTACTCCTGTCATCGGTACAACACTCACAAAAATTATGTTTATGAGCGAGGACGCAATGATTGTAGGGGACGCATTAGGCAGAATTGATGAAGTGCTAAACGAAAAACCATTGTCTGAAAGCAGCGTGAATAATACCCCTAAAGACAATGGAATTACATTAGAACACGTTAGTTACAGCTATGACGGAGAAAAAAACGCGCTGAATGATGTGTCACTTCGGGTTGCACCGGGACAGGTGATTGCATTGGTAGGTGCGTCCGGCGGCGGCAAGACGACCCTTGCAAATATTGTAACAAGATTTTTTGACCCGCAAAAAGGGCGCATACTAATAGGGAATATCGACATACGCGACATTCCAAAGGAAACATTGATGAATAAGGTGTCCTTTGTATTTCAGAATAGCCGTCTTATCAAAGCGTCCATATTGGAAAATGTGCGTATGGCAAAGCCTGACGCCTCACGCGAAGAAATCGCTCATGCACTGGAAGTTGCACAATGCCTGGATATTATCGAAAAATTACCGAATGGCATTGATACGGTTGTGGGTACAAACGGCGTGTACCTGTCCGGCGGTGAACAGCAAAGAATAGCGATTGCCCGCGCAATTTTGAAAAATGCGCCTATCCTAATTCTGGATGAAGCGACCGCATTTGCTGACCCCGATAATGAGGTGCGTGTCCAGAAGGCTTTATCTGCTCTCTCAAAGGGAAAAACTGTTATTATGATTGCACACAGGCTATCGTCAATCATAGGTGTTGATTGTATTTATGTAATGCAAGACGGTGAGATTGTCGAGAGCGGCACGCATAATGAGTTGATAGAGAGAAACGGCATATTTGCAAGAATGTGGAAGAATTATTCCGAAGCAGCAGAATGGAAAATTGCAAAGGAGGTAACAGCATGATTAAAACATTGCAAAGACGATTTGCGTTATCAAGACAAGGAGCTGTCGATTTGATAAAAGGTTGTATTGCCTGCGTTTTGCAGGATATATCGTTTATGCTTCCGGTGGGGCTGCTCTATAATTTTGTTATTGATATCATGAACGGGGGCGTAAATGGAAGCCGCATTGCTTTCTATGGGGTTGGCGCTTTGGTTTGCCTATGCCTTATCTTTGTTGTAACTTGGTTTCAATATAACGCCACCTATTTAGCGACTTATGTGGAAAGCGGAGTAAGACGCATTTCGTTAGCAGAGCAGCTCCGCAAAATCCCCTTATCCTTTTTTGGAAAAAAAGACCTTGCCGATTTAACAAACTCCATTATGGGTGATTGTGCCACACTTGAACAGGCATTTTCCCATTATGTACCCGCTTTGGCAGGCTCCCTTATTTCAACAACGCTGGTTGCGATTTGCCTGTTTGCTATAGACTTTCGTATGGCTCTTGCGGCTGTTTGGGTTTTGCCGATAGCATTTACAATTACATTCCTTTCAGCCCGCATACAGGAATACTTTAATCGTAAATCCGTAGCGGCAAATGTCGCGCTTGAAAGCGGCGTACAGGAGTGTATCGAGAGTTTGCAGGACTTAAAGGCGAACAATGCGGAAGAAAGTTATCTGAAAGGGCTGGATAAGAAAATTGATAATGTGGAAAAGCGGCATATTATAACAGAACTTGGGACTGCCCTTTTCGTTGTTTCCTCTACGTTGATATTAAAGCTCGGGATTGCTACGGTTGCGCTTGTAGGCTCTGCTCTACTTATTCGTGGGGAGATTGATATTCCGCTGTTTTTTATGTTTTTACTTGTAGCTTCAAGGCTGTATGCCCCGCTTGAGGGTGCATTACAAAATCTTGCTGCGGTAATCTCCACCAAAACAAACATAAACCGTATGAACGAAATCCTTGACCAGCCCATTCAAACAGGCAGCAAGCATGTAACAAATAAAGGCTATGATATTGTGTTCGACCATGTAGGATTTGCCTATAATATCGGAGAAACCGTTTTGAAAGACGTGTCCTTTACGGCAAAACAGGGAGAAGTTACCGCATTGGTCGGACCGTCCGGCGGAGGTAAAACTACGGTATCACGCCTTGCCGCTCGGTTTTGGGATATAAGCAAAGGAAAAATCACTGTCGGCGGTATGGACATATCGAAAATAGAGCCGGAAATCTTGCTGTCGCTGTACTCTATTGTGTTTCAGGATGTGACGCTGTTTAACAATACAATTATGGAGAATATCAGAATAGGCAGGAAGGACGCCACAGATGAGGAAGTGATTGCGGCGGCAAGACTGGCAAATTGTGAAGAATTTGCGGCAAAGCTCCCGGACGGTTATCACAGTATGATTGGTGAAAACGGCTGCGAACTGTCCGGCGGTGAAAGGCAGCGTATTTCAATCGCCCGCGCTTTCCTTAAAAATTCTCCTATCATCTTACTTGACGAAGCAACGGCAAGCCTTGATGTAGAGAATGAAACATTGATACAGGCTGCCTTGTCAAGGCTGATAAAGGATAAGACTGTACTTGTTATCGCCCACCGTATGCGTACCGTAAGCGGCGCGGATAAAGTAGTTGTGCTTTCAGACGGTTCCGTTGCCGAACAGGGAACGCCGGGGGAACTGATGAACGCGGGTAAGATTTACCCCCACATGGTAAAGCAGCAAATGATTAGTCAAGATTGGGGCATTTAGCATGAATACTGAATGGATAATATGCCCCATATGTCAGAGCAAAACAAGGTTGAGAATACGGGGCGATACCGAACTAAAAAACTTTCCCCTATACTGCCCAAAATGCAAGCAGGAAACTCTTATTAGCGTACAACAAATGAATATATCAGTTATCATAGAGCCAGACGCAAAGACGCAGAGCCGATAACACACAGGTTTGAAATGCGGTTATCGGCTCTTTCTTTTTTGACAACCTATGCGATTGCTGACAGATTGCAACTTAGGCGACAGTTTTATGAAGATAAAGCCGCCGTTCTCCTTTTGCAAAATTGGATTTACGGGGACGTGATAAAGTCGCCCATTTTTAGGGACATGGCGGTATCTTTGGAGGTATCGTCATGTCCGTTTTATGTCAACACGGTTTTCCAATCAGTAGCTTATCAAAAAAAAGCCCGTTCCTACCTACGGGATATTGCGACTATCAAGAGGAACTCTCACATCATCATAAATGCATTATCACATCATATAGCATAACCGTCTGTTCAGTTTTGCGCTGCACAGGCGGTTTTGTTATAGCCCTCATTACAAATGGAAAGGGGGGTGAGAATGATGTTATCCACAGAATACAGAGAAAGTATCGAACGCCGCTTTCACGCATTTTGCAAAGCCGTATTGCACAATGAAGCCTGTAATTATTACAGGGAGAGGAAGCGCAGAACGCAGTGCGAACTATCATTTGAATACTTACAAGAGAATACTTCTTTTGCGCCGCACAGCACAGATAAATACTTTGTCTTGCAGGATAAGCCGACTACCTTTGAAGTCAACGGACAGATGGTAATTGTTGACAGTGAAAAGTTAGCAAAAGCCTTGTTGTGCTTATCGGAAAGTTGGCGGGAAATTATCTTTATGCGCTATTATCTGCAACTAAGGGACTGGCAGATTGCGGCGTTATTGGGAAAGCCACGCACAATAGTCAATTATCAGAAAAACACTGCCTTGAAGCAGTTGCGGGTAGAAATAGAGAAGATGAATGATGAAGAATAGTAAATACAACCTTGTTCCCTATGAAGTGATTGAAAGGGCAATCACGGGCGATACCGCCGCACTCCTTACGGTGCAGGAACGGCACAAAGCCTATATCGGCAGACTAAGCGGAGGAAACGCCGATATGAAGAAGCAATTAAACGAAAAGTTGCTCATGGCTGTTATGAAGTTCCGACTGGACTATCAACCACCGAGCAAATAGCAAAGGCAAAATGAGTGGCGGCAAGGGGAATACTCATACCCCTCAAAATGGCGTTCTACTGCGTAACAAAACGGACATATCGCCGTTTAGACGATACGCCCGTTTTGCTTTGCACCCAGTATGGCAGCTACCCTGTTTCAGTTTGTTGTGCTACTGTTTTATGAATAGCTACCAAATGGTAACTTTCGTTCTTCATTCCGATGGCTCAACAATCGCTCTATTTACTCTTCTCAGTGTACTCTTTCTGCGCGCTGATACCGATAATTTCTATCTCTTATTTGATCTCATCCGCAATGTTATAGATCAGCTTCTCCGTATCATCCCATCCAAGACACGGATCCGTGATGGATTTTCCATAAATATGCTCGCCGATCTTCTGGCTGCCCGGCTCTAAGTAGCTCTCGACCATAACGCCCTTGATAAAGTTGTGGATCTCCTCTGAGTGACGGCGGCTGTGAAGAACTTCCTTCACGATACGGATCTGCTCCATATAACGCTTGTTGGAGTTGGAGTGGTTTGCGTCAACGATGCAGGCCGGATTCAACAGTTCCCGCTCCTGATACAGGCTGTAGAGAAGCTCCAGATCCTCGTAGTGATAGTTCGGCAGACACTGGCCATGTTTGCTGACTGCGCCTCTTAAGATCGTGTGTGCAAGCGGATTGCCCTTTGTCTCAACTTCCCATGTGCGGTAAATAAAATCGTGGCCATGCTGGGCTGCATAGACCGCATTTAACATAACCCCGAGGTCACCGCTGGTCGGGTTCTTCATTCCGACCGGAACGTCCATACCGCTGGATACAAGGCGGTGCTGCTGGTTCTCAACAGAACGCGCGCCGATCGCAACGTAGGAAAGTACATCGGAAAGATAGCTGTAATTTTCCGGGTACAGCATTTCGTCAGCGGTTGTAAATCCGTAATCCTTGATCACGCGCATATGAAGCTTACGGATTGCAACAAGTCCCTCATACATATTCGGCTTCTTCTCTGGATCCGGCTGATGAAGCATTCCCTTGTAGCCGCCGCCGGTGGTACGCGGTTTATTCGTGTATACACGCGGGACGATCACGAGTTTATCCTTTACCTGCTCATTGACCTTCGCAAGGCGGCTCATATACTCGCATACAGCGTCCTCGCGGTCCGCAGAACACGGTCCGATAATTACGAGGAACTTTTCGCTCTTTCCTGTGATGACATCCGCAACTTCTTTATCTCTTGCCACTTTTAATTCCACACACTCCGGTGTCAGCGGGAATTCCGCTTTGATCTGTGCCGGTGTCGGAAGTAAACTTTTGTAATTGAATGACATGATCTTCTCCCCCAAATATGTGATTTTCCTGCGGATACCCGTTCCAATTGCCCGATCATAACTGTTCAGTATCCTCACAGTTACGGGGTCCGCTTTTATGAGCGCATCCTTTTTATCGGGAAGCACTTTATCGCTTTTAACTGCTGATGTGTCCGTTTCTAAAAATGTCCCGCGCTACACACATGTCAATGCGGGACATCTGCTATTATAGTACACTTTTTTTGGGACTTCAAGTACTTATGTCTTTATATTTTACATTCATTGTGTTACAGTACACGGGCACTCCTTGCCCGCGCACTGTAACAGGATTTTGCCGATGCTTCGCATTCCGAATCGGCAAAATCCACTACCACCACTGTATTGTACGGAATTTTCAGTTCAGAAAATTCCTACCCATGAAAAGTAACCTCATTGTTACTTTTAACCTATCCCTTTTTTCGGAACGGGACAGGAACAACATCCACCGGGATCGGGCATTCATACGGCTTTCCGCCGGTCCTCATCTCATTTTCCTCTTTTGCCTTTTTTACCAGCTCCGGAGTCTCATAAAGTGTCACAGCAGCGTCCGCCAGCGTCTGCGCTGCGAACATCATGCCTTTTACCGCATAGGAGGATTTTCCCTGTGCAACCTCCACCCACGAATGCGGCTGGGTTCCAAGGCAGAAGCAGGCACACTGCAGTTGTAAAAGCGGTGCGATCTGGCTCACATCTCCCATATCGGAGGACGCCGTCTCCACAACCTCCTGCGGTTCAAACGGCAGGATAAAATCACCCATCGGATGCGTCCGGCAAAGTTCTTCCCGTGTCTCCAGATCAAATTCCGGCAGCATTCCGAGGTCATGATCCGCCGCCTCATCTCCGATGACCCGCCGAAATCCCATAATATATGCTTTCTCCTCCTCCGTGTACTCAGGCACCCCGATCTTCACCATCGTGTCATAAAGGAGTTTTCCAAGTGTATCACTCGGCACCACATTGCTGCATGCCTTATCAAACTCGATATCCACTGTTGTTCCTGTCATCAGCGCCGCACCTTTTGCAATATTGACAACTCTTCGGTACAGTTCCTTCACTGTCTCATTATTCCTGCTGCGCACCAGATAAAGTCCTTCCGCCTCAGCCTGTACCACATTGGGGGACACGCCTCCGGAATTGGTGATCGCGTAGTGGATTCGGTCCGTCATCTCCATATGTTCCCTGAGATAATTGATCCCCACATTCATAAGCTCCAGTGCATCCAGCGCGCTCCTGCCTTTCTGCGGAGCCGCTCCCGCATGGCTGCTTTTTCCATGGAAGCGGAAATATGCCTGACAGTTTGCCAGAAGACTTCCCGTCATCGCAGCATTCATCGTACTCGGATGCCAGGTGAGAGCGATATCGATCCCGTCAAAGACACCGGCCCGCGCCATATATGTCTTTCCGCTTCCGCCTTCCTCCGCCGGGCATCCAAACACCTTCAGAGTGCCGCAGCCCGGGTGATCTGCCAGATAGTCTTTTAGTGCCAGTGCCGCTCCGATCACTCCTGTCCCGAGAAGGTGATGTCCGCAGCCATGCCCGTGAGTTGTCTCCGGGCGGGGCTCATGAACGGTACTGTCCGCTTTCTGGCTGAGCCCGTCCAGGGCATCATATTCGGCTAAAAGCCCGATCACCGGACTGCCTGTTCCATATACCGCCTCATAAGCGGTCGGAAGTTCACCAGCTCCACGCGTCACTTCAAATCCATGTTCCTTCAGGATCTTTTCCATCATTGCGGACGACTTTTTCTCTTCAAAACGGATCTCCGCCAGATCCCAGAGACTGCTGTTTAAGTCTGTCAGCAGTTTTTCATATTTTTTTACGTCAGCCATTATTTTCACCTGCCTTCTCACCCGTATGTCCGGCTTCTGCGTCATCCTTTTCCACTGCGCCTATTTCAGCGCCTTGCCTCGCTTTTTCCGCCTCCATCCGGCATTTTCTTCTTGCAAGCGGTCCTTCGCCTGCCGGGATCGGGCAGATATATGGTTTGCCACCGGTTCTCTTTTTAAAATCTGCTTTCGCCTCTTCTAAAAGCTCCGGATCTTCCAGAAGCCGTTTTGTCATGTCCGACATAATCTGTCCCGCGAACATCATCCCTTTTTCTGCAAAAGAGGAGATCCCCTGAGTCACCCACAGCCAGGAATGCGGCTGGGCGCCCTGCGTAAAGCATGCCGTCTCGATCTGGATCAGCGGCGCGATCTGACTCACGTCACCCATATCGGAAGAACCGGTTCCCGGCATGGATACCATCTTATAGGGAAGAATGAAATCCGCCATCGGATGTTCTTTCACAAGTTTTTTCCGCAGTTCCATATCATAATGGGGAACCGCCCCATCATCATTCCACACTGCTTCCTGACCGACAAGATCATGATATTTCTTTACATAGTCTTTCTCTTCCTCCGTGTATTCCGGCGGACCGAGTTTTACCATTGTCTCATATGCAAGTTTTCCAAGCGGCAGATTCGGAATGACATTGCTGCATGCTTTGTCAAATTCGATCTCCACCGTTGTATCCGTCATCAATGCAGCCCCTTTCGCGACATCGCAGACGCGTTCATAAAGCTCCTTTACTCCGGCATTCGTCCTGCTGCGCACCAGATAGAGGACTTCCGCTTCCGACTGGACTACATTCGGCGAGGTTCCGCCTGTGTTCAGGACAGCATAATGGATCCGGTCTGTCATCTCCATGTGTTCCCGAAGGAAATTGACTCCGACATCCATGAGTTCCACAGCATCCAGTGCACTGCGTCCTTTTTCCGGGGAATTTCCCGCATGACTGCTTTTTCCGTGAAACCTGAAATACGCCTGACAGTTTGCCAGCATGGAACAGCCCATCGACGCATTGATCGTGCATGGATGCCAGGTGATGGCCGCATCGATCTCATCAAAGACTCCGGCTCCCGCCATGATCGTCTTTCCGCTCCCGCCTTCTTCTGCCGGGCATCCGTAAACGATCACTGTGCCTCTCCCTGGATGTTTCTCCAGGTAATCTTTAAGATCCAGCGCGGCGGCCACAACTGCCGTGCCGAGAAGATTGTGTCCGCATCCATGTCCGTATCTCGTCTCCGGACGCGGTTTCTTCTCCAGGCAGTCCGCCTGACTGAGCCCGTCCAGAGCATCGTACTCCGCCAGAAGACCGATCACCGGTCTCCCGCTTCCATAGACTGCCCGGAATGCGGTCGGGATATCAGCCACCTGTTCTTCGAGCCGGAACCCATGCTTTCTGAGTACCTCGATCACAGCCGCTTCCGAACGGTATTCCTCATACTTGATCTCTGCGGCTTCCCAGATCGTTTTATTCAGAACACTAAGTTCCTCTTTGAACCTTTCAACTGCATATTTCACTCTGTTTTCCTCCATTCATTTGATCATCGTCTTCATGGATTCATGCATCCGCAAAATCTAAAGCAGGTATTTTCTTCTTAGAGAATGATACCGATCTGCATCTATGGGCAGATCTTTCTTTTGCCTGTGAAACTGACGTTATTATCATGCAATGATCCATCAGTTTCTCTCTGCTGATATTTGTCGAACAGCCCACAGGAAAGTTCCCCTGTGGGCTGTCTGTTCTTTACATATATTTCGTCCAGAACATACTGATAAAAAATACCAGGACCAGGGACGGAATGTAATCCGCAACCGGCGGATTTTTTAGTTTTGCGATCCGCAGCGCATTTAATAGCTGGATCAGACCGCCGCAGGCGGAGAAATCTCCGATCATTTCCGCCGTCAGATGCGGCATCAGAAACTCCGAGAGTCCATAAAACGCCATCAGCATGATCCCGAGCGGAATACTGATGAGAGCCAGAACCCATCCGCTGCTTCCCGCGAAAAAGATCGATGCGACACAGTCCATGATTGCCTTTGTCATGAGCACCGTGGTATCTCCCTCAAATCCCAGCGTCAATGCACCGATAATTCCCGTCGTACTGATACAGTACAAGGTAAATGCAACGAGAAGTGTCTGCGCGGTCTCGCTTCCGCCTGTTTCCGGGAGCAGCTTCGATACATTCGCAAGCCGTCTGTCGATTCCAATGATATGACCGATCGTGCCGCCGATCAGGAGCGCCAGCACAGCAGCCGACATATGAACCGCTTTTCCGAGAAGTCCCACACCGACAGCCGCAGAGATAACAGACAGTGCCAGGTTAATACTCTCATTCAAAGAACCCGAAATGTACTTCTTCATCCCGCACCCGGCAAGTGTCCCGACAACAACACCGGCTACATCAAGTAAAATTACAGATGGCATATGCTTTTCCTACGCTTTCTTCATATGATAGTATGGTGCCTAACAATTATATTACTAACAATATACTTTGTTTCTTTTTTACTGTCAATCAATTTTTTCTAGTCCAAGAATATTCACAATCCGCTTTCACCGCTTATTGCTCTACGCAATAGAGGCAGAGGACTGCCTTGATCTTGTTAAAAAAGCGAATACTCTGTATCTTTTCGCACAGAATATCCGCTTATCGTTACCTGTTTTTGTCCTCTTGTTCTTTCTGATTCTGTTTTTCGAGAGATTTCTGTAGTTTTCCTAAAAGCTCCATCAGGTCCTCATATTCGTCTTCTGAAAAATCTTCAAACCACAGTTCGTTGATCTCTTCATAAAATTTATGGACCTGAACCAGCTTGTCTTTCCCTTGTTCTGTCAGATAGATCAGTGTTTCACGTCTGGATCTCGGATTCTGCCTTCGCTCGATCAAGCCCTGTTTTTCCAATGTATTCAGAACACCTGAAACAGAAGCCGCCCTCAGAAAAAAACGATCCGCAATATCTTTCTGACGGCATCCATCATTTTCGCCAAGAAATCTCAGCATTTTAGGCTGTCCCCTGTGGAGTCCGATCTTTGCGAGACGATCATAGAAAAATTCCGTGGATGTTGCCTCGATCAGATTCCACATGTCCACAAAATCGATGTACTTGTTGCTTTCCATTTATTTCTCCTCATTTTCGCTTCTGCATTCCACTTCTGCAACCGGAAACTCCCCAAGCTCAGGCAAACATTAACCATCTTTCCTCTGGAACGCCCCACCAATTCCCAACTCCATACGGTATTTGGCGACCGTACGTCTTGAGATCGGCATTCCGGCATCCTGCAATAATCCGGCAAGCTGTTCATCGCTCCACGGTTTTTTCTTGTCCTCCGCAGCAACGAGTTCCTTCAATTTCGCTTTCACGGCATTTCTGCTCACGTCGCCATTCCCATCTCCCGATGGGATCCCTGTTGTAAACAGGCTGCGGAACAGGAAACATCCCGACGGTGCCCTCAGATACTTGTCACGGATCGCACGGCTGACCGTAGATTTGTGGATCTCCACCGCATCAGCGATCTCCTCCAGAGTCATTGGTTTTAACTGCCCTTTTCCAAGGAGATATGGTTCCTGCCTCTTTAGGATCTCTCTTGTGATTCCCGTCAGAGTTTCTCTTCTCTGCTCTATCGCGTTCATGATAAAGCGGGCTCTGCGCAGCTTATTTTCAAAATAGGACTTTAATTCCTGATCCTGAGCTGTCTCCATCATGTGAATATAGTAATCATTGATTCCGAGACTTCCGGTCCACTTATCATTCAGTTCAATATTCCACTGTCCGTCCTGATTACTCAGGAGCACGTCAGGAAGAATATACTGGGCTTTTTCTCCACCAACTCCATTCAGCGGCCGTGGGTTCAGTTCTTTGATGATATGGATCAGCTTCCGGACCTCAGCAGACGACAGCTTCAAAGCTCTTGATATCGTGCTGATCTTTCCTTCAGCAATGTCCTGAAGATGATCATTTATCATCCGTGATAACTTTTCTTCCTCGTCCATCCCCTGGACCTGCAGCATAAGACATTCCTCGAGTCCGGAGGCGAAGATTCCCTGCGGTTCCAGCTCTTTCAGCATCACAAGAACGTTTTCGACCTGCTCTTTCGAAACATTCAACCGCTCCGCAATTTCCTGCGGCGGCACCAGGAGATATCCACTCTGTTCAAGCGACTGCACGCAGAAATCCACAATCTTCCTCTCTGTATCCCCGATCTGCTTCCAATGAAGCTGCATGTTCACCAGATCTTCAATGGACTTCTCACTGTCCTCTATCTCATATAGCTCATTTTCCCGGCTGTCTTCCCGTTCTGTACCATTATAAAACCGTTCCGTCTCTTTATAAGTAACAGGAGCTGCTTCCTCACCCTGACCTGCTGTAAACTCAACCAGTGGATTCTCGATCTCCTCATTCTGCATAAAATCCTTCAGTTCCGTCATAGACATTGCAAGAATGTTTAGGGACTCCACCTGAAGCTGTGAAAGCACCTGCTTTGTCTGTAAGGAAATTCCTGCCTTTATCTCCATTGTATCCCCTGCCTTCCAGAATTGTATCTCAGTCAGACAAACGCTCCGCGCGTATACACAGCAATTCCGGGAAGAATCGGTCTGCTTACGCTGATCGGAATTAAGCGTCATATCTCACATGCGTTCGATTTGAACCCTGCCGTATAGGATATATCAGTTCGAATGATTTCTCTTATCTCGTCAGGTCATCATCCTCAGTATATCATGATAAATCAGATTCCCGCAAGACTGCCAGCAAAAATCATGACTTCTCTTTTTCCCCATTTTGTTTGTATTTTCCGCGTATTCTTTCATCTGCATACATTTCAGGGTAAAGAAAAAACCCCAGAGTCCTTATAAATAAAGGATTCTGAGGCTCTCATAAGAGAGGCGACAACCAGATTTGAACCTTCTGTCATCTCTCGAAACCCAGATAAAGAAAGGAGTTTACATGCCGATTGATGCTTGTGTTTGCGGGCGCAAACAGTGCGCAAACACATAACTCTCACCTCTTCTAGCTCTAAGTTCATTTTTTCTGATTTAATATACCGGTACATTGTAATGGTGCGTTGTTTATAAAAATGTCTCAAAAGGATATAAAAAACACAGTGCAGTATTTGTGTGCCTTACTCTGAAGCATCGAGGGGGGCTGGTCCTCCCTTGTGCCGGGACACTCATCCCCGGCATCTACCTAATAAAAAAACAGGCTATCTCCGAAGAGATAAGCCTGTTTTCTTTTCAAGATTTTTTAAAACGCCGATGGAAATATCCTTTCCATTATGGTTCGGAACCACAATGGTATAAGGAACTCCTGCTTTACGGTACTGATAATGAGAACCGGTAATACGCACCAAAACATAATCATCGGCTTTTAAAATCTTGTCAATCTCGCGAAATGTCATATGTACCTCCCTAAAGGAATATAGTTAATGGTTACATAAAGATCATTACTATATACATACGAACACTTCGTATACTTAGTATACGACAAACCACATTAAAACACAATTTGAAAATTTTCAAAAAAATATATTGACATTTTTATTAAGGAAGATTACAATACGTATTGTAAGTAATACAGATTGTAATCTTCCTTGGAGGAAAAATGAAAGAAAATTATATTTATCCAGCAACTATAAAACATGAAAATGGACTTGTACAACTCACATTTATCGATTTACCAAACGCAGGAATTGCCGAGGCCGATACAGAGGACGAAGCGATTCATTCAGCGCAGGAATGTCTGGCACTCGAAATAATGGATATGGAGAGCCGAGGCGAGAAGCTCCCTGATCCAAGTATGAATGCAACAAATGTTGTATACATCCACATCTGGATGCCATATTTCCGAAATGCCACAAAAGAGATTTATGTAAAGAAAAATGTGACCATCCCACAATGGTTGGATATTCTTGCAAAAGAAAATAAAATCAACTACTCGGCAGCACTTGTAAAGGGCATCAAGTTGGCTTTGGGCATTGAGCAATAAAATCCATTTTGGAAATCAATCGCATTTATGTAGCTGTTGTTTTTCAAATTAGCCTTATAAGCAGGAGGAAAATATCATGGATGCCAATACTGTAAAAACAATTAAAAATATTGCAAGAGCAATAATTGCAGTGATTGATGTGTTTGAATAAGGAGGAGAGACTATGGGTTTACTTAATTTTGCAGTCGTAGCATGTAAAGTAGTTGGCAGTGTTGCTTCTATTGTTTCTGCATTAAGCGACTAAATTTTTTGCAGATCACAGAACAACCCCCGGCTTTATAGCACGGTGCTGCTTTCAGTAGCACTGTCTTCTGTGGACAATGAGGTGAAAAATCATATGGATAACAAATTGATTGAAGTTTTTGATGTCTCTAAGACTTTTGATATCGATGTTTACTGATATGAGGAGATGTTTACAATGAGTAATGAAAGACTGCTACTGGATTACGCAGAAGCTCTTAACAATTTTACTGCGATAGATCAAATACGGGATTATTATCGGCAACAGGCTATATCAGTAAACGATGATGTTTATAACCACATTGTCATTTTACTGACAATGTGTATTAACAAATCCCTTCACATACTCTTAAATGAACCAGATGACGATATTAGTGTAGAAATGTATCCACAAAAATTAAATACACTATGCAACACTCTTTCCAGCGCTTATACTGCTGAAAATGGCGTCATTATTAAAAGAAGAGTTTTTATTGATGGAGAAGAGTTTTTATCCTATCTTAATCAAATGGTGAAGGCTCTGTTAAGTGGCGTTGAATATATTGAAAAAACCTGGAAAGAATGGTATCCTGGCGATGCCGGAAATGTACAGAATACTTCAAAATTTAGGGTGTTGCGTATTTACCAAAATATGAGACTTATGATTTCGGAAAATTCCCCTTTTGCAGAGTTCTCGCTTTCTCATGATATAGAAATTCCGTACATGTATGTGTTAGCTCATGATTTAGGTGAGTTGTATCGAACAATAAAGGCACCAGACGAGTCCAATATCCGAAATACCTATATTGAATTAAAACACATCGGTAAAAATCTTATGGATATATTGTTTGGCGGTGAACTGATTGATCGAAATGAATGGACATCTTCGTTGATTAGTGTTCCTAAAAGCGTGGACTATACTTCATTGCTACCAAAAATTTCCATTGTACCACCCCATTCAAAAAGTGAATGCTGTAAGCCAGTAAAATTTTTTGATGGGGATAGAACCCACCAGATGCCCTGTATAAAAAAAGAGGTATTAAAGCAGATTCCTTTTTTGCCAATAAAAATATCGAGTGGACTTTTTCGTGATCCTAATAAACCATTACGTCTTATGATACGATTATTAGAGGAAGAAAGCAAAACACAAGACTACGTAAAATCGGATATTGTTTATTTCAAAAGCCATATTACAGACATGTGCGAAAACATCCTCCATTTACTGCATTTAACATGGGGAAGCAATACAGATTTTACCCGTATTGGTAAGGAAAATGCAGAATCATACTTGACATCCATAATACATGCCGTAAATGCAGATCCTCGTAAAACTGATGCTGATCAGCGGAATGTGTATATAGGTGAAGTTACCCACAAGCTTGCACAGTTGTGGGAAAAGAATAATCTCCAACCAATCAAAATTGAAAGTAACAATCAAGATACTTATATTGAATATGCATATTTTTCCGTCCTGAAACTTACAAGAAACTGGAGTCAGCATCCTTCCAAACATCCTTTATTGGAAAAGCCAAGTATGCACTTTTGTGTGTTCCTTTTTCTCATAGCAATGCGCTACACTGTAAATTTGACTCTCTTGGATATTGAGGCTTCTACAAAATATTACGCTGCAGAGGCGCAACTTTTAAGGGTGCTCGGGAAGGAAAAAGTTCCATATAACGATATCACGTCAGAAGAGTTAAGCAAAGAATATCTACAAATGTATAAAAACGTGGATCCTAAGTTAATCAAGAACTCTGATCCGCACTCTATTTTAACTGCGGCCGGTCATGAAAACAGCCCAATTAACTCCAAGATGGGTGAAAATGAGATCTTTTTGACATTCTGGTTGTGTATACACATGGGGCAAACTAACATCGTGAAAAGGCTTCAAATATCACCTGATGGAAACCTTTTTGAAATCCTTGGGCGTACATTCGGATATCAAAAAGAATCGAATCTTTTACATGAATAAGCTTCAGCTCTGCTTTTCTCGTCCCCGGCATGTCCTTTAAATCATTCCCTCCTCGCGCAGACTGCAGAACGCTTCCGACCGGGCGCTGCCAACGATCACGTGATCGATAAACTCGATCCCGCACAGATTTGTTGCCGCTTTGATTCGTTCTGTGAGTGTCCGGTCCTCTCTGCTCGGCTCCGGATCTCCGCTCGGATGATTGTGTACCAGCACGATTCTGACCGCTCCGCAAAGCAACGCCCTTTGTAAAATCTGTGCCGGATTGAGTGACGCCTGTGTGTACGATCCATGCGAAATTTCAAAGCTTCCAATCAGATGATTTTTTGCATCGAACACGAGAAGCCACACATGTTCCTCCGGCAGTTGCTCCGCATGGTACAGGCAGCGAACCGTCTGACTGATCTTTTGCGGACTGCAATAACAGTCCGCATCACGGAACAGATTGCTGCACTCGAGGCCGATCTTTCCCAGAAAAACGCAGCTCTTCAGGAATATGAAAAGCTTTTTGATCGCTTGTTAAAATACCATTTTGGCCTCAGCAAAAAAGATATCGAAAAGCTAATCACCGAAAAGGAAAAACAGGCGATTTCCAGCCCCGCTGAATGGCCAGCTCATATGGGGGTAAGCGGGGATTTACCGGTCACGGTAATCCCCCTGGAGGGGAAGGCCTCGCTTGGGGGGGAGCAGCGCTCCCTCCCGTAAGAGCAAAGTACCCCGAAGGGGCTTGGGGCAGATCTGCCGGATGAGACAGCAGCCGAGCAATCTGGCCCTCTCTGTAACGTTCACAATACATTTTCTCTGTTTATATATATATATATGATTCAGCCACAGCCGGGGAGGTCAAGGGACTAGGCACGGACGTAGTCCGGGGGGCTGATGAGGGCCCTTGCGGCTCCGGGGGAGATCCCCCGGAGCCGTCCCGCCGGATATATTACCCTAATAGGTCAATCCAAAATATCATACTTTTTCGCTCTCATCGGCTTTTCTCCTTATCGGCTCTACCTGTGCAAAGCAAAAGAAAAAGGCTTTCTTCTTAAATGCATGTTCTGCAGTTTCTTCCTCCGTGTCCTCTCCATCCGTTTTCTTCTTCTTTGTGTACTTCCAGATCTCAATCTGAGCAATCGCTTTTTCTCCCTTTTTTACACTGTATCCATACTCTTTCCAACGTAAAAAGGTGTGAATGGGTTCCGGCTCTTCAATATTTTTCCTGGTTCCGTCATCCTACTTTTTAAA
Source organism: Clostridium sp. MCC344 (assembly GCF_018785365.1). Classification (NCBI taxonomy): domain Bacteria; kingdom Bacillati; phylum Bacillota; class Clostridia; order Eubacteriales; family Clostridiaceae; genus Clostridium; species Clostridium sp. MCC344. Next base: position 12,482 of record NZ_WQPQ01000022.1, on the reverse strand, counting down.
ATCGCTCTATTTTGGATATTTCAAAATTTGTGAACCAAAGTGGTTACAAAAATGGAATAAAACGGGTTACAAGATTGGAATACGCTAATTACAACGTACGCAATTTGTTTATTGAGAAGTGTTGTATCAAAGCAATAAATATATGTAGATAATTTTTAAAAAGATCATATAATAGTAGTAGGGAAAATCCTACATTCCCTACCACTATAGATAGGAGGTATGCTTATAGTTACAACTACATTTATTGATAATGCAAAGGTTATGGCAAAAGGTCAGGTTACAATTCCGAAGGACGTTAGAGAAATTCTTGGCGTTTCGAGCGGCGATAGAATTACCTTTGTTGTAGAAAACGGAAGTGTTCGCGTCATTAATTCGGCAATTTATGCCATGCAGATATTACAGGCACAAATGGATGGAGAAGCGGAGGCTGCAGGTATCACATCCGATGAAGACGTCATGAACTTGGTAAAAGAAGTTCGTGCGGAAAGTGAGGCATGATGAGAATACTCATTGATACCAATATCCTTATTTCTGCAGCTTTAAGCAATAAAGGGACACCATTTGCAGCCTTTAAAAAAGCTGTTACTTATCCAAATCATGGATTGATTTGCGAGCAGAACATTGATGAGATGAGACGCATTTTTAATCGAAAGTTTCCGAAAAGGATAGAAGCATTAGAAAAATTTTTATCATTGGCTCTAATGACATTGGAAATGGTTCCAATACCGATGGAAGAATATGATTCAGAAATGCAGGTAAGAGACGTCAATGATCGTCCGATTTTGCGTGCGACTTTGAATGCGAAGGCAGATATCCTTCTTACTGGTGATAAAGACTTTTTGGAGGTCAGGGTTGGAAAATCCTAAAATCATGACAGCAATAGATTTTGTTCAGTCTGATCCTTTGTAGCGTGTTGCTTTATGCAGCACGCTTTTTTATGGAAGGCAACCTTGTAATTCGGGAAAGGTCAACTGCTCGAAATAAATCGGTTGCAAAAAATCATTTTCTTAGGTGCGGATATAGCTAAGCGAATAGTAAAATGACAATATTACTACATCCACGTCAAAAATGAAGAATTTCTTACATTTCAACTGAAAACTTGCAGAGTTTTTATGATTGATTTACTAATATTGCGCTTTTAAAGCAACTATGATAGAATTTACACATAGAAAAACAAAACACATACTTAATTTCACTATATTTAAACATAAAAGGAGTGAATCCAATGAACAAATAAATACTTTTATTTTAAGCACCCCCACAATTTGACACTATCAAATCAAGGAGGTACTTTTATAAAAAAAATTAGAAAAAGAATTATGAGTCTTATTCTTACAGCAATTCTTATTTGCACCACTTTTACGTCAACTGCCTTGGCTGCAGAAACTGCACCATTAAGATTATACATGTCATCCGGGGAAATTGCCAGAGAGCAGGCATACTTCGATTCTCTCAGCAGGGATGAACTGATCCAGGTATTAATGACAAAATACGGAGCTACAGAAACTGAAGCTGAAAGGTTAGTTGACCTTGCTTATGAAAATACCCAGCCGTATTCCGCAAGGGCGAAAGCTTTTCCTTCGAACCCATCCATTGGGCAAACATGCGTTATTGATGTAACGATTCACGTTGACGATGCCGCAACAGCTGCTGGAATTGCTAGTGAAATTATGGCTGCTTCGCCTTATGTGACTTTAGCAGCCGCGCTTTATGCTGCCAATATATTACTTACGGCTGGAAGTATGATATATGGATATACAGTTGTACTCCATATTAGTTATACCTATGGATATACAAACGATGGTGTTTTAGGTTGGACCCCGGGCTATGTATCTTATGAGATTTATTAATTGAGAGGTATGCTATGAAATATAAGGGAAATGTCTATTCGTATTTTAATTTATCAGGGATATTATTTTGTATTTTTATTGCATGGGCATCCTATTACAATTATAAGAATTTACAAATAACCGGACTTTTGGCTTTTTTTGTATTCTGCGTATTGAAGTGTGCAATGCTTGCAAAATTTAAAAAAGATATACTTGAAAAAGATACTCCCTTATTATTTAAAGTTTCTAACCATGTGTTTGGAATAGCATTTATTATCATGGATATCTTTATCTTTTATGTAAATAGGTGATCACTGGTCGCCTATGTTAAAGGAACTTAAGGCGGAAATACACATGGATGCATTTCCGCCTTTTACTATGCAATTGGAAATTTAGATAAGTCGTTTCTATATTTGTAGTAAGTGCCGCGACTGATGCCGATTACTTTCATGCAGTCAGATGGACAAAGATCTCCACCAAAGAGCGTATCACGTTTCAGAATAATATTTTTTGCCTTTCGTTCCTTCTCGGTGATGCACCGGCCACGAGGCCGGCCGAGCTGCTTTCCAGAACGTCTGGCTGTTTCTAATCCCTCGATCGTTCGTTGCCTGAGATCATCCAGTTCCTTCTGGGCCTGTTGAAAGGCAATACGGACTTGCTTTTCTGCAAGCTTCACTTGATATGCTTCGATGGCCTCCAGAATTATATCACCCTCCGTGCCAGTCCGTGGAATTTGCATCTGACAGGCTTCCCGATATACATCCGTGTTGATCCCAGGCTCCACGAAGAAAAACAAGTTCACTTTTCTTTTATACAGATCCAGGTACTCCTTTACTCCATCATCCTCATCACGGGCCATTCTGGAAACCGAATCAAAATAGATATTATCTCCAGGCATAAATCTGGGATAATATCTCCGCCACTTAGGCCGATCCTGTGTGCTACCAGTAAAAATTTCCTTGATGATAACAAGGTTCGGATCCGGACACATCAGGCGGATGTTGCGCTCCTGTCGTTCCACATTCTGAAATTTTGTAGAAATCCTTATATATCCATAGTTCAATGCACATCTCTCCCGATTGTATGAAAAAAATGTTATATTTATAGTGTACAGATGATTGGCAATATACGCAAGTTGAAACTGTATAAAAAAACGACGTTTTTTTCGTACACTTACATCTTTCATTATCTGAGCGATTATTGTATAATATAAACGTAAGCTTTTTATCATACACCTAGGAGGATACCTCATTGATATACGGATACGCAAGAATTTCCAGCAAGCACCAAAATATCGACCGCCAGATTCGCAATATTAAATCCCGCTACCCAGATGCCATAATGATCATCGAAGTTTATACTGGTCGAACGCAGGACCGCCCTAAGTGGGTAAATCTGATCTCAATGGTAAAAGAAAATGACAAGATTGTCTTCGACTCCGTTTCCCGAATGTCCCGTACTTCAGATGAAGGATTTGCAGATTATAAAGCGCTCTATCAGCGGGGCATTACATTAGAATTTATAAATGAGCCACAAATCGATACTGCTGTGTACCGCGAATCTCTTCAGATTGATATTCCAATGACCGGTACTGATGCTGATCTGATTCTTAAAGGCGTGGAGCAGTATCTGATGAAATTGGCTGAGAAGCAAATTAAAATCGCCTTTGACCAGGCACAGAAAGAGGTTGACGATCTCCGCCAGCGCACCATTGAGGGTCTGCAAACCGCCCGTTTAGCTGGGAAAAAACTCGGTCGTCCACATGGTCGCTGTATTACAGAAAAGGAACGGAAGGCAAAAAATATCATCATCAAGCGGGACAAACTCTTTGGCGGAGATCTATGTCCGACTGACTGCATGAAGGTAATCGGCATCAGTCGCAACACCTATTATCGATATCGCAAGGACTTACAGCAGACAACTAATGCATAGATTTTCACCTTCTGCCCCACAAAAAAATGAGAGCAGCGGCTATCCACATAGCTTCTGCTCTCAAAATTTGTAAAATGCTTTAGTTTCCGACTTTCCTCTAATTAAACTGAAACTTCGCTATCCCATAGATCGGGATCGTGTAAATATTTCCATGGATTCCGCCATGTGTATTTCCCTTTGCATACAGAACATAATCCGCTTTTCTCTTTTCCAAGATTTCTTCTGCGGTCTTTCCGCTGTTTTTTCGGTCTTAACCTCAATCGCATATGTGTGCTGGTCTGTATGGACCGACTTCGCAAAAAAGTCAATCTCGTATTTTCCCCATGTAGAAAACGCCGGGGTCTCCAATGCAATTTCCCTTGGATATGAAATTCTCCGTTTCAGATCAAGATATACGAAATTTTCGTTGACCACCCCCTGAATATCCCCTGCGCTACACCCTGTCTGGGTCAGGAAATACGTTGTAAGTCCCAGATCCATGAAGAACGCTCTTGATTTTGCTTTGTAAGACAGAATATCACATCCAGTCAGTTTTCCGGCAAATCCAATAATTCCAGCACTGTGGAGCCAGTCAATTGCCCGGTTTACCGCAGCTTTTGAAAGATTGCTTGAGTATTCTCTCACAACAAGGCTTTGAAGTTCTTCACTGAAACTGTCTTCCTCGAATCCCTTTTTTCCCTCACAAGAAGTCTTGCGACACTCGTAAACAGGTTCTCATAGCTATCGTATTCCAAGATGTCTTTAAAGTATCTCCGGCTCTCATTTGCAAACAGGCGAACGATCTTCTCAAGAGTCAATTGGCACTGAGAGATGCTACCTGTCTCCATATAAGTTAGCACAACTGCCGGATATCCGCCAATCGTGCAGTATATATGGTAAAGCTCTTCCAGCTCCCGGTACGTATTTTCACTGCTGTTTCCATATAAATCCAGCTGCTGGTATAGCTTTTCCTTTCCTAATGCCATTAAAAACTCTTCAAAGCTGAGAGTCTGAATATCAATTGCGTCCAAATCCCCAGCCGAATATTTAAAGTCGTCATTCATAATTCTTCCACGGTAGCTTCCTGTAATGATAAAATCACACGCCAGATTTCTCGTAAACTCCCGAATCCGGTTATAAATATCTACCGATTCCTGAATCTCATCAATGATCACAACCGTGTCTGAGTCATCAACAAACGTAGGGTCATATCGTTTAATCAACTCATACACAGGATTCTCATACCGTTCTCCCTGTTTCATGTTCTGAATGAGATCTCTGTAATGGCTCACCAGTAATTCCCCAGAAAGTTCCAGAAGATTTACATAAATTTTTCTTTTATATTCCCGGTCCGCAAACTTATTGACCAGATAAGTTTTTCCAACCTGTCTTGCCCCTGACACTTCAAGTGTAGAATGGTTCGGTTTATTCTTCCGTGCAAGCAATTTACTAGATGCTTTTCTTTCTAAATCGATTTGCATCTTGTCCTCCCGTCCACTCATTCATCCATTTTATACTGTCTCATAGGGGAATCGGCATCCGATCGTATAAATCGGTATCGTTGCAAAGCGTGATCCCTGACCTCCATGAGAAAGTGCACACCGGAACCCTTTGTCAACCATACTCTTATCTCTATAATACTCCAAAGATTGGGCACGATTATTTCCGCTCTTTACCTCAAGTCCATAGCGAACATCATCTTTATCGACAACCACAAAATCCAGTTCATAGTCTCCACAGGTAGAAAAGCACGGCTTGTCACCCCGAACACGCTTTTTCCCCGGAGCAGCCTGATACAAGCGACTAAGCTCTGTATACGCAAATGTCTCTGTCAACATTCCCTCGGTCGCGTCTTTCGGAACTGTAACCATACTGGAAATATAATTTGCGATTCCCGGATCAGCAAAGTATGCCCTTCGATTGCTGACAACATCTGTCACATCCCCATTATTATAAAGATCGCAGTAGCCGATAATTCCGGAATATAACAGCCACGAAGCCGCTGTGCGCACCTCATTCCTGCTCACCGGTTCCTTTACCGTGTCTTTCACAAAATTCGTGACAAATTCCAGAAATGTCTTTCCAGTGCCCTTCTCCTCTTCCGCAATCTGCACCAGAACTGCTTTATACGCTTCCTGGAAAATACTAAGTGCCGTACTATTGGTAAAGAATCGACTTGACTCTGCCGTAAAGGTACGAATCAGATCTTCAAGAACCACCATACAGTCGTCAATCTGTCTGGATTCTATGAATGTTGTGACAACCAGCGGATACCCACCAATTTTTCGATATACCTGATAGGCCTCTTCAAGTTTCTGATAATCTTCATCCTTGGATTCTGACTTCAAGCTGATTGTTTCCAATATATCTTCTATATTCAATGCTCTGCAAAATTCTTTGAATGACAGCGGGTACATTTGAAGGTACGCAATCCCTGCCGGAAGGAAGAAGTCTCTGGAATTGACGGTTCTGGCAAGATAACTGCCGCTGACAATGATGTCGCATCCAAGCTGTTCCCGCAGATCACGGATCGCATTGTAGACATTCGCACGCTCCTGAATCTCATCAATCACGAGAACTGTACTTTCATCATCCACATACTCACCAATTCCTGCATTCCTGCAATATTCCCGCATAAAATGATCTGTAAGCATTAGATCTTCAAATCCATATTCATCACGCACGAGATTCACATAGACGACCTGTTTATAATGGCTATATACAAACTTCTTGACCTCATGCGTCTTTCCAACATGCCATGGTCCTTCTATTTGTAATACAGTATGATGCCGTTTATTCTTCCAGTTCAGAAGCTCATTCTGTACATCCCGCTCTAACTCGATTTTGCTCTGTACAAATCCGGTCATCCCTGATTCCTTTCCTGCTCTTCAACCATCGTTGTTATCATTATAGCAAACTCCATTTAAAATTCCTATCATCGTCTGAAAAAATATTCGTTTATGCAGCCCTCCCCTTATCTTCTGCATCCGACTGAATCTCTTCTATCGTTGTCGCAATATGGCACCTCTGCAACGCCTCCTCATATGTAACTCCATGATTCTCAATTTTTAAAATTCCTTCACACATCCGACGATGTACCGGATTTTTTGAACACCGCAGCCTCTGAATTCGGTTCGGCTCTTTCTCCAGATGACAACCAAATCCACACATCACACAGCCAGTTCGGCTCTCGCCTGTCGTAACCCATTCTCCCGTTTTATCCCATACCACTTCTCCATATATGCAACAGATGGGAATTCTATGATCCATTTTATATTGCAATACGTCTGCCCTTATCCAGAACCCCATCGGCTGACTCTTAATTGTATGGCCATCATAGACATTGCACCCCGTATGATTATACTGGTTTTCTCTTTTAAATCCCTCATCCAGGTTCTTTTTCGATGAGTTCCATGATTTCTGATAAATGAAAGACCTTATTAACCGGTAAAGTAGCAAGAAATTCTCGTATCTGCGTTGTGCTTACCCCATTTGCCATCTTATTTTTCTCCTCTCTACACACAAAGGCACTGCAAAAACCTTCACTCTATCAGATTTCACAGTGCCCGCTTATTTACAGATTACATTTATATCTTTTTTCTTTCCCTAAAGCTCACTTTCATCCCATATCTGCCTCGACTGCTGCTGCCAAGTCAATCGTCGCCAATGGATTAGAAACAATATTGACACCAAATGGAACTTTTATCTCTTTTTTTAATTCTCCCACAACCCGTCCCATCGCTGCCACAGTTACGTAGGAAACCTTTTTTTCATACGGAAGGCTGAATTCATTGGCAATCAAAACTCCATCTACTCCTCCCTCCTGGAGCGCCTGAAGCTCTCTGGCTGCATTTTCAATTACCTCTCCCATCGTTGCGTCTTTTTCATACAGAGGATCCCCCCGGCAGCGCCCGCAAATGCAACAGTGCAATGATTGGCTTTTTTACATGAAATAATTCATCTGTCCACATATTCTTTCTCTCCTCTATTCCATGTACATTCTCAAATTCTGCACATTTCTTTTGTCATAACGAAATGGATCCAGGTAATACGCTGGTGCTGTCAGTTCCTGCGTAAAATATCCCTCATATCCATTTTTTACCATGTCCTCTAAATCCTTTCTTAAGTTTCTCTTCCCTTCACCCCAGATGTAATGCCCATAGGGATCACAATCCTGAAAATGTGCATGTACAATGTTTTCCTTTCCAAAAACATCAAACCACTGCTGAATCGTTTCACCAGAAACTGACATTGCTGTCAAATCAATCATAACTTTAAAGCGCGGATGATCGACTAAATCAAATAACTGTTTCATTTGCTGCAAACTATACCCAATTCTTGATTCCTGCGGCCGTAAAGTCTCTGCCACAATTGTCACGCCATTTTCCTCTGCGACCTCACAAAGTCTCTGATGCATCTCAGCTGCCCGCTTCAACCCATCCTCCTCCGCTTCATCCCAGTAACCCCATCCAGAATTTGCTTCCATCTTGTCTGCCCCCAGCGCAGCCCCCAGACGTATCGCATTTGCAAAAAATCCAAATGTTTTTTCTCTCAGTTCTGGTTCTTTTACACCAAATTGATAACCAAACCGGCAATTCTGTGGTGTAAATACTGGGCACTTCAAACCGTGTTCCTGTAATTTTTTACGGACTGGCTCTGGATCCTGATATTCATTTGGATCCAGCCAAAGTCCTTGATGCCCTCCCAGCAATTCTACATTTTTGATTCCCAGTTCCTGCATACAATCCAGGAAATAATCCAACGTATATTGGCAATAATGAAGATTCAATACCGAAAGTTTATCAAAATCAACTATTTTCATTTTCGCTTCCTCCTCATACAATTAATCCATTATAAACGGTTCCAATTCACGCATATTCTGCCGATCGGCTGCAGCCGGATCCTCCAGGTAGCGTGCATCATTCAGTGCCAGGCTTAGCAATCCTTTATATTTGTACTGATCCAGACAAATCAATTGATCCTCTAACGGTCTCAAACCATCTCCCCATGCAAGGCATCCCTGCGGACGTCCATCCACAAAACGGATATGATATATTTTGTCTCCTAATGCTTCAAACCAGTCTTTCATCGACTCTCCTGCCACTCCGGCACTCGTCAAATTCAGGGCAGCCTGTATCTGCGGCTCATTAACCGACTCCAAAAGTTTTTTTAGCTCTGGAAGCATATTAATAACCGTTGCGTCTTCTGGCCGTACTGTTTCCACTGCAAGAACAACCCCCTCTTCCGCAGCAGTTTTTGAAAGCCGACGCAAGGTTTGAACCGCACGTTCAAAAATACGTCTCGGATCTTCATTTCTTGCACCGCCGCAGCAATTGAGTACCATCACTTTCGCACCAGCTTCTGCCGCTGCACGGATTCCATTTTCAAAATATCCGATTGAATGCTTCCTTGCCGTCTCGTCATGACAGCAAAGTGCATAATTATAAATCGTACACTCCGGTGAAAAAGCTCCGATTGTCAATCCATAATCTGCTGCATTCTTTTTTAATTCAGCCGCATCCTCAAACCCATAATCATCTAGCAGGAAATGCGGTCTTGCACACCAAAACTCTATATTTTTTATTCCGAGAGCCTGCTGCGTTTTAAAGAAATAATCCAAAGTTCTGTATTTATAGTGCATATTCATTCCTGCAATCTGTTCCCGCCTTATCTTTATCATCCAGTTGTTCCTCCTCGTATTATATAGCAGTAGTATATCATATAATTTTATGAAATACTTTACAAAGATTTTTATTTCTAGGGAAGAAAAAAGTGTCTGAAAATATAGATCACATCAATTTATAAAGAACGTTATTCTATTTATTGATAACGTTATCATATAGAAAGATGTACGTTCTTTTTGTGCAATTTGCTATTATAGAGTGAAAAAATAAATTTACAGTGCATTTCAGCATAATGAAAATACTTAGTCGTTCATATTATCATCTTGGAAAATTTCTACATCATCGTCTTTTGAATTTAATCGAGCGAACCAATCAGTTGTTGCTCCAGTAACCATTCCAGCAACCGCTCCTGTAGCGGCGCCGATTGCACCAATTGCACCGATTGGTGTTGTCATTCCGACAACGGCGCCGATTGTACCGATTGGAGATAAACCAGCGCCCAGTATGCCAGCACCAACTGTTGCACCAACAGTAGCTGCATGTGCAATACTTGAAACGGCTTTTTTGCGAAATTTATTTTGCGGAGCTGTAGCCTCGTACAAAAATTTTGCTTGATAATTTTTAAATTCCTCACGTGTTAGCTTGGCGTCTAATAATTTATCCATAGCATTTTTTAAGAGTTCTACATAAGGAGCTTTAGAGTGAGTAATTTCATATTCAAAAATATATCGCAAACCAATATATTGCAATTTACTCATTGTGGATTTCCCATTTTCTAAATTGCTGATGGTTTGCTTGGTAAGCCCGATCCGATCCCCTAATTCCTGTGTGGTCCAGCCACAGATTTTTCGTAATATAAATAAATTCTCCTTGGAAGAAGAGCCGGATGAGGTTGATGTTAGGATATTACACCGGCGGATCGCAGATCAAAGGATCATCAATGCTGTTACTTGGTATAAAGTACAGCATACACAGCTGTTTATTAGTAACGATAAAGCGTTACTAGAGGCAATTGTTACTGCAGATCAGATGGAAGCAGTTCACGGGAAGCCAGTTTACGCGACCAGCCTATCTGATGACGGTGAGCTTATCAAATACACTAAGGCGGAAGCTATTGATTGGGACGCGGTTGATAAAGATATTTCTGATACGAATAGAGACTATATAAACGGAAAAATCATAGGCACTATTATGGGAAGTATCTTTAGTACCATTATAGTCGGAGGGATTTCCTACTTGGCACATTCACATACAAAAATTTCAAAACCGTGTAAACACTTTTAACAAAAAGGGGCTGTGAAAAAACATAGCCTATAAAAAAGAAGGACCAAGGATTCATAATGAATCCAAGGTCCTCTTTTTGTGTTAAAATTAATCTGCAATGAAAAAAATAACACACACTTATTCTAACCCCAAACAGGCAGTTTTGCCAATACTAATTCAAGATTATCTGGACATTTGTGATCCGGTGCTGACATTTAATCGATTTATGGGAGAAATCGATTTGGAGAAATACCTGAAGGAAATCCCGAAACATGAGGTGGGAAGACTTCGGTATAACCCGGTCAGTATGCTGAAAACAATCCTGTTCGGATTTATGACAAATGGATATGTTTCTCTTCGTGAGCTGGAAGACAGCTGCAAAGTGAATCTAAGATTCATGTATCTGATGGATCATGAAGTCCCATCCTATCGGACTTTTGGATATTTTATCAATGAGATACTCAGCGATTCTATTGAGAAACTATTCTGTGATATCAATCAAAAAATTTTTGAGAAAGAACATACGGACCTGCAACATTTATATATTGACGGTTCTAAGTTTGAAGCCAACGCAAACAAGTATTCCTGGGTATGGAAGAAAGCGACTGAAAAATCCAGATACCGCCTGTTTGAGAAGATCACTTCCCTGTTTCAGGAAATTAATCTTGAGCTTCAATACACAGGGATAAAGTTCAGTATTAATACGGAATACTCGCCAAAATACCTAAAGGAAGCCGCATCGAAATACGTAGAAATCTGGCAGTTGGATGAAACAACGTTTGTCGCTGGGAAAGGACATCGAAAGTCAGTCCAGCAGCGCCATTATGAAAAACTTCAGGAATATCTGTCAAAGCTGAATGACTATGTAGAAAAGATCCAAATCTGTGGAGATGGACGCAATAGCTATTCCAAGACTGATCATTCCGCTACTTTCATGCGAATCAAAAAGGACTATATGGGAAATGACCAGCTGCTCCCGGCGTATAATGTCCAGGTCGGTGTGGCGGATGAGTAATAGCGGTTGTTGATGTGAACCAATACCGTTCAGATATGGACTTTTTCATCCCCCTCATGAATAAGTTCCATGATATTTATGGCTTCTACCCCAAATATCCGGTAGCAGATGCCGGTTACGGCTCGTATAATAACTATATTTTCTGTGAACAGAATCTTCCATGTTAATTCCACTCCTATTCCAGCAAAAAGAGAAGGAAGCCTTCTACTCAATTTATTGTATGAATATAGATAGGTAAATCTTCATACAATGCACTGTTTTCAGACCGCAAACACGCGCAAACATCAAAATCACAAAGAAAAAACCCCAGAGTCCTTATAAATAAAGGATTCTGAGGCTCTCATAAGAGAGGCGACAACCAGATTTGAACTGGTGATCAGGGTGTTGCAGACCCACGCCTTACCACTTGGCTATGTCGCCATATTTAGCTAAATGACCCCAACGAGGTTCGAACTCGTGTTACCGCCGTGAAAGGGCGATGTCTTAACCGCTTGACCATGGGGCCTTAAATATATACTATCATATTTACTTGCCTCTGTCAACCGGATAAACGCGAATCCATCGATTACCAGATTTGAACTGGTGACCAGGGCGTTTCAGACCCACATCTCATCAGGTTTACCGAACACATTGGATAGTATGAAAAAACTCCCCGAGTAGGACTCGAACCTACGACAGCGCGGTTAACAGCCGCGTGCTCTACCGACTGAGCTATCGAGGAATAATGAAGGAACATACCTTCAAAACCACATATTGAACATCATCAACCTTTGAATCTTCACTTGACCTTCCTGGATAAGCCCTCGACCGATTAGTAACAGTCAGCTCCATGCATTACTG
>NZ_WQPQ01000133.1:0-453 GCF_018785365.1 Clostridium sp. MCC344 | reverse complement strand
CGTCAATCACCCGTGAATCGAAATGGAGGTACATAATGAAGAAAATTAACCTTCGGGAACTTTATCCTGATGTTTATACAACAGACTTTTTTGTAGATGTGACAGAGGAAGTAATGGAGACTATTCGGGCAGCTGAACGTGCGGAGGCTGCGTATGAGCGAAAGATGTATCGTTATAAAGCACAGTATTCTCTGGATTGCGAGAATGGCATTGAAAATGCGGTGTTGTTGAAGCCGCAGACACCGGAGATGGCTCTGGAGGAAAAACAGTTTCAGGAGCAGGTCTATGCCGCTGTGATGAAGCTGCCGGAGAAACAGGCAAAGCGAATTTATGCCCGATACTATCTGGGAATGACGGTAAATGAAATTGCCGAAGTAGAAGGTGTAGACCCAAGCCGTGTCCGAGACAGTATCCGCCGTGGATTAAAGCAGCTTGTAAAATATTTTTGATAAA
>NZ_WQPQ01000001.1:0-59350 GCF_018785365.1 Clostridium sp. MCC344 | reverse complement strand
CAACTATGGCACTATGCAAGAGATGGCAATTCATCTCACCACCTATAGAGGTGGGAGAATTCTTGCTGATTCTTGTTAAAACAAATGAAGACCGAATGGGGATGTACCATTGTGGACCGGACGCCAAAAGGCCTGACATTCACCGCAGAAGGAAATTTTCTTGCCGCACAGGCAGAAAAATATCTGGAGCTGTTCCATGACACAAAGGAAGAATTAAAAAAACTGCAGGATGCCGCACTGACGGAGATCGTGATCGGCGCTTCCTACACTTACAGCAAATACTCTCTCGCAGATGTTCTTGTTCCGTACCAGATCGCGCATCCAAATATAAAATTCCGGATCGTCAATGATTCCAGTGATGCTCTTTACCGCCAGGTCCTGGACGGATCCGTGGATGTAGGATTTCTGCGCGGGGATTATGAGGGACCGGTAAACAGGACTCTGTTAGGGGAGACCCGCGGTTTCCTTGTCACGAAAGGAGCCGTGGAAGTGTCTGCGCTTCCCGGACTGCACCGGCTGGACTATAAAACGAACGAAAAGACGACCAAGATCCTGAACAGATGGTGGGAAATGTGCTTTGAGAGCGCTTACCCGTCCGGAATGATGGTCGGGCACATCGACGGGGCATGGAAGCTGATCGATGAGGGGATGGGATATGCCCTGAGTTTTCTGCCGGAAAACTTTGAGAACCGGTATCAGCTGACGCTCACGCCGCTTACATGGCCGGACGGAACACCGGTGACGAGAAAAACATGGTTTGTGTACCCGAAGGAGAAACGACTGCCGGAAAAGCTTGTCGATTTTATAAAATATACAGAATCGCTTGCTGCTTCATTTTCATCTTCATCTGCTTATTTTTAAGAAGGAACTTCTATGAAAAACATTGACTGGAAAATTTTAAAAGTATTATATGAAAAGCGCAGCATCACAAAGGCCGCCGACGCCCTCTTTATGACCCAGTCCGCCCTGACAAAGCGGCTGCAGTCGATCGAGAGCGAGTGGGGCCGCCAGCTCGTGGAACGGACAAGCCGCGGCGTAACTTTCACAGAAGACGGAAAATATCTGGTACAGAAGGCAAACATCATGCTGGATTTTCTCCAGGAGATCGGGGACCACTTTGCAGACCGCCATACAAAGATGGAATCCTTAAAACTCGGCGTCCCGAACTCGTTTGCAAAGCGCCATCTTCCGAAACTCCTCGCCGCATACCAGAAAAGCGGAGCCAATCTCTATATCAAGACAATTTCCAACTCCAGCGACGTGATCTTAAAGGATCTGATCGACGATACGATCGATATCGGTCTCGTCTGCGGCGATTTCCCGTATCTCGGTGACCAGGTATGCCTGTTTCAGGAAGAGCTCTACATCGTTGCCCCGAAAACAGCAACCATGGATTCCATCGAACATATGCCACTCATCGAGACCTTCTATAATCCGATGGTCCGCATGATCATCAATCAATGGTGGAAAAGTCAGTTCGGAAGCAGTCCCCATGAGAAACAGCAGGTTCCCTACTTTGACATCGCCATCGAAATGGCAGAAAACGGGCTCGGGATCTGTTTCGTGTTCGGAGATGACTGGAAGATCGACGAGGAAAAACTACAGCTGATCCCTGCTTATGACCGGGACGGAAATCCTGTTTCCAGAAAAGTCTCCATGCTGATCTCGGACCGCTGCTATAAAAGCGAGGGAATCTCTGATTTTATCCGGTTTGTGGAAAACTATTACGGAGTAAACTGAAATTGGATCCGGCTGTCTGAAACCTGTTTGTAATCCGGCGTGATATTCCATAATGGAATACCGCGCCTATTCTTTTCCTGAATTTCCATTTGACATGTTAATAATTTATCATAAAGATATCACAAGACAGGATCCCTCCGATCTTTCCCTGAAGCCATCACTCCGGCTGCAGGAAATCCGGCATCGGATCTGGGAATCCCGTAACGTGATCAAGTGGGTATCTTTTATATGATCTATATTCATCTCAGGAGGAAAAGGAAATGAGCTACGCTTATGTGGGCTGCAGAACAACAAAAGAACGAAATGCACGCGGAAAAGGCTTAAAAGTTTTCGAGATCAACGACAAGACCGGAGACTGGAACCTGATCCAGTGTTTAAAGACGGAGGAGGAAAATCCATCCTACCAGACACTCGACAATGAGGGAAATTTTCTCTATTCCGTACACGGAGACAAGACAAAAGTCTCCAGCTATAAAATTCTTGAAGACGGAACTTTATCTCCGTTAAATATGATCGAAATCGGCGGAAAAAATCCGGTGTTCATCACTGCTGACAGAACAAACCGCTTTTTAGTCGTTGCTGCTCTCCAGGGCGGCGCTGTCTATGTCATTAAGAGAAATGAAGACGGAAGCCTCGGAGAGATCGTCTCTGAGACTCATCTTCCTGGCAAAAAAGAGGGAACTGTCTCCTTCGCGCACCAGTGCATCTGGGATCAGACAAAGACCTACCTTTTTGTTGTGACCCAGGGAAGGATCCAGGGCTACGGTCAGGTTCTCGTATACCGCTTTGACGCAGAAAACGGGACTCTCACCAAGACCGACTGCTTCCGCTCCAGAGAGTACGATGAGCCGCGCCACATCGCGATCCATCCGAACAACCGATATGCGTACCTGATCAATGAAAAGGGCAACAAGATGACATACTTCGGCTTTGATGACGTGAACGGAAAGCTTCTTCCGCGCCAGAACCTGCCGACACTTCCCGAGACATACACCGGAGAAGGACAGGCCAGCGCCTCTCTCCTTGATAAAAACGGTGAGATCCTCATCGGTTCCAACCGCATCCACGAATCCATCGTTCTCTACCGCATCGATCAGGAGACAGGTTATATGAAGGAGCTCGGCTACTACCCGGCAATGGGACTCACCCCGCGCTTCATCACCTTCAACCCGGATTACAGCCGTTTCTACATGGCAAACGAGGACAGCGATACGATCATCGAGATGAAGCTTGACTCTGAACAGGGCCGCATGGAATACACCGGCCGCGTGATCGCAGCCGAAAGTCCGGTCTGCATCACATTCCGATAGGGAGGTACACATATGAATCTTGGTCTTATTTCACTGATCGCTCTTTTAGCAGCCATCGTCATCGGCTTCGTCCGCAAGGCGAACGTCGGAATCTTATGTATCGGCTTCTCCATGATCCTCGGCCTCGTCTACGGGATCAAGGCTGGAGACATCATCAAAGGCTTCAGTTCCTCCCTCTGCATGCAGATGATCGGTATCACTTATCTCTTTGCCATCATCAACGAAAACGGAACTCTGGAGCTTCTCGCAAAAAAAATGGTAGCGCTTGTCGGACCGCACAAGGCGCTGATCCCGTTCGTCATGTACCTGCTCGGATTCCTGATCTGTGCGGTGGGACCGGGAGCTATCCCGTCTCTCGCGATCGTTCCGGTCATCGCGATCCCGGTTGCGATATCCGCAGGTGTGAACCCGATCATGACGGCAATCATCGGCGATCTCGGCGTTATGTCCGGACGTATGAGCCCGCTGACTCCGGAGAGTGCCGTTGTCCGTGAGCTTATGGAAGCACAGGGACTCGCAGGAAATACCGTTCCGATCATGATGTGCCTCACTGTGACAGCTCTTGTCGTGGCTGTTCTCGTGTACATCTACTACAAAGGATGGAAGGTCGCTCCGCACACAGCTCATGAGGACGTTCTTCCGAAATTCAGCAAAAATCAGTGGCTCTCCCTCGCGGGACTTGCCGCTCTCGCCATCGGTGCCCTGTTCTTTTCATGGAATGTCGGTCTCACAGGATTTACCGTCGGTTCTGTTCTGATCGTTCTCGGATGCGGCGATGAAAAGACTGCATTCAAGATGATCCCATGGAACGTGATCATCATGGTTCTCGGTGTCGGCATCTTAATGAATGTCATCTCCCTCTCCGGTGGTATCGACATCATGGTCGACGGTCTGGAATCCGTTATGGGTCCGAAGACAGCCGCAACGATCATGGCGATCGCAGCAGGTCTCATGTCCTTCTTCAGTTCCGGTCTCGGTGTCGTATTCCCGACCTTGATCCCGACAGCTAGCGGGCTCGCTGCGAGCATCGGCGGCGTGACAGCGTTAGAGCTTGTCTCCGTAATCGTTATCGGCGGAACTGTTTCCGGCTTCACACCGATCTCCACCACCGGTGCTCTCATCATGGCAGGTGTTGCGCAGCAGGAGGATGCAGATGAAAAATTCCCGCAGAACAGACTGTTTGTCGAGCTGTTCGCGGTATCCTTCATCGCGCTTGCGGTGTTGGCAGTATTCGCTTTTATTGGAATTTATAAGATTATTGCATGAATATGCTAATTTGCTAAATAATTTCGATTATTCCATTTTTTTTGTTCATTCAGGGACTGAAGGTCCCAAATACATCCTTTGGAATGCCTGGTGAATCTTCATCGGGCATTTTTCTTAAAAAGTAATAAATTTAAGGAATGGATCTTCATGACATTTTGGCATGATGAATTGCGCCAAATTCATAAAATCCCTGCTGTTTTTCTGATATACTAAAATTAAATTATGACCGCCTGGGAAGAATTCAAATGATTCTTCCGGAAATGATCTATCATTATTTAGAAAGGAGAATCACAGCTGTATGAATGCAGAAACGCTGTGATACAAATGACCATGTTCAATAAAGAAGAACGAACCTACTGGATCGAAAACTACAAAAAATTTCCGACTGCAAACATCTCCGATGCCATGGACAATCTCGGACTCCGCTCCGGAGTTGTACTCGGACTTCACGCTCTGGATGTCTACCAGCCGCGTACTGCAGGCTTTGCGAAGACGATCCGCCAGATGCGCAGAAAGACTGCATTCGACGGAAAAGCGCTGACAAAACAGGCATCCATCATCGACACCCAGACCGAATACGGCGATCTTCTCGTCATCGAGGCGACCGGTCTTACCGATATCGCCACAGGCGGCGCCATGTTAGCCACAAGAGCCCAGATGCGCGGCGTTATGGGGGAACTCACAAACGGAAGTCTCCGCGACATCGACGAGATCGCAGACCTGAAATTCCCGGTCTATCTGGGCAGCACAAGCCCGGTAAAAAGCGCCCGTTTCATGGAGACGGTTGACACCGATGTCCCGGTATTCATCGGCGGCGTCCAGATCTGCCCGGAAGACCTCATCCTTATGGACCGCACCGGCGTTGCCGTCGTTCCAAGTGCACATTTAAAGGAAGTTCTCGAAGAAGCCAAAAAGATCAAAGCAAAGGAAGACCGGATCGAAGACCTCGTCCGCGGCGGAATGAGCCTGAATGAGGCGAGACAGCAGAAATAAACTTACACAAAATCCCTCCGAAATATTTCGGGGGGGATTTTCATCGTTACCATTGTATGATTTAACCTGATATGTTATACTTCGCACATCGGAAAGCCGGACGACTTTCCCCTCTTCGATTGAAGAGCAATTATACATCTCTCCCACACATGAAAGGGAGAAATAAAAAATGAGGTGTCTCTCTATGAAAAAAACAGTTCTCGTCACCGGCTCCTCCCGCGGGATCGGGCGGGCGGTGGCTTTAAAATTTGCTTCCTGCGGATACCATGTCGTGATCAACTGTGCCCGAAGCACAGAACGGATGGAAGAAGTGAAAAAAGAAGTGGAGACGCTCGGTTCAGAGTGCCTGGCGGTACAGGCGGATGTCGGAAATCCGGAAGACTGTAAGCGCCTGTTTCAGGAGATCAAGTCCCGCTTCGGTCATGTGGATGTCCTCGTAAACAACGCCGGGATCTCCATCATCGGGCTCTTACAGGACTTGAGCTTTGAAGACTGGAACCGGATTCTCTCCGCGAACCTGTCCTCCGTCTTCCACTGCGCGAAGTTTGCGATTCCGGGAATGATCCACAACCACAGCGGAAAGATCATCAATATCTCTTCCGTCTGGGGTGTCTGCGGGGCCTCCTGCGAAGCGGCCTACTCTGCCACAAAAGGCGGCGTCAACGGTCTCACCATGGCCCTCGCCAAGGAGCTCGCCCCCTCCGGCATTCAGGTGAACGCTATCGCCTGCGGGGCCATTGATACGGAGATGAACGGATTTTTATCTGATGAGGAGCATGAGATGCTCTTAGACGAGATTCCCACCGGCCGCATGGGAAAGCCAGAGGAAGTCGCAGATCTCGTCATGAAACTCGTAGAAGCACCGGATTACCTGACCGGTCAGATCATTAAAATGGATGGGGGCTGGATCTAATCCGCCCCCATTGTTTTAACTTTCTTATTTTTATACAAGATCCGGCAGCTGTTTCCAGGATGTCAATCCTGCCTCTAAAATTTCTTTTCCACTGCTATAGGTCTTTTCTCCTCCCATATCGTACCGGTCAAAATCCACGCAAAATAATGAAAATGCGATCACTTTCCCTGTTTCCATCACGATCTGTACATTCTGTTTCACGGTCTCTAAGCTATGTCCGTCCGGAACATATTTCGCATAAGCTGGAATCCATTCAGCTGCAAGAATATCTGCATCCACAGACAAATATAAAAGATCTGTCTGATCCGCAAGTTTTTGTATTTCTTCTTTCCATTTTTCCGGATCATCAAATATTTCTCCAGAAACTTTTTTACTACCAGCATTTTTCAGATTCTCATCAAATTCCGGGATGTTCATTCGACCATCACTAACCAGGATATGCTCTCCTGCAATCGGGACTGTTAAACCACAAACTTTTTTTCTATAATCTTCAGCTGTCTGTCCCACCATGACAGAAACAGGAACGCCAACCAATCTGATATCTAACGATTCTGTAGTTTCTGCAATTCGATTGTCTGCATGAGCATCGATCCATATCACTCCGATTTTCTTATCCGGACCAACTGCACGTTCAATTCCTCCGGCAATCGCAGGCGCATGCGCGCAGTATCCACTGGACATCAGAATTCCGTTTCCTTCTTTTATTTCTTTGCAAACCAAATCCGAAAGATTTTTCAATACTCCTTCATAGGGCTCACATTTTTCCCTTCTTTCAAAGTCTGTTTTGAAGACTTTATAATCAACTCCCGCTTTTTGGTAAGTTCCAGACTCTTTATAATAAGTAGTATCCCTTGGATCTCTGTACTCCCGTATCGATGACAGGATCCGTTTTCTTTCTTTGGTGCTCGTATCGAATCTCCATTCGTTATAGCAATATTCATTTTCGATAATTGATAATCCATTTAGTTTTCTCATATTTCTAATCCCACCTTACCCCTTCTTTTTCAGATTGACAAGACATAAAGCTACCATAAAAATAACCGCATGAATTACCGTAAAGATCATCGCTGCCATCGCTCCGCGTTTCACAACAAATGGGAACAGAATTGCGAGCATTGCAACACAATAAAATGTATTGATTGAATATGCAATAGAGAAATCTCCCATTGCCTCTGACTTGAAGTCCGGATCGACCATTCTCGTTAATAAAACGCCGGTAATAAAATCACCAGTGAGCATTCCCAACGGTCCCATCGATTTTTCGATCCAGTCTTTGCTCAGATACATTTTATCAAGGAATAAAAGTACACTCACTGTCACAACAAATCCTAAAACAGAAGTTGTAAGCAGCGGCAGCCAATATTCAGCGATCATTTCGATCGGCATACTGAAAATAGCCGCTGTTACAATAAAATCTGTGACACATCCCTGAATTCTGCTTTTTATATTTGCATCAAAATACTGTTCGCAATTTAACTTGCGCACTGCAAACCAGATCACATACATCGACATTAACATCCAGAACCATGAGCTTAAATACGTCAGACCAGGGATTTGATACTTATTGATCATGTAGTTAATGACATATCCAGCACCAACAGAGAGGAAAATAAGTGCTAAATGCAGTCCAAGTGTATCAATGCTTCCTCCTGCAGTTGTAATGCGGCCTGCTGAAGGACATTCATCTACTGTACTGTATAATCCTGTTTTCATCTCTTTCGGAAGCGCACCTGGATCTTTGACATAATTGGTTAATCCTTTTCTGGAGACGATATTGATTACCGTGATTCCGATCATGATTCCACCGACCATACCGATCGTAGAAAACGTCATCGCCATACCCTGGGCAACTTCCCAATAGTCCTGACCAAGATTCTGCAGGATTCCTCCGACTGTAGCCGCTGTTCCATGTCCTCCGCAAAAGCCGAGCATCATTTCCAGTCCATATCCGGAGTACATCTCAAGACCAAGCTTTGTAAAAACAATATTGGTTAGAAATCCAATTGCAAATTGTAACGCACTGATCAAAGAAATGATAATTCCCAGCTTGATTGCATCGATCCGTTGAAACAATTCACCCTTTTTTAATTTCTGACTGCACATCGGTAATGCCGCAATGATCAGTGCAAAAAAACGACCTGGCATATTAGAGGCAGTTGTCATGATCTCGTCTGAAATCGGCAACACTCCCAGCATTCTCGGCCCTAAAATCAGTCCGATAATCCCGCCGATCACACAAGCCGGAAGAAAAAGGTTTTGAAACAAACTAACTTTTGCACGCAAAAAAGTGCCAATCAACAGCAAGGTACCAACTAATGCCATTGTTTTCAATAATACATCAATCTGTGATCCTGTCATAATCTTCCTCCTTTATTAGTTGCTTTGTGTTTTATAATATAAAACCAGGTTTTATAATTGAGCTCATTTTTATTATAAGAACACTTTTTCTGTCTGTCAAATATTTTTTCACAATAGGAACTTATTTTTTATTATGTTTTATATTGTAAAACATTCTGTGATATGTTATGATTAATCCGGAGGTATTCTTATGGATAATTTGGAAAAAAACGTAAAAACAATTCAGTCGGTTCATCGCGCTCTTGATATCCTGGAATTCGCAGTTTTCAGTGGGAATGGTCAAAAGCTTTCAACAATTACCGAACATTGTCATCTCAATAAAACAACTGCTTTTCATTTGATTAAAACCCTGGAAGCACGCGGGTATCTGGAACAAAGCCCTGATACGCTTTCATATAAAACAGGCGGAAAGGTCTTCGAACTCGCATCAAAGGCATATCAGAATATTAATCTCACCACCATTTGCCAGCCATACCTTGAGCAATTGGTTTCCGAGTTTAATGAAACGGTCGGAGTCTATCACTACTCAAAAATCAATGGTCTCACTCAGGTTCTATGTACCAGCTACGTTGAATCCACTCATCCAGTGCGTGTTTCTGTTGCTGTCGGAAAATGGCTTCCTTTGATGCACACTGCTTCTGGCTATATCTTCTTATCCAGTCTTTCCAGTGATGTATTGAAAGAGATTTTGATTTCAGAGGGACATTCTTCACTCAGCGATTCTGATTTTTCCTCATTAAAAGAAAAATTGGAAAAAATACATACTTCCGGAATCTGCCTGGAACAGGAAGAATATGAAGAAGGTGTCGTAAATATAGCTGTTCCAATTTATAAATATACCGGACGTCCGATCGCAGCCATATGTGTAAGTATTCCAGTTCAAAGAGCTCAGGAAGAACTTTTAAATAAGATGACAGAAAAACTCAAAAAAATTTCTCGCGAGATTTCTTCGCTTCCTCTATAGTAAAAAGGTCCATGCAAATATCTGTCTCGATACTTGCATGGACCTTTTCTTAGCTATTAAAACCAACTTTTCGTTTCTATAATCCGCCGGATCCCAAATTCCGGCTGTTTTAATAATTGTTCCAGCAGATCCCTGTTTTCCGCTGAATTTTCTATCTGTCTCACAAAGAGATACGCGGTGCGGGAGAGTGCTGAAATCCGTTCTTTCGCAGATCTTTCTGTGACCATTTCATCATTTTCCAGAGACGTTACAGGCTCTGCATCTTTCCCTCTGCCCTCTCCGGTTCTCTTCCCATACTTCCCGGGATCTCTGAAATACTCCGCCATCTCCAGCTCTTCTGCTGCCACAGCACCGAACACGGCCATCTTCGCTTTCATATAAAGATCCCCATCGTAGAACCCCGGCATCACAAACGAATACAGGAAATAGAACAGGAGCCGTTCCGTACAGACTTCCGCCTCCGGCATATTCCGGCGGAACTCCTGCTGCCGTTCCTCATACCGGCTGCGGCTGTCCTCCGAATGATACAAAAACGTCCTGCTGCGCTCCAAAAGTTCCGGGAATCCGTGTCCGATCGGGGAGAGGGATGCAAACTCGGCGAAAAAATCCGCCATGAGAGAAAAACGCTCTTCCAGGTTATGCATGTCTGCCTTCCCTGGTGTGTATACATCGTTAGTTTTTTTCCAATCTTTTTTCCTGTGATCGGCTTCTTTCAATCTTCCCGGCACGCTTTCTTTCGCCCGCTCCACAAGCGTCTCCACGCCAGCCGTATCTTCTCTTCTCAGTCTTCCCTGCACGTCATGACAAAATGCCAGGATCCGCCTCATGCGAGCCCAAAGTGGCATTCTGCGGTCTCCCGCCATCGCGAACGCCTGCTCCCTGACGGAAAACCAAAGCGCCAGGCGCTCCTCATCGATCCCGTCCGTATTTCCTTTTCGCTCCGGCATGTTCCTCGTGATAAGCCGGAAATTCTCCGACAGGATCAGTCTCGCCGCCTCCGGGCAGGAACATAAAAGCTCCACCTCGTGGATATCTCCAAAATCCTCCACATGTCTCGGATAGCGCCTGCAGGTCCTCGTCATCGCCGCTTCCCCGTATTCTCTGCAGAGATCACAAAGCCCGTCCCCAGCAAGGAACGGGCATCTGTCTCCGTCCGGGATAATGAGACGGCGGCGGACTGATCTTCTCAGGCGCTCTGCCAGCTCACTTTTCCCCTTCCGGAGTTTCTGATATGTTTTTTCCGTCTCCCTGTCCACGGTGATCTCCCATCCGATACAGCAAGTATCCGGACATTCCCCCGCAAGACAGCGAAACTTTTTATAATAACCTGGATAATGAATGATCAAGCGTTCTTTGCCTCTCTCTCCTCACGCTCCCGCTCTGCCTGGGATTTTCTCAGATAGTCCGGCTTATGCTCCATCGCGGTCTCTGTCTTTCCTTCCGCGAAGTAGACAGCGCCCAGAGCGGCCACAGAAGCGGCTCTCTGTCGGTTTACATGGGCCGGGGCAAGATCGTAAGGCACAGTCATTTTTTCCGATATCTGCTTCTCGTAGACCGGCACACCGTCACCTAAGAAGATCACGCGCTCTCCCATTCCATTTAACTTCCCGATCAGCTCGCCCATATCCATCGCATCCTGATCCATCACGGTCTCAAATTTCTTCTCAAAGCGATAGATTCCCGTGTAGACCTGGTTTCTTCTCGCATCCATGATCGGACAGATCAGTCCGGATGCACCGAACAGGTTGTACGCTGTCGCGTCAAGCGTCGGAACATGGATCAGCGGCTTATTTAATGCCAGTCCAAGTCCCTTCGCAGTCGCAGAGCCGATCCTGAGTCCCGTAAAGGATCCCGGACCGCCTGACACCGCGATCGCATCGATCGTGTTCAGATCGATCCCGACAAGTTTTACCATCTCATCGATCATCGGCAGCAGAGTCTGTGAATGGGTCATCTTGAAATCCACCGTATATTCCGCCATCGTGATCCCATCCTCATAGATGGCCGTCGATGCCACCAGTGAGGAGCTCTCAATTCCTAAAATCCGCATCTATTTGTCCTCCACCGTGATCTTTCTGTAATCAAAACCTTTCTCCAGGTTCTTTTCGATCGTGACGGTCTTCACATGTTCCGGCAGGATCTCCTCGATCATGTTGGACCACTCGATGAGCGTCACACCATCCCCGTAGAAGCAGTCTTCGTATCCGACTTCATCCATCTCGCTGATGTCACCGATCCGGTACACATCGAAATGGTACAGCGGCATTCTTCCGCTGTCATACTGCTGGACGATCGTGAAGGTCGGGCTGTTTACCGGCTCCGTGATTCCGAGTCCCTCAGCAAAGCCCTTCGTAAAAACTGTTTTTCCGACGCCAAGATCGCCGTTCAGACAGATCACTTCGCCCGGCTTTGCCTGTTCCCCAAGCATTTTTCCAAAGGCGAAGGTCTCCTCCGGTGCATTTGTTTCCTTTATCATGCCTTTAATCCTTTCGTCTTCTTCGGCGGAAGATTCCGCTTGCAGAAATCAACAAACTCCTGCTTTCTCCCTTCAATGGACCGGAATGGCACAAGATATCCGTTTGTCGGTCCGACCTTGATGATATACATATTCGGGATCCGAACGACTTTCCAGATCTGATCCCATTTCAACTCTCCGGTCACACCGGCCTGTTCGACCCCGATCTGCTCATCCGAAACGTCAAGATTGATCGGCGTTGAATATCCGGTCGTTTTCGCATGCGCCTTTGCCTTCATCCAGATCATGATCGGCTGGACAAACACAAAAAGGATGATACAGCCCAAAAGCATGACTCTCTGCATCACTGCCACCGAGCTCCATGCGTATCCGAGGATCCCGATGACCAGGATCAGAAACACGAATGTAAAGATCCCGGCAAATCCCGAATACGCGCTGTACATGGAGAAATCAAAAATATCTCTCGCTGTCATTTTTACCTGAATTTTCATACCAGTTTTTCCTCTTCAAATGCCGTCCGGATCCGGTTCATACACTCCTCGATGACGCTGCGCGGGGAAGCGACGTTGATGCGCTCAAATCCGCGTCCCTCCTCACCGAAGATATATCCCTCATCCAGAGCGACCTTTGCTTTCTTCTGCATCAGTTCTTCCAGTTTTTTCTCATCCCGGTCAACGTATCCGTTGAGATCAAGCCACGCGAGGTAGGTTCCCTCCGCCTTGACGAGATGAGCCTTCGGAAGATATTTCTTTAAATATTCGTCGATATACGCGAAGTTTCCATCCAGATAGTCCTTCAGCTGCTCCAGCCACTCTTCCCCCTCTGTGTAGGCCGCGATCATCGCCGTCATGCCCAGAGCGGAAGCGCCATCCATGGACAGGCTGCCATTCACATAGTCTTTCCATTTTTTCTGAAGTTCCTTATTGTGGATCACGATATTGGAGGTCTTCATTCCGGCAAGATTGAAGGTCTTGCTCGGCGCCGTGCAGACAACGATCCGGTCCGCATACTCCGGAGCCACATTCATGATCGGTATGAACGTCACGCCACGGCGGATCAGGTCGCAGTGGATCTCATCGCAGATGATCCATTTGTCGTACTTTTTACAGATCTCAACCGTCTTTTTAAGCTCGTCCTCCGTCCAGACACGGCCTGTCGGGTTATGCGGACTGCACACCACGAGAACCTTGTTTGCCGGGTCCTCCATCTTCTTATCGAGATCCTCAAAGTCGATCCGGTAAGCACCGTTCTCATAGATCAGCGCATTGTCCACCGGAATGCGGCCGTTGCTGTTGGCCTTATTCGTAAATGGATAGTAGATTGGGCACTGGAGGACGATCCCGTCCCCCGGTTCCGTGAGGAGGTTGATGAGCGCTGCATAGGCAGCCACAACGCCCGGACAGAAGAACAGATTCTCTCTGCTCTCCTCCCAGCCATAGCGCTTCTTCATCCAGCCTGTCACAGCATCCATGCACTCGTCCGCATCGTACATGGTATAGCCAAAGATCTTCCGGTCGATCCGCTCATGGAGAGCCTTTAAGATCGGTTCTGCGCAGGCAAAGTCCATATCTGCCACCCAGAGGGCGAGGGAATCTTTGTCAGCTCCCTTCGGCAGACGTTCAACTTTCATTGCATGGGTTCCCTTACGGTCGATCACTTCATCAAAATTATACTTCATGACTGACTCCTCCATTTCTTCGGCTCGCCGGAATATTCTCCGTCTGTCCCGTGTATTCCTTTTTATCTGGTTCGTCTCCTTAAAAGCCTTATATCTCTGGCATTCCTACGCTAAAATCAGTTTCTTCCTGCCGCAGGGATTTCAGGACTTTTCCGCCAATTAAATATTCCTTCATATCGACAATTTAGAATTTATTCCTCGTCCAATATCATAGATAAGGAAATTCTTTTCTTCGCCATATCCACTCCGAGAACCTTCACCTCAACGATATCCCCTACGCTGACCGCCTCAAGCGGATGCTTGATGTACTTCTTGGAAAGCTGGGAAATGTGCACAAGACCGTCCTGATGGACACCGATATCTACGAAAGCGCCGAAATCAATGACGTTTCTGACGGTTCCTTTTAAGATCATTCCCGGTTTTAAGTCCTTCATATCGAGGACATCCGTTCTGAGGATCGGTTTCTGCATCTCCTCACGCGGGTCTCTCGCCGGTTTTTCCAGTTCCTTTACGATATCCTTTAAGGTCTCCTCACCAACTTCCAGTTCCTCTGAGAGCTTTTTATAATCCATGATCTTCTTTGAGATCCCGGCAGCTCCGCCTTTTGTGATCTCCTCCGGCTCTACATGGACACGTTTTAACAATTCCATCGCCGCCTTGTAGGACTCTGGATGCACAGACGTTCCGTCAAGTGGATTATCCCCACCGGCAATTCTCATAAATCCGGCGCACTGCTCGAACGCCTTCGGGCCGAGCTTTGCGACCTTTAAGAGCTGGCGGCGGTTTGTGAATGCACCGTTCTCCTCACGGTAAGCGACAATATTTTTCGCGATCGTCTTTGACACGCCGGAGATGTACTCCAAAAGGGATGCCGATGCTGTGTTCAGATCAACTCCAACCTTGTTTACGCAGTCCTCCACAACATTCCCGAGCGCCTCACCGAGGTGTTTCTGGTTCATATCATGCTGATACTGACCGACGCCGATGGCCTTCGGATCGATCTTTACAAGCTCTGCAAGCGGGTCCTGGAGACGTCTCGCGATGGAGACAGCACTTCTCTGACCTACATCAAATTTCGGGAATTCCTCTGTCGCAAGCTTACTGGCAGAATATACGGAAGCTCCCGCCTCGTTTACGATCACATACTGGACGTGTTCCGGGATCTCCTTGATAAACTCCGCGATGATCTGCTCAGACTCTCTGGAAGCAGTTCCGTTTCCGACGGAGATCAGGGAGATCTGATATTTCTCGATCAGCTTCTTTAAGGTCTTTTTCGCGTCCTCGACCTTATTCTGCGGTGCGGTCGGATAGATCACAACGGTATCGAGGACTTTTCCGGTCGCATCAACGACAGCCAGCTTACAGCCGGTACGGAACGCCGGGTCCCATCCAAGAACAACGCGTCCGGCGATCGGAGGCTGCATGAGAAGCTGTTCCAGGTTCTTTCCGAATACCTGGATCGCGCCGTCCTCCGCCTTTTCCGTCATAAGATTTCTGACCTCACGCTCGATCGCCGGAGCGATCAGACGGTTATAGCTGTCCGCGATCACTTCCTGCAGGATCGGAGTTGTCACCGGGTTTTCTCTCGTGATCACCATCTTGTTCAGATAGCGCAGGATTTTCTCCTCCGGAGCCACGATCTTTACAGTCAGGATCTTTTCCTTCTCGCCGCGGTTTAAGGCGAGGATCCTGTGTCCTGCACACTTTCTCACGAGCTCCTCGTGGTGATAGTACATCTCATAGACAGATTCTGTCTTCTCATCCTTTGCCTCGGAGACGATCGATCCCTCTTCCTTCGTCACGTTTCGGATATAGGCGCGGTATTTCGCAACCTCGGAGATCCGCTCCGCGAGGATATCCTTTGCGCCGTCGATCGCTGCTTTCACGTTCGCAACACCTTTTTCCTCTGATACATACGGGGCCGCAAGAGTCTCGATCGGCTCCTTCGCCATCTGCAGCATAATCGTATCGGCAAGCGGCTCAAGTCCTCTTTCCTTTGCAACGCTTGCTCTCGTCTTTCTCTTCGGGCGGAACGGAAGATATAAGTCCTCGACCGCCACCATCGTCTCAGCATCCTCGATCTTTTTCTTCAGATCAGCGGTAAGTTTTCCCTGATCTTCGATCGCCGCGAGGACCTGGGTCTTACGTTCTTCCAGTCCGCGCAGATATTTTAATCGTTCATCCAGGTTCCTTAATACCTCATCGTTTAAGGAACCGGTTACTTCTTTCCGGTATCTGGCAATAAACGGAATCGTGTTTCCCTCGTCGATCAGATTTACGGCTGCCTCGATCTGGCTCCGTTTTACCCCTAATTCCGCTGTCAGTACGCCTAAAATGTCCATGTTGTTTCTCCTTCTGGTTCTTCCCCGGACGGCTCCAGGCTGCCGGAGATGTCAATCTCCATTATAATTCAATCCATCCTCTTATGCAACTTAAATGTGGACATGCGCGGCGTTTCATGTTAAACTATACGGTAACTGTTCCGTGTCATTTTTCCGCGGCGCGGACAAGTTTCACATACATTTAGGAGGAATTTTCATGACAGATTACGACGATCAGAATTCATCTGAATATAAAGACCAAACCACTGAAACAGCTCCTGCAGAACAGACCGGTCAGCAGATTTCATCCCCGGCAGACGGACAGGATACAAACCAGCAGTCCCCGGACAATAGGCAGATGCCTCCTCAGAATAATGGACAGGATCCTTACTGGCAGAACCCAAATAACCAGCAGATCCCTCCTCAGAACAACGGACAGAATCCTTACTGGCAGAACCCAAACAACCAGCAGATCCCTCCTCAGAACAACGGACAGAATCCTTACTGGCAGAACCCAAATAACCAGCAGATCCCTCCTCAGAACAACGGACAGAATCCTTACTGGCAGAACCCAAACAACCAGCAGATCCCTCCTCAGCATAACGGGCAGCCGCCCTACTGGCAGGATCAGCCGCAGCGCCCAAGACGCGAGAAAAACTCATTCGCAGCGATGTCCCTGATCAGCGGTATCTTCGCGATCCTGACGCTCTGCTGTTTCGCATTCCCGGTTGCGATCATCTGCGGAGTCGGCGCGATCTGTTTCGCGATCATCTCCAAACGCGGGCAGGCATTCCGCGGAACAGCCATCGCAGGCATCATTCTCGGTGTGATCGCCATTCTCCTCGGTGTCGGTGAATTCTTTTATGCTCTGACGATCACCAACTTGATGAAGGACCCGGCCAACGCGGCAGCTTTCAACCAGTTCTTTGAACAGTTTCAGCAGCAGTTCGGGATCAATTAATCTTTTGTTTCAAAAGCCGGTTGATCACCTTTTATGGCAATCGAAAAGCCACTGTTCCCTTCCATCGATCACAAAAAGATCGCGGAAGAAGAACAGTGGCTTTCCTTTTTTCCATATGACGCAAAAAAACCGGCAGAACACGCATAAAACGTATTCCACCGGTCTTAAGTTCTGCCGTACGGCTAATTGCTATACAGAATTAAACGAGCTCGATCAGAACTGCCATAGCACCGTCGCCCTTACGCTGACCGATCTTGATGATTCTTGTGTAACCACCGTTACGGGAAGCGTACTTCGGAGCGATCTCGTTGAACAGCTTGTTTGTAAGA
This sequence comes from Clostridium sp. MCC344, assembly GCF_018785365.1. Classification (NCBI taxonomy): domain Bacteria; kingdom Bacillati; phylum Bacillota; class Clostridia; order Eubacteriales; family Clostridiaceae; genus Clostridium; species Clostridium sp. MCC344. The sequence continues at coordinate 42,041 of NZ_WQPQ01000001.1, read as the reverse complement.
TCAACTTTCTTTGTGTTTTTCTTCTTACCAGCTGCTGCTGTCGGAACTTCTGTTACGTCATAAAGAGCTTTTACCATCTGTCTTCTTGCATGAAGTCTGGACGGCATGTCCTTCTTGATTTCCTTCTCAACTTCGTCGTATACAGTAACTTTCTTACCGTCAACAACTTCTTTTACTCTCTTGCCGTTAGCGTCCTTGCGGGCAACTTTAGCAGTAACTTTTACAGTCTCGAAGTTATCTTTCTCTTTTACTGCAAGAGCGATCAGGCTCTCAACGATCTTTCTTACTTCTTTAGCTCTAGCCTCAGTTGTAACGATCTTTCCATGATATAAAAGGTTTGTAGCCTGGATTCTAAGTAATGCTTTTCTCTGACTGGAAGTTCTTCCGAGTTTTCTATAACCTGCCATGATTTAATTCTCCTCCATTTGTGGAACAGCCGCCCACGCATCTTTGGACTTACTGGACTGCCGCCTTTTTCTCCATAATGAGTCGCTCTACGCCCGTCCGTGCTTCTTTGGACTTACCATCCGGGTGTGTATCACAACTAAATTTTACTGTTCGTCACTTGAATTGAGCTGTAAGCCCAGTTCTTTTAACTTTGCAAGTACTTCCTCGAGGGACTTACGACCAAGGTTTCTAACCTTCATCATATCCTCAGATGTACGGCTGCAAAGCTCTTCAACGGTATTGATACCGGCTCTCTTGAGACAGTTGTAGGAACGAACGGATAACTCCAGCTCGTCAATGTTCATCTCAAGAACTTTCTCTTTCTCGTTGTTCTCCTTTTCAACCATAACCTCTGCAGTCTTTGCATTCTCAGAGAGGTCGATGAAGAGATTCAGATGCTCGCTTAAAACTTTAGCAGCAAGGCTGACTGCCTCGTCCGGATCAAGTGTTCCGTTTGTGTAGATCTCAAGTGTGAGCTTATCGTAGTCTGTCTGCTGACCAACACGGGTGTTCTCAACGGACATGTTGACACGCTCAACCGGTGTGTAAATGGAATCTACAGCGAGAACTCCGATCGGAAGATCGTCGCTCTTGTTCTTATCAGCGCTCACGTAGCCACGGCCGTTGGTGATCGTAAGTTCCATGTAGAACTTGCTGTCTGCACCGCCGCTTAATGTTGCGATCACCTGATCCGGGTTGAGGATCTCGATGTCAGCATCTGTCTGAATGTCAGATGCGTGGATCACGCCCTCGCCCTCGAACTCGATGTACGCAGTCTTCGGCTCGTTTGTATCGCTGTTGTTCTTAATTGCTAAGCTCTTGATGTTCATGATGATCTCAGTTACATCTTCCTTAACGCCGGAGATGGAGCTGAACTCATGAAGTACACCATCAATTTTCACCTGGCTGACAGCAGAACCCGGTAAAGAAGAAAGCATGATTCTTCTCAGGGAATTTCCCAGAGTTGTGCCGTAACCCCTCTCAAGCGGTTCTACGACAAACTTTCCGTATCTTTTATCTTCGGAAATCTCAGCAATCTCAATGTTTGGTTTCTCAAAATCGAACACAAAAAGCCCCTCCTTTTGGGTATGCTTTGACAAATGCCACGGAGCATTTTAGAACACAAAGCATCCGGCCGAAAAATGGCCAGATACTTTGTAAAAACGGCTCCGGTGAATTATTTGGAGTATAACTCGACGATGAGCATCTCGTTTACAGGAACGTCGATTTCTTCTCTTGTCGGAAGAGTTTTGATCTCGCCCTTTAAGTTCTCATGGTCAGACTCTAACCATGCCGGAACAAGACGGCCAGCTGTGGTCTCGAGAACCAGCTTGTAGTGGTTGTCGCCTTTGTTCTTTTCTCTGATCTCAACAACATCGCCAGCCTTTACAAGGTAGGACGGGATGTTTACGCACTTACCGTTTACAAGAACGTGCTTGTGGTCAACGATCTGTCTGGCTTCCTTTCTTGTTCTTGCGAAACCAAGACGGAAGATAACGTTGTCAAGTCTGCGCTCAAGAAGGATCATAAGGTTTTCACCTGTCTGTCCGTTTAAACGCTCAGCCTTATCGTAGTAGTTACGGAACGGCTTCTCCAGAACGCCATAGATGAACTTAGCTTTCTGTTTTTCTCTTAACTGAAGACCATACTCACTGATCTTCTTGTTTGCTCTCTTAGATTCTCTGTTGGATTTTTTATCTATTCCTAAATAAATGGGATCAAGGTCAAGGGATCTGCATCTTTTAAGAACAGGAACTCTATCAACTGCCATTTTATTTCCTCCTAATTAGACTCTTCTACGCTTTGGCGGACGGCATCCGTTGTGCGGAACCGGTGTTACGTCCTTAATGCTTGTTACTTCAAGACCACATGCCTGAAGGGCACGGATAGCAGCCTCACGGCCTGATCCCGGTCCTTTAACCATAACGTCTACGGATTTTAAACCATGTACAAGAGCTGCCTTAGTTGCAGTTTCTGCAGCCATCTGTGCTGCATATGGAGTAGATTTCCTTGAACCTCTAAATCCCAGACCGCCTGCACTTGCCCAAGATAAGGCATTACCCTGTGCATCTGTTAATGTCACGATTGTGTTGTTAAAAGATGACTGGATGTGCGCCTGTCCGCGTTCAACGTTTTTCTTTACACGCTTTTTTGTCACTTTTTTAGCAGTGGACACTTTTTTAGCCATTTTAAACTAACCTACTTTCTCATTTACTGAACCCTGTTTCCTGTCTTTAAAACATGCAACGTGATTCATAACATTTGTTACTGATTATTATTTCTTCTTGTTTGCAACAGTCTTTCTCGGACCCTTGCATGTTCTTGCGTTTGTCTTGGTCTTCTGACCACGGCAAGGAAGACTCTTTCTGTGACGAATACCTCTGTAGCATCCGATCTCCTGAAGTCTCTTGATGTTTAAAGCGATCTCACGACGTAAGTCACCTTCAACAGTCTGAGTCTCAGCGATTACTGCTGCAATGTTCTTTACTTCGTCATCGGTTAAATCCTTTACACGAGTGTCAGGATTTACACCAGCCGCAGCAAGAATACGGTCTGCACTTGCTCTACCGATACCGTAGATATAAGTTAAGCCGATTTCGACACGTTTTTCCCTTGGTAAATCAACACCTGAAATACGAGCCATGAGTGGTACCTCCATTTAAATATTGTAGAAATAGTTATTGCCGACACGACAACGCACTCTCGCGTTTCATGTCAAAGCCGCGCGAAAAAATACAGGCAAATATGCGGCATCAGCCCTGTCTCTGTTTGTGCTTAGGATTTTCACAGATAATTCTGATACTGCCTTTTCTCTTAATAACCTTGCACTTCTCGCAAATCGGTTTTACTGATGATCTTACTTTCACAGTAATTCTCCTTTCCTTCGTAGTCCGCTTCCCTTACTGCCGGAAACACACCGATTCCGTGCCATCTGGAAACGGCATTACGGGTTGCTATACCTGTATAAAAAGCACCTGAAAATGGGCATAATACAAGCGTTCCAACAAAGTTCGCTTGAGCATTATAACACTTCCTTACAGGAAAATCAAGCATTTTTGCTGGTTTTCTTCAACTTTTTTCTGCCCGTCCTCAAAGATACTATTTATCTCTCCAAATGATACGTCCCTTGGATAAATCGTATGGGGACATCTCTAATGTTACCTTGTCTCCCGGAAGAATACGGATGTAGTTCATACGCAGTTTTCCGCTGATGGTTGCTAAAACCTTGTGGCCATTTTCAAGTTCAACCTGGAACATGGCATTCGGCAGTTTCTCTACAACAACGCCTTCGATCTCGATTACGTCAGCCTTAGACATAAAATTTACCTCCTGTTTGCTTTCTTAATGATCTGGACATGTTTTTTATTTTTCCGGAGGACCCGGCCGTTCTCTGCAAGCAGAGAAACGTATGTTCCAAGGTCCTCCGTTATGACATAGATTTTATCCTTGTCATTTCCGGCAAGTGATCTCGCCAGGAATCCCGGGGTCATCTCCATGCGGGGCCTCCTATTCAAGGCCCGGACGCAGGGAGAGGATCTCCGGCTCGCCCTCGGTGATGAGGATCGTATTCTCATAGTGAGCGGACAGGGCATGATCTGCTGTAACAACGGTCCAGTCATCGTCCATCCAGATTACATCCGGTGTACCTGCATTGATCATCGGCTCGATCGCCAGTGTCATGCCCGGCTGCAGAAGGATCCCCTTTCTCTTCGTTGCGAAGTTCGGGACCTCCGGATCTTCATGAAGGTGGGTACCAATTCCATGTCCAACCAGCTCGCGGACAACGCCATAGCCGAATTTCTCGGCATATGCCTGGATTGCCGTGGAGATGTCATTCAGATGATTGCCTGCTTTTGCAAATTTAATACCTTCGTAAAAGCACTGTTTTGTCACATCCATCAGTTTCTGTGCTTCCGGGGAGACGTTTCCTACTGCCCAGGTGCGGGCTGCGTCGGAATGGTATCCTTTATAGATCGTTCCCGCGTCAAGGCTGACGATATCGCCTTCCTTTAAAATGCGGTGCTTATTCGGGATACCATGTACGATCTCATCGTTTACGGACACGCAGATGGATGCCGGATATCCATTATAATTCTTAAAGGACGGAATGCATCCATGGCTGCGGATCAGGCGCTCTCCCAGCTTGTCGATGTCCATCGTGGACATTCCCGGATGAACGGCTGCATGCAGCTCCTCGTGTACCTGCGCCAGAATTTCTCCGGCTTTTCGCATCAGTTCGATCTCTCTCGGCGATTTAATTGTTACTGCCATTCTTTTAAGCTCCTAAAATCTTTGTGATAGCCTCAAATACCTGTTCCATATTCTGTGTTCCGTCTACAGTGTAGAGAACGTGCCTATCCGCATAGAAGCTGATGAGCAGACGTGTCTGCTCATGGTAAACAGCCAGACGTTTTGTAACAGTCTCCGGCTTATCATCATCTCTTAAGACGAGTTCAGCGCCGCACTTATCGCAGATGCCTTCCTTCTTCGGAGCAGCATATACGATGTGATAGGTCATTCCGCACTTTACGCATGCACGGCGGCCTGCCATACGGGTAACGATCTTCTCATCCGGTACGTCGACATCGATCGCGAAATCGATCGCCTCTCCCTTTTTCGCAAGAGCCTCTGTGAGAGCCTCTGCCTGCGGGATCGTACGTGGGAATCCATCGAGGATGTATCCCTCTTTGCAGTCCGGCTGGCTGATCCTGTCCATAACAAGGTCAACAGTCAGTTCATCCGGAACAAGAAGTCCCTGGTCCATGAATGCTTTCGCTTTCTTTCCAAGTTCTGTTCCGTTCTTGATATTAGCCCGGAAGATATCTCCGGTAGAAATGTGCGGGATTCCGTACTTTTCCGCGATTCTCTGTGCCTGGGTTCCTTTTCCGGCACCCGGCGCGCCCAACATAATGATCTTCATAATTGTTATTTCCTCCACTCGTCCTAAAAAACCGAAAAAGCGGGCGAAAAGCATCTTTCCGCCCGCTCCGATTTTCAGCACGCAGCTGCTGCTATTTCTCTGTCAAATCAGTCATTTAAGAATCCCTTGTAATTTCTTACAAGCATTAAAGACTCCACAGCCTTGATCGTCTCGAGGATAACACCTGCAATAATGATCAGGGATGTGCCGCCGAAGGAAAGATTACCAACGGAGAAGAGACCGGATGCGACGATCGGGATAATGCACACGATCACCAGACCGCAGGCTCCAATAAATACAATATAGTTTAAGATATTGTTAAGGTAGTCCGAAGTTGGCTTACCTGGGCGGATGCCCGGGATAAAGCCGCCGGATTTCTTCATATTATTAGCAACTTCCAGCGGGTTAAACGTAATGGACGTATAGAAATACGCGAACAGTACGACTAATACGATATATACGAGCAAACCAATGGAGTAAGCCGGAGCTTCCGGTTTAAACCAGTTGGATGAGCTCAGCGCTAACAGGATCTTTCCACCGATGGTTGAATAATCTACGTGGAAGAACTGAGCGATCATGACCGGCATGGACATGATGGAAGAAGCAAAGATGACCGGAATAACGTTTGCGGTGTTTACCTTCAACGGAATGTAGGTAGACTGTCCGCCGATCATTCTGCGGCCCTGCATCTTCTTGCTGTACTGTACCGGAATTCTGCGCTCCGCATCATTTAAGATGATAACGAAGACAAAGATCGCAATGATGATCGCCAGTACAATAATGCATGCTACTGTTGCAACTGCAACTGATTTGCCTGCCATAAATCGCTCATATAATGTCATCATATCCTGTGGAGTACCAGATACGATATTGATCAGAAGTACGATGGAAATACCGTTTCCGACTCCATTGTCTGTAATCCTCTCGCCAATCCACATCAGAAGAGCGGAACCTGCGGTCATAGCTGCTACAACCGTGAGGTATCCCCAGACATTGCGGTGATCTTCGAGAAGAAGTCCTTTACCGCCAAGGCCAACTGCCATTGCACAGGACTCGAAAAGAGCCAGGCCAACGGTAAGATATCTGGTGTACTCTGCGATCTTCTTTCTTCCGTCCTCACCATCCTTCTGCATTTCCTCAAGTTTCGGAATTGCAATGGTAAGCAACTGCATGATGATGGACGATGTGATATACGGGGTGATGCTCAGCGCAAAGATCGACATGGAGGAGAAAGATCCTCCTGTGATCGCATTGAAAAATCCCATTCCAGATGACTGGAGATTGGAAAAGAAATCATGCAGATAGCTGGGATCAACGCCCGGAATCGGAAGACAACAGCCGATTCGGATGACTACAAGCATCATGAAGGTGTAAAGAAGTCTGTCGCGGACTTCTTTCACCTTAAATGCCTTCTGTAAGGATTTTAGCATATTAGATCACCTCGCAGGTTCCACCTACTGCCTCAATTTTAGCTTTTGCGCCTTCACTGAAAGCATTGGCTTTAACGACAAGTTTCTTTGTTAACTCTCCGTTACCAAGAATCTTAACGCCGTCCTGCGGGTTTTTGATCACACCTGTCTCCAGTAATGTCTCAACGGATACTACGGAGTCATTCTCAAATCTCTCTAATGCGCTTACATTAATTCCAACGATCTCCTTGGAGTTGATGTTTGTAAATCCTCTCTTCGGAAGACGTCTGTATAACGGCATCTGGCCGCCCTCGAAACCAGGTCTCGGTGCGCCGGAACGTGCCTTCTGGCCCTTATGTCCCTTACCAGCTGTCTTACCATTTCCAGAAGCGTGTCCACGACCTCTTCTGAAACTATCACTGTGTTTAGATCCTTCAGCAGGATGTAAATTAGATAAGTTCATCACTGCACCTCCTTACTTATATCTATTAGATCTCTTCAACTTTTACCAGATGTCTGACATTCTGGATCATGCCTCTAACTGCACCATTATCCGGCATCTCAACAGTCTTGTGCATCTTCTTTAAACCAAGTGCCTCGATTGTTGCTCTCTGCTTCGGAACAGCGCCGATAGGGGATTTTACTAATGTGATTTTTAACTTCTCTGCCATTTTATTATCCTCCTATTAGCAAACAACGTCTTCAACAGATTTGCCGCGGTTCTTAGCAACCTCTTCCGGCGTCTTTAATTTTGTAAGACCCTCGATTGTTGCGAGAACTACGTTTGTCTTGTTGTTGGAACCTAAAGACTTTGTACGGATGTTCTTGATGCCTGCAAGCTCTACTACGGAACGAACCGGACCACCAGCGATGATACCAGTACCTTCCGGAGCTCTCTTAAGAAGTACGGAAGCACTTCCGAACTCTCCAAGGAAGTCATGCGGGATACTATTGTTCTCATCCATCGGGATCTCTACAAGGTTCTTCATAGCAGCCTCTTTACCCTTACGGATAGCTTCCGGAACCTCACCTGCTTTACCAAGGCCTGCGCCTACGTGACCATTGCCGTCTCCTACTACTACCAGAGCGGAAAATCTCATGGTACGTCCACCTTTAACAGTCTTGGATACGCGCTTAATGGCAACAACTTTGTCATTTAACTCTAACTGACTTGCGTCAATGATTGTACGCTTCATGCTGTTTTCTCCTCTCTATTAGAATACGAGACCAGCCTCGCGGGCTGCATCTGCTAATGCCTGAATCTTACCCTGATAAATGAAACCGCCTCTATCGAAAACGACCTCTTTGATGCCTTTCTCGATTGCTCTCTTAGCTACTACGGTTCCGATATATGCAGCTGCATCAACGGTATCTGTGTTCTCTAACTCTGCTTTGATCTCTTTCTCAAGAGTAGAAGCAGATACTAAAGTATGTCCAACGGAATCGTCGATGATCTGAGCATACATATGATTATTGCTTCTGAACACTGCTAAACGCGGTCTCTCTGCTGTACCAGCAAAGCGATTGCGTAATCTATAGTGTTTTTTTCTGCGGATTTCGCTTCTTGACTGCTTGCTAACCATTTTTACACTCTCCTTAAATTATTTCTTACCAGTCTTACCAACTTTGCGTCTGATAACCTCATCAGCGTACTTGATACCTTTGCCCTTATACGGCTCCGGTCTTCTCTTCTCTCTGATTTCAGCTGCATACTGGCCGACTTTCTCTTTGCTGATGCCCTTAACGATGATGATGTTCTGTCCATCAAGAACAGTCTCGATACCTTCCGGATCTTCCATCTCTACCGGATGGGAGTAACCAAGGGAAAGTGTGAGCTTCTTGCCCTGCTTCTGAGCTCTGTAACCAACACCGTTTACCTCAAGCTTCTTCTCGTAGCCTTCAGTAACACCCTGGATCATGTTATGGATTAGCGTTCTTGTAAGACCGTGTAAAGATTTCATCTTCTTTAAATCATTCGGTCTTGTTACGACGATGTGTCCATCTTCTTCTTTGATTTCCATCTCTACCGGTAAATCTCTTACCAGTGTTCCCTTCGGACCTTTAACGGTCACATTGTTGTTCTCTGCGATTGTTACAGTTACGCCTGCTGGAATCGCTACCGGCATTCTACCAATACGTGACATGCCTTTTACCTCCTACTTAGATTCTCGGAAAGTGCTTTAACACTCTCTGTTTTCAGTTTCTATGTTATATATAGTCTGAAGTTATCTCCAGACGCACGCAAACTCCGCCCTTCCAGATCTTAAATCCGGCTTTGCAGGCGGGGTGCGATAACATCAATAATTACCAAACGAACGCGAGAACTTCTCCGCCGACACCAAGCTGTCTAGCCTGCTTGTCAGTGATGATTCCCTGGTTTGTGGATACGATAGCGATACCAAGTCCGCCAAGTACCTTCGGCATATCTTCCTTGCCAGCGTATACACGTAAGCCCGGCTTGGAGATCTTCTTGATACCGGAGATGATCTTCTCGTTCTTGTCTGCGCCATACTTTAAGGAGATGCGGATTGTCTGGAATGCACCGTCCTCAACGATGTCATATTTCTTGATGTAGCCTTCTCTTACAAGGATATCAGCGATAGCTAATTTCATCTTGGAAGCCGGAACATCTACTGTATCGTGTTTAGCAGTGTTTGCGTTACGAATTCTTGTAAGCATATCTGCAATCGGATCGCTCATAGTCATGATTATATTTCCTCCTAATGGGTTGTTGGTTTATCACTGTGGTTCGCGAATCATTCGCGCTGCACAGGAATGTTGTTCGGCCTGGGGAAAACAAGTTTTCCGTATAGGCGTTGTTACGATGAATAGGGAAGTTCTTTTCCCTGTGGTCGAAGAACGGGACCAGTCAGCTTGCCAGGCGCTTCACTGCACGGTCAGGCGGGGGAACTCGCCGTTTCCCACCTGACTTCTGACGCCTTTTAAGCAGCTAAATCCTACCAGCTTGCCTTCTTTACGCCCGGGATCTCGCCCTTGTAAGCGAGCTCACGGAAGCAGATACGGCAAATGCCATATTTTCTCAGATATGCATGTGGACGACCACAGATTCTGCAGCGGTTGTATTCTCTTGTGGAGAACTTTGCCGGACGCTGCTGTTTAATCTTCATTGAAGTCTTTGCCATGGTTACTCCTCCTAATTACTTTGCAAACGGCATGTTGAATAATGTTAAAAGTTCACGAGCTTCCTCGTCAGTCTTAGCGGTAGTAACGAAGATGATGTCCATACCTCTAACCTTGTCAACTTTATCATATTCAATTTCCGGGAAAATTAACTGTTCCTTGATGCCGAGTGCGTAGTTACCTCTGCCGTCGAACGCGTTAGCGTTTACGCCGCGGAAGTCACGTACACGCGGAAGAGCGAGGTTGATCAGACGATCAGCGAACTCGTACATCTTCTCGCCGCGAAGAGTAACTTTGCATCCAATAGCCATGCCCTCTCTGAGTTTGAAGTTTGCGACAGACTTCTTAGCCTTTGTAAGAACTGCCTTCTGACCGGAGATGATCTCAAGGTCACGAACTGCAGAGTCAAGGACTTTCGCGTTGTCTTTTGCTTCGCCTACGCCCATGTTGATAACGATCTTGTCGAGCTTCGGCACTTCCATGATATTCTTATAACCAAATTTCTTGATCATTGCTTCAACGATCTCGTTCTGGTACATTTCTTTTAATCTAGCCAACTTGTGTTTCCTCCTCTCTGCTATTAGTCAATTACTTTACCGGTTGCCTTAGCAACGCGGACTTTCTTACCGTCTTTAACTTCAAAGCCAATTCTTGTAGCTTTTCCGTCAACGAACAGCATTACGTTGGAGATGTCGATCGGAGCTTCCTGATGAACGATTCCGCCATTCTGGTTTGTCTGGCTCGGTTTGGTATGCTTTGTTACCATGTTGCAGCCTTCAACAACAACTTCGTTCTTCTTGCTGTCTACACTCAGAACCTTACCGGTTTTATCTTTATCTTTACCTGCGATGATCTTTACCATATCATCTTTTTTGATTTTATGCATTATCTGGCACCTCCTTATAATACTTCCGGAGCCAGAGATACGATCTTCATGAACTGTTTCTCACGAAGCTCTCTTGCAACCGGCCCAAAAATACGGGTTCCTTTTGGAGTCTTGTCATCTTTGATGATAACTGCTGCGTTCTCATCAAATTTAATATAAGAACCGTCTTTACGACGTGCGCCTTTTACAGAACGAACTACAACGGCTTTGACTACATCGCCCTTCTTTACAACGCCGCCTGGTGTTGCTTCTTTAACGGAGGCTACGATTACATCACCGATGTTAGCATATCTTCTTGTAGAACCGCCCATAACGCGGATACAAAGCAGTTCTCTTGCACCTGTATTATCGGCAACCTTTAATCTGGATTCCTGCTGAATCATGCCTGTTACTCCTTCCTCGAATCAATTATCTTGCTTTCTCGACGATTTCAACAAGTCTCCATCTCTTATCCTTGGATAACGGTCTTGTCTCCATCACTTTAACTGTATCGCCGATATTGCACTCATTTTTCTCATCATGAGCTTTTAATTTATATGTCTTTTTAACGATCTTTCCGATTAACGGATGTTTTACGTGGTTCTCGATAGCAACGACGATTGTCTTGTCCATCTTGTTGCTAACTACCTTACCAGTACGTGTTTTTCTAAGATTTCTTTCCACGACGGATAATCTCCTTTCAAAATCGATTTGTTACACGCATCGGCGTGTGTCATAACGACAGCTGTTCAACCCGCAAGTATGCCTTGGGGGTTCTTCACCGATACGGGATTAGTTAGCAACTCTTGCCTTCTCTGTGATAACAGTCTGAATTCTTGCGATGTTCTTGCGAACCTCTTTGATTCTGCTTGTGTTATCTAACTGGTTGGTTGCGTTCTGGAATCTCAGGTTGAAGAGCTCCTTCTTTGCTGCAACTAATTCTTCATTTAACTCTGCAGCGGTTTTCGCTTTTAATTCTTCTACATACTTATTAGTTTTCACTGTTATCACCGCCTTCTAAATCTGCCTTGGAAGCAATTTTACACTTACACGGGAGTTTGTGCATAGCAAGACGAAGAGCTTCCTTTGCTGTTTCCTCCGGAACGCCAGCGATTTCGAACATAACACGGCCCGGTTTAACTACTGCTACCCAGTACTCAAGAGCGCCCTTACCGGAACCCATACGAGTCTCAGCCGGTTTAGCTGTTACCGGTTTGTCCGGGAAGATCTTGATCCAAACTTTACCACCACGTTTGATATAACGAGTCATGGCAACACGGGCTGCCTCGATCTGATTAGATTTGATCCAGCACGGCTCAAGGGCAACAAGGCCATACTCACCGTTGGAGATTGTATTTCCTCTTAAAGCTTTACCGGCCATAGTTCCACGGAACTGTTTGCGGCGCTTTACTCTTTTCGGCATTAACATTATTTATCGCTCCCTTCCTTATTTCCCTTAGTCGGAAGAACCTCGCCTTTGTAGATCCAAACTTTAACGCCAAGTTTGCCGTAAGTTGTATCTGCCTCTGCGAAACCATAGTCAATATCTGCTCTTAATGTCTGAAGCGGGATTGTTCCCTCGCTGTAGAACTCTGTACGTGCGATATCAGCACCGCCAAGACGTCCGCCAACTGCTGTCTTGATACCAAGAACGCCAGCCTTCATGGATCTGGACATTGTGGACTTCATAGCACGACGGAAGGAAACACGGTTCTCAAGCTGCTGAGCGATGGACTCTGCAACGAGCTGAGCTTCACGGTCCGGTCTCTTAACTTCCTTGATGTCTACAAATACCTTCTTAGCAGTCATCTTCTGAACTTCAGCTTTGACCTTCTCGATCTCAGATCCGCCCTTACCGATAACTACGCCCGGTTTTGCTGTGAAAACGATAATTTTTACTCTATCAGATGCGCGCTCGATTTCGATCTTGGAAACGCCGGCGCTGTATAATCTCTTCTTCAGGTAAGTTCTGATTTTGTGATCCTCGATGAGGTTGTCAGCGAAATCAGCTTCAGCGTACCATCTGGAATCCCAGTCTTTGATAACGCCGACTCTCATGCCGTGTGGATTAACTTTCTGTCCCATAACTGCCTCCTATTATTTCTCGTTCAGCACGATAGTGATGTGGCTCATTCTCTTTTCGATTCTGTAAGCTCTACCCTGTGCTCTCGGTTTTACTCTCTTCATAATCGGTCCCTGAGATGCGTAGCACTCCTCCACATACAGGTTCTCTGCGTTCATTCCGTTGTTGTTCTCAGCGTTTGCGATTGCAGATTTTAATAATTTCTCGATTAAGCTGGAAGCATATCTAGGATTGTAAGTTACAATACCAAGTGCTGTCTGAACATCTTTGCCTCTGATGGCATCTAATACGAAACAAGCCTTCTGAACGGATACTCTTGCGTAAGACAGCTTTGCAGACGGTCTTGTATCCTTCTGGGCATTTCTCTCTCTCTTAATCTGACTTCTATGTCCCTTAGCCATTACTGGAACCTCCTTTCAAAGCGTATCTATTATTTACGTCCGGACTTTTTCTCGTCTTTGCCGTGGCCTCTGTAAGTTCTTGTAGCAACGAACTCACCAAGTTTGTGACCAACCATATCTTCTGTTACGTATACCGGTACATGCTTTCTGCCGTCATGTACAGCGATTGTATGACCAACCATCTGCGGGAAGATTGTAGAACGGCGGGACCAGGTCTTGATAACCTGTTTCTGTCCTGCCTCGTTCATAGCGTCTACCTTCTTCAGTAAGCTAGCGTCTGCAAATGGTCCTTTTTTAAGTGAACGAGCCATCGTTTTACCTCCTATCGATTATGAAATCGCCTTACCATTTCTTCTTCTTACGATTAACTTGTTAGACTGTTTGTTTTTCTTTCTAGTCTTAAGACCAAGAGCAGGCTTGCCCCACGGTGTGCACGGACCCGGACGGCCGATACCAGTCTTACCTTCACCACCACCATGCGGATGGTCATTCGGGTTCATAACGGAACCACGGACTGTCGGGCGGATACCCATGTGACGTTTTCTACCTGCTTTACCAATCTTAACAAGGTTATGGTCGCCGTTGCCTACAACACCGATTGTTGCGCGGCACTCGATCGGAACCATTCTCATCTCGCCGGACGGTAAACGAAGTGTAGCGTATTTTCCTTCTTTAGCCATTAACTGTGCAGCGTTTCCTGCAGAACGAACCATCTGGCCGCCCTTGCCCGGGAAAAGCTCGATATTGTGAACCTGTGCACCAACCGGAATTAAGGATAACGGTAAGCAGTTGCCGACCTTAGCCTCTGCGTGCTCGCCGCTCATAACCTTCATGCCGTTTGTAAGGCCCTGCGGTGCAAGGATGTAGGACTTCTCACCATCTGCGTAGCAGATTAAAGCGATGTTAGCGCTTCTGTTCGGATCGTACTCGATACCGATTACAGTTGCCTGAATTCCGTCTTTGGAATTTCTCTTGAAGTCAACCATTCTATATTTCTGTCTGTTTCCACCGCCCTGATGTCTAACGGTGATCTTACCCTGGTTGTTACGACCAGCGTTCTTCTTTAAAGAAACTACTAAGGACTTCTCCGGAGTTGTCTTTGTGATCTCGGAGAAATCAGAACCTGTCATATTTCTTCTGGAAGGTGTATATGGGTTATAGGTTTTGATTCCCATTTCTGACTCCTTTCAACGCCTTCTGGCGTTTCTATTTTTCGTATCGCGGCTTTGGTTGCCGCATAGTTTCAAAAATTACAGACCCTGGAAGATTTCGATATCTTTGCTGTCTGCTGTAAGCTTAACGATTGCTTTCTTTGTCTTAGCAGTCTTGCCTACTACCATGCCACGTCTGCGGTTCTTACCGTCAGCGTTCATTGTGTTTACGCTGTCAACCTTTGTTCCCGGGAACATTTTCTCAACAGCTTCTTTGATCATGGTCTTGTTTGCTTCCGGATGTACGAGGAATGTGTATTTCTTCTCGCTCATAGCGTTCATGCTCTTCTCAGTTACAACCGGTTTGAGGATTACGTCGTAGTACTGTACGTTTGCCATTATGCGTATACCTCCTCGATAGATGCTACAGCAGCCTTAGTAGCTACTACAGTGTTGTATTTCAGAATGTCGAATACATTGATTGTATTAACAAGGGAAGTCTTAACTTCCGGGATATTTCTTGCGGAAAGAACTGTGTTCTGATCGTTGTCAGCAAGAACAACAAGAGCCTTGGAAACTTTGAGGTTGTTCATAACAGCCTTGAAGTTCTTTGTCTTGATCTCGTCGAACTTTAACTCGTCAACAACTACGAACTTGTTCTCGTTTACTCTGCTTGTAAGAGCGGACTTAAGAGCAGCTCTCTTCTCTTTCTTGTTAAGAGTGATTGTGTAATCTCTCGGAGTCGGAGCGAATACCATTCCGCCGCCTGTCCACTGCGGAGATCTTGTGGAACCCTGTCTAGCGTGACCTGTTCCTTTCTGTCTCCACGGCTTTCTGCCGCCACCGGAAACCTCAGAACGTGTTTTTGCTTTCTGTGTTCCCTGACGTTTATTTGCAAGCTGTGCAACAACAGCCATGTGTACGAGATGCTCGTTCACTTCAACGCCAAATACAGCGTCGTTCAGCTCGATTGTGCCAACTTCTTTACCTTCCATATTGTATACGGATACGTTTGCCATTTCTGTTTCCTCCTTTCCTGTAAAAGCTTATTTGTTAGCCTTTACTGTTTCCTTTAATGTTACTAAGGACTTCTTCGGTCCCGGTACAGCGCCTTTAACAAGGATCAGGTTGTTCTCAACGTCAACCTTGACAATCTCGAGGTTCTGAGTGGTAATCTTCTTGTTACCCATCTGACCCGGCATGCCTTTGCCCTTGAATACGCGGCCCGGAGTTGTTGCGGAACCATTGGAACCCTGATGACGATGGAATTTAGAACCATGAGCCATCGGTCCTCTGCTCTGTCCAAGTCTCTTAATAGCGCCCTGGAAACCTTTACCTTTGGAGATAGCAGTTGCATCAACCTTATCGCCAGCAGCGAAGATATCAGCTTTGATTTCGTCTTTTACGTTATACTCTTCAGAATTCTCAAAACGGAACTCTCTAACGAATCTCTTGTAAGATACGCCAGCCTTGTCGAAGTGACCCTTTACCGGCTTGTTTACAAGTTTCTCTCTCTTATCTACAAAGCCAACCTGTACAGCTTTGTATCCATCGTTCTCCTCTGTCTTAACCTGTGTTACTACACACGGACCAGCCTGAAGAACAGTTACCGGAACAAGAACGCCTTCATCGTTGAAGATCTGAGTCATTCCGACTTTTGTAGCTAAAATCGCTTTCTTCATTGTTTTTACCTCCTGTTACTAATCTACAGCGGAACGCAAAACAGAATTTTCTGTGCGTTCATCCTAGAGCAGCCCAACATAGGTGGAACACTATGACATTACATATTGTAATGATGTTGATTCCCTTTCAGGATGAGTAGTGTTGCTTTTATATCAGAACCATTCAGGATTTCTAATTTTAGTGGCTACATTTCAGTAGCATGAAAAATAAATATTTTTCAATTATTTGTTTTTCATTTTGATGTCGATATAAACACCAGCCGGCATTTCCAGTCTGGACAGTGCATCTACTGTCTTCTGGCTCGGGCTTGCGATATCGATGAGTCTCTTATGAGTTCTCTGCTCGAACTGCTCTCTGGAATCTTTGTACTTATGAACAGCTCTTAAGATTGTTACAACCTCTTTCTTTGTCGGCAGCGGAACCGGACCACTCACCTGTGCTCCTGTTTTCTTTACTGTCTCGATGATCTTTCCAGCGGACTGGTCGATCAGCTGATGGTCGTAAGCCTTTAATGTGATTCTCATAACCTGACTTGCCATAAAAAAAGTCGCCTCCTTTTCGCACTTTTAATCGAAGTACGACAAGCGGTGACTGTACACGGTCTCGTGTGTATCATGCCGATTCACACGTTGTTACTGCCCCTTACCCTGAGCAGCTGTTAATTTGGTACAGTGACTTGTCGCCAGTTTCCTAACTTGACATTCGCTCCACGGAACACCTGCCATTCTCAGGCAGCAACCTCTCGCTTCTACGCTATCATGTCACAGCCAGATAAGAATAACACATCGTAATCTAAAAATCAAGCCTTTTTTGCTTATTTTTTAAGGGTTTTTTCAATTTGTGGATAATCGGCAGGAGCATGTTCAAATCGAAGTTTTCCATGCACAGATTGAAACAGCAAAGAGGAAAAAGGTCGCATCAGATCCATTCTCATGTGACTTTTTCCTCTTTTCGCTTCAGGGAGCATCCTGTTTCTTCTATATAATATAGTAGATATTCAATTTTCCCCGTTATCAATTTCTCAGAATCTAATGCGCAGGTCCTACTTCTCAGCCCCTGTCTCTTTCTCGATCTCCAGATTCTCCTTTACTTTCGCCTCAAAGTCATCATTCGCAGCTTCTGTCTCCCCGGTCTCCGCGGAGATCTTCGCTTTTACCACATCGACGCCTTCATCGAAAACTTCAAGTGCTGTCTGCAGCTGATTGTCCTCATCCTTCGGGATCTCGATCTTTGACTTCAGATCCTCGTCGAGTGTGACTGTCACATCCGGCTCGATGCCGAGTTTGTGGATGCACTCACCGGACGGGGTATAGTAGTATGCCGTTGTGAGTTTCAGGCCACTGCCGTCCGGGAGATTGAACACTCCCTGGGCGATTCCTTTTCCGAAGGTCTTCTCTCCGACGATCGTTGCCCAGTTGTTATCCTTTAAGGCACCCGTCAGTACCTCGGAGGCGCTGGCGCTCTCGCCGTTTACAAGAAGAATGATCGGGACATCCACTTCATGTCCGTCATCGGAAGAGTAGGTGCTGTCATCGATTCCTTTTCCCTTAAAGCTTACGATGGTCTTTCCATCCGGAAGAAGATAATCTGCGATTTCCTTCGCCGCCTGGACAACACCGCCGCCGTTGTTTCGAAGATCGACGATCAGCTTTTCCATTCCCTGAGCTGTAAGGTCATCCACAGCTTTCTTAAACTGTTCGGAGCTTACCTCCTCAAAGGAAGAAAGTGAGATATATCCGGCTTTGTTTTCCAGCATCTCATACTCCACGGTCGGATTCTCCACCATGCGCCGCTCCACATCCATCTCCACATATTCATCCGTGGACTGACGGTAAACAGTCAGATGGACCTTCGTTCCTTCCTCACCGCGGATGTGATCGCTCACGAGAAGAGAGAGGTCCTCACCGGTCGCCTCGATATCTTCCACTTTGTAGAGGATATCTCCGGGAAGCATTCCGGCTTCCTGTGCAGGGGAATCCTTAAACACCTTCACAGCCGTGATAATCCCGGTATATACATTCTGGCTGACCTGAACGCCGATCCCGCAGTAGGTACCGGAATTTTCCTCGTTCAGACTGGTATATTCGTCCTTATCATAATACACAGAATACGGATCGTTCAGAGAATACATGTACCCACGATAGATCCAGTCCTCCGCTGTCCCGTTCTTCTTCTGTTCTTCCTCCGTCATGTTCTCATCAAACAGGAAGTACTTGTCGATCAGTGCCTCCATGTACTGAAGCTTCGGCTCGATCTTTTTCATATCCAGCTTGTTGGCATCCGCTCCGGTCGTCTGTGCGCTCTGACTCTCCGAAGTCCGACGCCCGATGATCCATATTCCGGTTGCAAATCCAACCACTGCAAATCCCGCAAAAGCCGTCACAAGTGCGCCCACCAGGACGCCTTTCCAGAATTTATTTTTCGTCTCTTTCTCTTCCAATGTCTTCTCTCCTTCATCCTTCTGCAGCTGTTTTTGTCTGGAGATTTTTCTCTTCCATTGCTGTCTGAAATCCATTATGTACAGCAAAGCCTATCACGATCCGAATTGTCCGCATGATCTGCGCAGCTCTGTCAAAGTCCGCTATGGACTTACATACTTCGTCGGATTCACATAGGAACCGTTCACCCGGACTCCGAAATGGAGATGGGATCCGGTGGAATAGCCCGTTGAGCCGACTTTCGCGATCGTCTGTCCCTTTTTCACACTTTGTCCCTGTGATACCAGAATACTGGACGCGTGCATATAAACCGTATAGACGCCGCCTCCATGGCTGATCATCACATAATTTCCAGCGGAAGAGCTGTAAGTCGCGATCACGACCTCACCCGCTGCAGCCGCGACGATGGAAGTTCCTGTCGGCGCGCTGATATCGATTCCCTGGTGGTTCGAAGAAGCTCCCTTTGTCGGGGATTTCCGGCTTCCGAATCCCGAAGTGATCCGTCCGCTCGCCGGACACGGCCATGTAAAGCTAATGTCCCCAAGGCTCACGGTTTTATACGTCTGTGCCGCCTTGTTTGCCGCAGCAGCTTTTTTCTTCTCTTCCTCGGCTTTCTTTCTCGCTTCCTCTTCCTTCCGTTTGATTTCCGCCTCGATGGACTTGATCTGGTTTTCCTGCGTCTCGATCGCCTTCGCATATTCGGAGATCTGACCTTCTGCGGAAGCGATCTTCGTCTCGTAGTTCTGGAGCTCCGTCTGTTTCGCGGCGAGAAGCTTCTCCACGGACGCCTGTTTTGCCTCCGTCTCATCCTGAAGAGTTAATAGTTCAACATGCTCTCCTTCCAGAGCTTTCTCTTTCTCTGCGATCTTCTCCTTCGTTGCGGCATACTCATCGAGTTTTTGCCGGTCATAGGAAGAGATTTTTGTGATATACTCCGCCTTGCTTAAAAGCTCTGAGAGGGAACCCGCCTCCATGAGAAGATCCACGTAGGTGCTGTCTCCCTTCTCGTACATATATTTTATCCGGAGCTTCATGGATTCATACTGGCTTTTCTCCGTCTCCTTCGCCTCGGAGAGTTCCTGCTTTGTCGCATCGATCTGCTTTTCCTTCGCGTCGATGTCATCATTCAGCTTTGAAAGCTCATTTCCAATGGATTCCAGGCTGGAATCCAGCTTTTTGACATAGGCGGTCGTGTCGCTTTTCAGTCCTTCCAGGTTCTTTAATTCCTGTTCTGTTTTCTTTTTTTCCGCTTCCAACGCCGTTTTTTTGCTCTTCGCGTCACTCAGTCCGCTCTTCGTCGCCTGGGCGGAAAGCGGCGTCGCGAGAACGAGGGCAAAAGACAAGGCCGCAGCCAGAAATTTTCCTGATCTTCTCATTTGTCTCTCCCTCCTACACGCGCAGCTCTCTGCGGATCGTAAAGAAACTTACGAAAAATCCAAGTCCGCCGCCAAGTGCGAGGGCGATCGCCGCCATCGTCGGATAGAAGGTTCCGATCGGCAGGAACTGGATGATCCCCGAGAGCAGCTCAAACCGGTTCATCACATATTCCACGGTCTGGCGGTAAACGAACAGCATGACTCCCAGCGGGATCGCCGCTCCGATCAGCCCCAGGATCGTTCCCTCCACCACAAACGGTGCCCGGATCATGAAATTTGTCGCTCCGATGAGCCGCATGATCCTGTTCTCGTTCTTGCGGAATTCAGCGGCGACAGAGATCGTATTGCTAATCAGGAACACCGCAACGGCGAGCAGCATGGCGATCAGGATGCCGAACAGGAGTCCCAGGATCTTATTAAAGCTCGCGAGGCCGGTTGCCGCACTGTTGGAATAGTTTACCTTGCGGACTCCGGAAAGTCCTTCCAGGTAAGCCACCATCCCGTCCTGATCCGTGATGTTGTTTAAGCGGATCTCATAGGAAGAAGATCCCGCAAGAGGATTATCGTCCGCAAATCCTTCCGCAAGTGCCTCCTCGTCCCCGAAATACTCGCTCTTAAAGCTGTCCCACGCCTCCTCAGCGGAGACAAATTTGATCTCTTTTATGATTCCCGACTTATCCGACTCGATCTTTGCCCCGATGTCTTTGATCTCGTCCTCCGTCAGGTTCTCATCGAAAAATACCGTGATCCCCATCGTTGTCTCCGCCGTGCGGACCATGTACTCGATGTTGGTGATCACAGAAAAAAATACGCAGAATAAAAAAATACATGCAGAAATGATCGCGGTCGACGCAAGGGAAAACCAGATATTTCTGCATATATTCACCAGTCCCTGCTTCATGCAGAACCAGAATGTGCTAATCCTCATAACGGTACCCACTTTCCTCCTCATCACGGATCACCATACCACGGTCGATCGTAATAACACGTTTTTTCATCATGTCCACGATCTCATGGCTGTGCGTGACAACGATCACGGTTGTCCCACGCCTGTTGATCTTTTCCAGAAGTCCCATGATCTCCATCGCATTGTGGGGATCCAGGTTTCCTGTCGGCTCATCGGCAAGCAGGATCTCCGGACGGTTGATCAGAGCCCTGGCGATCGCCACTCGCTGCTGTTCTCCGCCGGAAAGCTGGTGCGGGAAAAACTTATATTTGGAAGAAAGACCTACCATCTTCAACATATGCGGAACAGATTCCCGGATCGTCCGGCTGGACTCTCCGATCACTCTCTGGGCAAATGCCACATTCTCATAAACTGTCTTATCTTTTAAAAGACGGAAATCCTGGAATACGACACCAAGGCGTCTGCGGTATTTCGGAACATATCTTCTCGGCATTTTCACGAGGTCCATGTCATTAACGACAACACGGCCGGAAGTCGGCTCCACTTCCTTCAAGAGGATCTTGATCAATGTGGATTTTCCGGAGCCGCTCCGGCCGGTTATAAAGACAAATTCCCCATCATCGATCGTGATGTTCACATCCCGCAGGGCTTTCGTACCCCTGTCATAGGTCTTTGTCAGTTTTGAAATTTCTATCATAATTTAGTAGTCCAAATTCTCCATGTACTTCATGTACTTTACAACCATCAGGGCGATCTTGAAGGTGATCGCGTCCTCAAATACGCGCAGATCCAGGCCGGTGCTCTTCTGGAGCTTATCCAGACGGTAAACAAGCGTATTTCTGTGGATGTAGAGCTGTCTTGATGTCTCGGAGACATTCAGGCTGTTCTCAAAGAACTTATTGATCGTTGTGAGTGTTTCCTCATCGAACTCATCCGGGTTCTTCCCGTCAAAGATCTCCTTGATAAACATCCGGCAGAGCGGAAGCGGAAGCTGATAGATCAGACGTCCGATACCAAGGTTCGAGTAAGCAACTACGTTCTTGCTGTTGTAGAAGATCTTTCCGACGTCGAGAGCCATCTTCGCCTCTTTGTAGGAGCGGGAGACATCCTTGATCTCGCCGACGATCGTACCGAACGCGATGCGCACCTTGGACATTGCCTCCGTGTTCAGCATATCCAGAATCGTGTTCGCGACCTTCTCAAGATCCTCGTAAGTCTCACCCGGCTTTACCTCGCGGACGAGGATGATATTCTTTTCATCGACAGCCGTGATGAAATCTTTTGTCTTTGTAGAGAACAGGCTCCGCATCGTCTCCAGAGCATTGTTGTCTTTTTCATTCTTTGTTTCGATCAGATATACTACTCGTTTTACATTCGTCTCGATATGGAGCTTCTTCGCGCGGTTGTAGATATCAACGAGAAGAAGGTTGTCGAGAAGAAGGTTCTTGATGAAGTTATCTTTATCGAATCTTTCCTTGTAGGCCACCAGAAGATTCTGGATCTGGAACGCTGCCAGTTTGCCTACCATATAAACATCATCGCTGCCGCCTTTTGCGAGCAGGATGTACTCAAGCTGGTGCTCATCAAACACTTTAAAGAACTGATAACCGGAAATCACCTGGCTGTCCGCCGGAGAATCCACAAACGCGAGTATGGAGCTTTCATACTCTTCCGCATGCTCGAATGTGGAAGCCAGGACCTTTCCCTCCACATCACAGACGCAAAGGTCAATTCTTGTAATCTCTTTCAGTCCTTCGATATTCGACTGTAAAATCTGATTTGAAATCATAGCGTCCTCTCCTTTTCACAGTATCGCGACGATCCAGTACCTTTCTCCTCAGGTTCCACGGTTTGCAGTTCCTTTCGGGATGAATGGCAATCGTTGCAGGCATGGACATATTCACATTTATTCTAATGCAAAATCACAAAAAAGAAAAGAATTTTTTTGTATTTTTCACTAAAAAAACAGACCGGATCCCCGTAAAAGGACCGGCCTGCCTGATATTTTGGTTATTCTGCAATGATTTTTTCTGTTTCTTTGTCGAAGAGGTACACATTGTCGCCGGAAATTTTGAAGGACATCTTCTTTCCGGTGAGATTTTCTCCGCCTTCCGCCTTTGCCAGGAATTCATTCTCACCGACACGGAAGCGGATATACGGCGCATCATCGATCTCCTCGCCTCCGATGAGTTCCCCTGTGATCTCACCGTTCTCTCCGTTCTTTGCCGGAGCGACTTTATCCGGGCGGACACCTGTAAAGACCTCCTTGCCCACATAGCCGAGCTCTCTGAGGAAATTTCCTTTTTTCTCTGAGAGCGGGATTGTTCCTGATGAAAACTTCAGGACAACACTGCCGTTCTCCTCCGTCACCTTCGCGATGGATAAGTTCATCCGCGGTGTTCCGAAAAATCCGGCAACAAACAGGCTGCCCGGGTGGTTGTAGATATTCTGTGCGGAGTCTTCCTGGCAGATCACGCCTTCGTTCATCACGATCATCCTTGTCCCCAGCGCCATTGCCGTTTTCTGGCTGTCTGTCGCGTAGATCACTGTGATCCCGAGCTCACGGTTGATGTTTGCAAATTCTTTTCTCATCACTTCCTGAACATCCGGATCCGCCTCCGCGATCGTGCGGTCCAGGAGCAGGATCCCCGGGCGGCGCATCAGGGCACGTCCGAGAAGGACACGATATGTATCAGCGGCTGAGAGTTCTTCCGGCATCTTGTCAAGAGTCTCCCCAAGATTTAAGATCTTTGCAGTCTCTTCCACTCTTCTCTCGATCTCCGCCGGGTTCATTTTTGCCATCCGGAGTGAAAACATGAGATTTTCCTCCACGCTCATTCCCGGATAGAGTACACTGTTCTTAAAAAGCATCGCGACGTTTCTCTCTTTCGGATCCGCGTCCGTCATGTCGATCCCATCGATCAGCAGGCTGCCTGAAGTGATCTCCTCAAGTCCGCCGATCATCCGAAGCAGCGTCGATTTTCCGCACGCCGTCGGTCCCACCAAGATCAGAAATTCCCTATCCTTCACTTCCAGATTGAAATCCCGGATTGCCTGCTGGTCACCCGGAAACGTCTTGTTGATATTTTTTAACACTAAACCAGACATCAATTTCCTCCTGATCTGTATGATATATTCATCTGCAGGATTGCAGACTTAACCTATTGTTATATCTATTGTATCCATCATACACAAACAGTACATGTTTTTCCATATGGTTATTCCACAAAAAAAATGCGTTTTTTCCATGCATATTCCATAGGACCACTCAGACTTTTTGAAAAATATGCCCTTTTTCCATAAAAACAGACAGACGGTTAGTTAATTTCTTATCAAAATTACCAAAAAGGCGGAGACTGTTTTCACTCACAGTCTCCGCCTTTTTTATTTACGCAAACAACGAGCCAAAGTCCGCGCTTGTACGAGACCCTGGCGACTGTCGCGATCATTCTTATTTTACTGCGATCGCTTCCATCTCAAGAAGGACGTCCTTCGGAAGTCTTGCAACCTCCACGCAGGAACGTGCCGGGCAGTCTTTTGCGAAATATTTTGCATAGATGCCGTTGATCGTTGCGAAATCATCCATGTTTTTGATGAATACGCCTGTTTTTACAACCTGGTCAACAGATGTCCCTGCTGCCTCGAGAAGATTCTTCACATTTTTCATGACCTGCTCTGCCTGAGCCTCGATCCCCTCCGGGATCTCACCTGTCTCCGGGTTTACCGGGATCTGTCCGGATGCAAATACAAAACCATTTGCCTCGATTGCCTGGGAATACGGTCCGATCGCTGCCGGTGCGTTTGTTGTGCTGATAACTTTCTTCATGTGATTTTCCTCCATGATTCCTTATTTATCGATTTTCCGGATGCTTTTCTCCGTGATCTCGATCTTTCCTTCTTTTAACAGATGTCCCACCGCACGCTTGAATGCGTTCTTGCTGAGTTTGAACTCGCGCGCGATGACTTCCGGAGCTGCCTTATCATTAAACGGCAGGACTCCGTCAAACTCTTCAATGACCTTCATGACAAGATCGGCGTCAGAAAAGATCTGGCTTCCCGCCTTGTCTCTCGTTGTGAGGTCAAGCTTTCCGTCCGCACGGACTCTCGTCACACGGACACGGATCTCATCTCCTACCTTGTAGCCGGAAAACAGTTCCTTTTTCGGGATCATTCCCTGGTAGATCCCATCCACCGCAACGAATGCGCCCATATCCGGATTGATCTCAAATACAAATCCATCCGCCTCGTCTCCGGTGTGGTACGGGGAATCGCATCTCAGATACTGGTACGCCTTCATGGTCGCCGCGAGACGTTTGCTCTTATCCACGTAGAGGGCAACCAGGCATTTCTCCCCTTTGCGGACCTGGTGGGTCTGCTCCTTAAACGGGAGCAGGAGATCTTTCTCCAGTCCCATATCGAGAAACGCGCCGATCTTTGAGACTTCTTTCACCTCAAGGACCGCCGTCTCACCCAGAGTGACCTTCGGGCGGGATGTCGTCGCGATCAGGCGGTCCTCAGAATCCTTGTAGAGGAACACCTCCAGCTCATCCCCGATCTTCGTTCCCGCCGGTACCTGCTTCTTCGGGAGAAGGACGCCCTGGGCATCCGCCTTATCTCCGTCAGAGAGATAAATTCCGAAGTCCTTCTCTTTGATCACTTTCAGTTTCTGAATTTTTCCGATTTCCATCATGTCTTTCGTCCTCCCGCAGCTGCATCCCCGGCATTGTTCACGTTCCATGCAAACAGCAACCAGGATCTTTCCGTTGCGTCCTCTCTTTTTATTTTCACTGTCATGATCCTGCCAACCATCAGCAGGATCCGGTTACATCTCTTTCAACTCGATATTTGCAAACACATCGCCGTCCGGATTGCAGAGCGATACAAGATAGGATTTTCCTTCCCGCGCGCTCCTGATCACGATCTCATCCCCGAGCACAGCCGCTTTCCTGTATTCAGCCCTGATCTCCGAAATTTCCGTCCCGGCCGGAAGAAGTTCTCTCGCAATGTCCACATACTGGGCATTGTTTACATGAAGGTTCGTGTCGAGAAGGTGTTTCATGACCACCATCCGGCCCGTCTCCCCCATCTCCTTCGGCACCTGGATCTTTCTTCCCGCATCCTCCATCTCGAGTTTCGGGCTGAACTCCCCGTAAGGAGCTGTGTCCGACTCCATGATCCGCATCGGGCGTCCCGTCTCCGTATTCAGGAGAAACCAGTAGGAATTTGCCTTCACGAGATATTCGTTCTTTTCATCTAGGATCGCGAAGTTTCTCAGGGCGTAAAGTCCTTTTACCCCATACGGCCATGTGACCACGCGGATCTTTTCACCCAGCGCCGGGCGTCTTTCGATCATGATCTGCCAGGATGATAACAGCCATGCTTTCTTCTCCTGCTCCAGATATCCGATCCCAACTCCCGCGTCTTCCGACTGCATTGTCGAACAGTCCTGCATATAATTCATGATCCCGGTCAGGGACAGCTTCGCGTCAATATCCGTCTCGCTGTACCGGACCCGGCTGTTTAATTCATACATAATCTACCTCACCGATCGGCAAGATCCGTATTCCGACTCAAAAATCCATTCCCGCGAAACACGCTCTCTTTTTCCGACTTCGCCTGTAACTGTTCAGTACCTTCACAGTCACGAGCAAAAATCCATTAAAAATTGCCTGCGGCAATGGGATTTTTGCCTGCCAGCCCATGTTTTCGTACGGTCAGCGCAGTAAATGCGCAGACCTACTGAACAGTTAGCTTCGCCTTTACATTAACACAAATGGATGTCAAGCGCAAGAAAAAGGTGTACAGTAACAAAAAAGACCATTAAGCCTTGCATTCACAAAGATTAACAGCCTTTTATCAGCTGGGCTACAAGGATTCGAACCTTGAAAATGACGGAGTCAGAGTCCGTTGCCTTACCATTTGGCGATAGCCCAATAATAATATGTGCTTAAAGCACTTCGACAATATTTAGTTTATAAACTGGGCTACAAGGATTCGAACCTTGAAAATGACGGAGTCAGAGTCCGTTGCCTTACCATTTGGCGATAGCCCAATGCATCAACGAGACATATTATAGCGCAACGACTCTGATCCGTCAACTATTTTTTTTAATTTTTTTATTTTTTATTTACTGGATCCTGCTGCAGGCTTTCCAGTCCGGAAAATTACTGCCTGTGGATGAACATTTTCCCTCACCTGTCTTAATGATTCCGCGGATTGTCCGGATCTTCGAAACCAGGGCCCTGCATGTATGCCGGAGTCTTTGTTTCCGGTGTCAGCATTCCGGACGCCGCGGTGGTCTCCGGGACCGCAGCCGTTGTCTCCGAGGCTGTCGGCGCGGCTGTCTCCGGCGGCACAGTTTCCGGCGCTGCAGTTACAGCAGGAACCGTCTCCGCCGGAGAAGTTTCCGGAACGCCGGTCGTCTCATGAGAAGTTCCATACTCCCAGGTATTCCGATTCCGTCTCCGTTCAGAACTTCCATATTCATCGCGCTCAGACTCATCGTCCTCGTCATCCCCGTCTTTCCGGTAGCTTCCTGTATCCTGGTCCACCCAGTCCACGCTCTCTCCGGCTTCCAGGGCTTTCCGGCGTCTCTGCATCTCCGAAAGGCCATCGTTCTCCGTAGTCTCTGTCTCTTCGCCCGCAGCAGACTCATCCGTAGTCTCTGTTTCCTGCTTTAAGACATCTTCCGTGCTCTCCTGAGCAGTTGTCTCCTCCTCTGTACTCTCCTCGCTGGCCTTCTCAAACGTCGTCTTTACGATCACCGGCTCCAGCGACAGCTGATATTCATGTTTTTCGATCTCACGGACCAGACGTTTCGAGGAATACCCGGCGAGTTCTTCCTTTTCCGGCACTGTGATCTCCGGATTTTCCGCAAACAGACGCTTTAAGAACTCCGCCTTCGTCACCGTGATCCCATATTCCGTCACAAGTTTTTTCGTGTCTGCGTCCTCATCCGCCTCAAACACGTAGACCTTCGCCCTGGACTCCTTTTTCTGGAGCTCGGACTCTGTCTCCTTCTGAACTTCTTTTACGATCTTCTCCGGCGACGCCTTACTGTCCGGATCAGATCTCCGGACAGAGATCAGGATTCCTCCGTCCTCGCCCAGACTGTTATTCTCAGCGAGCCGGTCAAAGATTTTCCCCACAGTGATCCCAAGACTTTTTCCGTCAAACGCATCCATGGAGACTGTTTCATTTGTCCTCGCCATCTTTCCGGATGCCGACAGCACTGCACCCCTCCGGTTCATGGTAAATTCCATCAGGATATCGGAATTTACTTCCATGATCAGGGACTCTTTCTGATTCTTTCCAGCCATCAGGACCGTCATCAGGCAGACGGCAGCTGCGCAGGCCGCCAGCGCTCCTCCTGCCCTCGTAAACCACTTTTTCAGGGATTCCGCGGAGAATTCTCCGTCAGCTCCCATTCCCGCTTCCCTTCGGTCCGTCTGCTTTTTCTTCTCCTCAAAGAGTATGTCCTCATGTTCTTCATTCTGATTCATCATACCGTTTTCCTCTCGCCTTCATAAGCCACGTGAAGAAGGAATAAGCCTTCCGGCGGAGCAGTTCTCCCCGCCATGTCCCGGTTCTTTGCCTCCAGGATCACCTTCATTTCCTCCGGTTTCCGCATTCCGCTGCCGATCTCCAGGAGCGTTCCCGTCAGGATCCGCACCATGTTGTAGAGAAAGCCGTTTCCTGTATACAGAAGTTCGATCTTCGTTCCGTGTTCCACGATCTTTATCTCATCGATCCGGCGCACCGTGCTCTTTTTCATCCTGCGGTTCGCACAGAAACTTTTGAAATCATGCTCCCCGATGAGGAAGCCTGCCGCGCGCCTCATGGCCTCCAGATCCAGTTTTTTTCCAAATCCGTAAACATATTTTCGCTCAAACACATTCTTCTTATCCCCGGTCTCCACATAATATCCGTATGTTTTTGAGGAGGCGGACAAACGGCTGTGGAAGCGTTCCGGTGCGGGATCAGCCTCAAGCACCCGGATATCCTCCGGCAGATACCTGTTTAAGTATTCTTTCGCAGTCTCTCCGTCCGGGCAGATCTTCGCGTCCACATGGAAATTTGCCACCTGGCCTTTTGCATGGACTCCCGCGTCTGTTCTTCCGGACCCGTGGACCTCCACTTCCTCTCCCGCCATTTTTAAAAGCACTGCCTCCAGTTTCCCCTGGATCGTATTCTCCGTATTTCCCTGTTTCTGCCAGCCGTCATACCGGCTTCCGTCATATTCCAGCGTAATGCGAATATTATTCTTCATTGTTGTTCCTTCCTGATCTCAAAGCGGACCCGTTCCGGCTTTTCCCGGTAAACAAAAATTCCCGGCAGAATTTTCTTCCTTGATCCGCCGGGAATTTCTGGCTCATCTGCCTGTTACCGCCCGGAAAAGACTATTTGTCTTCCAGCACGGATGTACAATGCGGACAGCGTGTCGCATGGATATTGATTTTTGTTTTGCAGTACGGGCATTCCTTCTCCGTAGCAGGAGCCGGAGCTGCCGGTTTCTCGAACATTTTCTTTGCGCGGTTCAGCTGTTTGACTACCATGAAGATCACGAACGCCATGATAATGAAGTTGATGATCTCTGTGATAAACAGACCGTAGTTTACGGTCGGAGCTGCTGCCGCCTGCGCCTCAGCCAGAGTCGCGTAGTGCTCTCCGTTCAGTGAGATAAACATATTGCTGAAATCCAGCTTTCCCGTAAAAAGTCCGATCACAGGCATCACCATGTCGCTGACTAAGGAATTTACAAGATCCTTAAATGCAGCACCGATGATCATGCCGACTGCCATGTCGATCATATTGCCCTGAACGGCAAATTCACGGAATTCTTTCAGTAGCTTACTCATTGAAAGACCTCCTGGTGACTGCTCTTCGCAGATTTTTTTGTGCCTGTTCCTTTTCTTTGCCAGATGAACAGGACCAATTTTCACCACTATTCTACCAATTTTTCTCTTTGTTGGGAATACCCAGTTCCTGTTTTTTTATCTTTTCCTCAAATTTTCCCCATTTTATCCTGCTTCTGTCCCTCTGCAGTGCTCGTTTCCATCACCGGACTTTCCCCGATGGATCTCCGTCCTGCCCCGTTCCTCTCCCAAAATGCGACAGCAGGAGTAAAAGCTCATGAGCAAACAGCGGCATGGCGGAGAGGATGAGAAGTCTTGCCCATTCTGTCTTTGTGAGCCGCACGGTCTGGAACGCCGCAACGAGCGACGTCTGTTCCGTCACCACAAACTGCAGGGAGAATCCGACCGCCAGCGCCAGAATCATCAGCCGGTTATTCACAGGATCCATCCGGAAAACAGACTTTTCCACATCCCGCATCCCGATCGCGTGGAAAAGTTGGGACAGTCCCAGGACGGTAAAGGCATACGTCTGGCAGTGCGCCAGGATCATGGGATCTTCCAGCACTTTTCTGATCCCGGCAAGTGCAGCCGGTCTTCCGCTCCCGACAAGAAGAGCTGTCGGAACGACCAGAAAAGCGGTCAGGCTGATCAGTGCGATAAGAAATCCGTAAAACACCGTGCAGATCCCGCCTCCGTGGGCAAACAGGCTCTCTCCCGGTCTTCGCGGCTCCTTTTCCATCAGCTCCATTCCGTCGCACACATCCGTCCCCAGTGCCAGTGCCGGCAGAGAATCCGTGATCAGGTTGATCCAAAGGATGTGGCTTGCCTTGAGCGGGGCTGGCAGCGAAAACAGGATCGCGAAAAACATGGTCATGATCTCCCCAAAGTTCGAAGAGAGCAGAAATATCACCGTCTTTTTGATGTTTTCATAGATCTCTCTTCCTTCCTCAATGGCATTCCGGATCGTGGCGAAATTGTCATCCGTCAGAACGATGTCCGCCGCCTGTTTTGCCACATCAGTCCCGTTCTTTCCCATGGCAATCCCCACATCAGCCGCCCTTAAAGACGGAGCGTCGTTTACCCCGTCCCCGGTCATGGCGACGATCCCGTCCGCCTTCTTAAATGCCTGAACGATCCTGACTTTGTGATCCGAGGAGACCCGCGCGAACACCCGGATCGATCCGATCCGTTTCTCAAGCCCGTCGTCACCCATCCTGTCTAATTCCTCCCCGGTCACGCACTGGGCCGGGGAATCCGCGATCCCAAGCTTTTTTGCCACTGCCAGGGCCGTATTTTTATGGTCCCCCGTGATCATCACCGTTGTGACCCCGGCGCGGCGAAATTCCCTTACCGCCTCCGCGGCCTCCGGGCGCACCGGATCTTCCAGGACCGCCAGCCCCAGGAATGTCATCCCTCGCTCGGACATGTCATTCCCGTTCTTCATGGCTGCCCCTAGGACGCGTCCGCCTGACGAGGAATAAGCGGAAACCTTTTTTTCATATTTTTGTCTCCGCTGCTCCGTCATGGGATGGATCCCCGTCTCGTCCTTATAGTGGTCACACCGTTCCAGGATCACATCCGGCGCCCCTTTCGTGAATGAGACGATCCTGTCCTGTCTCCGGCATACCGTCGTCATCCGCTTCCGCTCCGAGTCAAACGGCAGCGCTGCGCTCCTGACCCACTCCCTTCTCAGCTTCTCTGACCATCTTTCGTTTTCCCGGCCTCTCTTCTTTCTGTCTCTGACGTCCGTCTTTTTCTGATCTTCGCTTTCTCTGTCCGCATAGAGTAAAAATGCCGCCTCCGTGGGGTCCCCGATCACCTCCCGTTTTCCCCATTTTGCATCATTGCAGAGAAGAAATGCCGTCAGAAGGAGTTCCGGATCCCCGTCCAGCGCCTGCACCGTCATCTCGTTTTTTGTCAGCGTACCCGTCTTATCCGAGCAGACCACATTGACAGCTCCAAGCGTCTCCACCGACGGCAGCCTCCGTACGATCGTGTTTACTTTTGCCATCCTGGAGACTGAGAGTGCAAGAACGATCGTGACGACCGCCGGAAGTCCTTCCGGGACCGCCGCCACCGCCAGGGAGATCGCCGTCAGGAACATCTCCCCCGCATCCCGCTTCTGGAAGATCGCCATCAAAAATAAAACAGCGCAGAGTCCCACCGCCAGGATGCTTAACATCGTTCCGAGGTCTCCTAACCGCTTCTGCAGCGGGGTGATCTCCTCCGGCGTCTCGTGGATCAGCTTTGCGATCCCGCCGATCTCCGTCTCCATTCCCGTCGCTGTGACGATCCCCTCGCCGCTCCCGGCTGTCACAAATGTGGACATGTACGCCATATTTTTCCGGTCCCCCAGCGGGGTATGCGCCCCTGCCAGAAATCCTGCGTCTTTCTCCACGGGAACCGACTCCCCCGTGAGTGACGATTCCTGCGTTTTTAAGTTCTCCGCAGTGATCAGCCGGAGGTCTGCCGGAACCTGCTGCCCGGCACTGAGCAGCACGAGATCCCCGGGGACCAGCACGGCGGAATCCACCTCAAGGATTCTCCCGTCCCGCCGCACCACGGCCGTGAGCCTCGTCATCTTCTTTAAGGAATCCAGCGCTTTCTGCGCCTTTCCTTCCTGTGCCACTCCCACCGCCGCATTTAAGAGCACGACTGCCGCGATGATCGCCGCGTCGCCCTGTTCCCCTAAAAGGACTGAGATCACACCGGCAGCTAACAGTACATAGATCAGCGGATCCATGAACTGCCCGATCAGCCGTTTCAGGACAGACGGAGGCTTCTTCTCCTGCAGTTCATTTTTTCCATATATGGACAGCCGCTGTTTTGCCTCCCTGTCGGACAGACCGCCTGGATCCCCGGCATCCAACTCCCGTTTTACGTAAAAGACTGTTTTTTCTTCAAACAAAAAATCCCCCCATCCTCTCCTGCTTTTAGCAAGTTTATGAGGATGGAGGAAAAAACATACCCGGCCGCGTCTCTCAATGAAATTTATAATTTCTGATCACGGCCTGCAATGTCCTTGTTCCATTATATTCATTTACATCTGGGTAGTAGATCATATCGATCATATTTCTTCCCGCCTGCTCCTCAAGGAACCGGTCCCCATCGGCAAACAAAAGTCCGTCCACCGGCTGCCCCGTCTCCGTCACGAGATTCAGCTTTACGACATTCCGGTTCTTTCCGAGAACTCTCGCATTCCGGATCACCAGACTTTTCTGCGCGAACAGCGGTTTTTCATTTCCCTGTCCGAACGGCTCCAGGTCCTTTAACTCCTGGACGATCTTCTCGTTCACATACTCGAACGGCATCGGGACGTCGATCCAGATCTTTGGCACAAAATCTTCCTCCGTGAGCTCTGCGTCCGCGTTTAACCGCCTCCGGAACTCATCGATATCCTTTTCTTCCAGGGAAAGTCCTGCTGCCATCGGATGTCCGCCGAACTTCACGAGGAGATCCGAGACTTTGCAGAGTCCCTGGTACATGTGATACTGCTCGATGGAGCGGCCGGAACCTTTCGCCGTGGTCTCTCCGCGGGTCAGCACAAAGGACGGCTTGTGGAAATGTTCCCGGAGTCTTCCGGCGATGATCCCGGCTAACGATTCATGGCACTCCGGAAGAAATACAACGAGTACCTTATCGTCCATGTACTGTTTTTCCACCTGCTCGATCGCTTCCGCCTCCCCTTTCGCGGTCATGTCCTTCCGCATATCGTTGAGTTCTTTAAGCTCATCCGCCATCTCGCCGGCCCGTTCCGGATCTTCCGCCAAAAGCATCCGCAGTGCGACCTTCGCGCTCTTTAACCGGCCTCCGGCGTTTAAGCAGGGACCGATCACAAAGCCGATATGGTATGCGCTTAAATTTTCGATATCCAGGTTATTTTTTTCTATAAGTTTCCGGAGTCCGGTATTCTTCGTCGATCCGATCTTTTTGAGACCATATTTTACAATCAGCCGGTTCTCGTCCTGGAGCTTCATGACATCCCCCACCGTAGCGATGGCGGCGAATTCCAACAGGTCCATCCACTCACTCTCCGGGATCCCAAGCTTCTCATACAGCACCCGGATGAGCTTCCAGGCGACCACAGCGCCGCAGATCTCGTGGAACGGGTAAGTCTCCCCGTCCTGCTTCGGATCGACCACAGCGTCCGCCGGAGGCAGGATCTGACCATACTCATCGACCGGAACTTCGTGGTGGTCCGTCACCACGACCGTCATTCCCAGCTGTTTCGCGATGCTGATCTCACGGAGTGCCGCAATCCCGTTGTCGCAGGTCACGAGCGTATCCACTCCGTCTGCGGACGCCTGGCGGATAATCGACTCGTTGATCCCATATCCGTCCTTGATGCGGTCCGGGATCTCGTAATCGATCTGAGCATCATTTTCTTTCTCGACGCTGTATCGGCCTGCCTCCAATGAGCACCGCTGCGATAGTTCTTTTGCCGCCCGCTGAAATCCCTTTAACAAAATATATGTCGAGCACACGCCGTCGATATCGTAATCCCCGATGATCCGGACATGCTTTCCCTCTTTCAGCTTTCTTGCGATCAGCTCCGCCGCCTGCTCCATCCCCTTCATCAGACGCGGATCATAGAGATCGTCCAGCGTCCCATAAAGATATTTTCTCATCTCCGCTTCTTCCGTCAGTCCGCGGTTTCTCATGACCCGCACCGCGACCGGGCTGACTCCCAGCCGCATGGCGAGACCGGAAAAATCCGCCCGCTTCGTCTGCACCATCCAGAGTTCTTTCTTTTCCTCCATGTTTTTCTCCCGTTATTTTTTACCGTTTTTCTGCCAGATAAAAGTTTTCCATCAGTATTTCTGTCCATTTACTTTCAGCCACTGCCGCCGTTCCCTGTAATCCGGCAGGATTTTCCCGACTTCCGCCCAGAATGCCGCGCTGTGGTTCATCTGGAGTCTGTGGGCTAGCTCGTGCACCACCACATAGTCCAGGATCTCCGGAGGCATCAGCACCAGCTTCCAGTTAAAATTCAAGTTTCCCTTCGCACTGCAGCTTCCCCAGCGGGTCTTCTGCTCCCTGATCGTGATCGTCCCGTAAGAGACGCCCATGAGCGGAGCATAATGGCTGCATCGGGCTCTGATCGCCTCTGCTGCCCGTTTTCTGCCTTCCGCCCGTTCTTGATCCGTGTAGGACGGACGCTCCGCCATGATCCGCTCTCCGGCTTTCAGGCGCACCTCGATCCAGTCCCGGTGTCCCTCGACAAACCAGTCCGCTGTCTGCACCGGCGTCCGGTAAGGCGCCCGGACCGTGATCGTCCCGTCGAGATCCACTTTTAAGGACATGGACCTGCGCTTCGCCCGGATCAGTTCATATGTAAAATGTTCTGTCCTTCTCTTCATATGCTGTCTCCTATGATACGAAAAAAGGCATCTGCTAATGCAGATGCCTTAATCAGCGCGCCAGAGAAGATTCGAACTCCCGACACTACGGTCCGTAGCCGTATGCTCTATCCAGCTGAGCTACTGACGCACATTTGAGAAGTCTTGGTGAACCGCAACTCACTCAACGAAAAGTATTCTACTACATATTTTCGTTTCTGTCAACACTTTTTGAAATTTTTATTCAATTTTTTGTTTTACCGATCGCGATGCGCAAAAACAGCTCAGCCGCGCACCGCAATCATGGTTCAAACAATCCAATTCCTATGCAGGATCACCCGCAGTACGATCTCCTTACCAGATCGACGGTTTCAGATCTGCCGGAAGCGGATTCGGATATGTCTCTCCGTCCAGCTCTTCCTTCCAGTCTGCCTTTGCTTTTTCGATCAGCTCCGGATTCAGGAGAAGCTCAGCGCCGACATAAGCCATGACTTTCGCTGCCGCCAGCATTCCCTTATGGGCGATCGATGATTTACCTTGGGCAACCGCTACCCAGGAGTGGAGCGCAGTACCTGCCGGGAAACAGCTCGTGTAGACCTGTCCTGTCGGAACGACCCAGCTGACATCTCCGACATCCGTGGATCCGCCTCCACCGTAAGAAGTATTCTTATCAACAATGAAATCCCACATCGGGCTCTCTAAAAGCTCCTGACGGTGCTCTTTTCCTCCGATCGCGGATGCCTGATCTTTTAATCCTTCTTTATCAAGTTCCGTGATGACGCCCTGGAACTTCTTCGCATAGGCAAGCTCTTCCTCTGTGTAGCCGACCGGGATAACATGCTCCAGGTTCTCCTGGACAAGATCCGCAAGAGTGTCATTATTGATCAGGTTGGAATAGGCCGCAACCTGTTTGATATCCACCGTTGTTCCTGTGATCAGCGCAGCGCCCTTCGCAATGTCGCACATCCGTTCATAGAGCTTCTTCACCTGGGTTACCTTCGGTGCGCGGATCGCATAGAGGATCTGGGCTTCCGCCGGGATCACGTTCGGAGCGATTCCGCCGGAGTTTGTGATAGCGCCATGAACTCTCGCCGCATCGATCATGTGCTCTCTCATATAGTTGACACCGATATCCATGATCTCAACTGCGTCCAGCGCAGAACGCCCAAGCTCCGGAGCACCTGCCGCATGGGAGGAAATTCCATGGAAAGTAAAGAATGCACGGAAGTTTGCCAGATGATAACCGCCCTTCATTGCTTTATTCATGGTATACGGATGCCATGTGATCGCGATATCACAGTCATCAAAGTAGCCGTCGCGGACCAGATATGCTTTTCCGCCTGCATTCTCTTCTGCCGGGCAGCCATAGTAACGGATCGTTCCGCTCATATGGTTCTCTTCCATATACGTTTTTAAGGAATCCACCGCAGCCATGGAAGCTGTTCCGAGCAGATGATGACCGCAGCCATGTCCGTTCGTCTTTCCCGGGATCGGGCAGCGTTCCAGGTTGTCTGCTTCCTGCTGAAGACTGGAAAGTGCATCAAACTCACCCAGGAATGCGAGGATCGGCTTTCCGCTTCCCCATTCAGCGATAAATGCGGTCTCTTCCCCCGCAAGATCCGATTTGACAGAGAATCCTCTGGATTTCAAAAACTCCTGCTGAAGTTTTGAGGACTCATATTCCTGAAATCTCGGCTCCGCAAAGCCCCAGATCGCGTCGCTGATCTTTGTGTATTCGCTGCTTCTCTGATCGATCGTCGCTCCGATCTCTTTTCTGAAATCTGTTCCCATATGTATGTACTCCTTTCTATTGTCTGCCTTATTCATTCGCACACTTGCCGTTCGCCATAACCGTGCAAGCACGTTTCTTGCTCACTTTCGCTCTCTTGATTCGCATGAACTTATCGTTCATGCGCACACTCGCCGTTCGCCATAATCGTGCAAGCACGTTTCTGGCTCACTTTCGCTCGTGTCATTCGTGTCTCTTCCCTGTTACGGTTTCGGTTATGATTTTCCAGACGGTAACTGCATTTACCATCGGCTCCGCGAACGAATTCTCATCAAAGGCCTTCTTCGGACTTACCTGGTTCATGAGGACTGCCAGCGCTTTTTTCTTTTCCGCGGTATCTTCCACCAGACAAGCAGTTCCGTTTCCACAGATACTCTCAAAACTCGTCGTAGACTTGCAGGCTGTATCATAATTGATCGTCAGGACATTCGCCCCGTAAATGCAATATGAGACATTGGGATTTTCTCTGATCCTGTCGAGTTTTGTTCCCTCTTTCGCTCCATGGAAGTACAGGATCAGCTTCCCGTCTTCCACTTCCGCTCCGTAATTCAGCGGAATCAAATAAGGACATGGCTCATCGTGGAACGCAACGGTACACACAGTTTCCCGCTTTGCGATCGACACGATATCAGCCATGTCCTTCAATTCTCTGTCTTTTCTTCTCATCCAGACCTCCATTCCAGCCGCCGGATACCGCACTTTCCCTGTCTGCTTCTTTCAGATATATTCAGACTATATTGCAGAAAAAGCACGATCCGCCAGACTTTCCGTAAGATGAGACTATCATATCATAAATTTTTTTATCCCACAAGCAGTATACGATCGTTTAAAATACCACCTGGACCAGAAACATATAGAACACTGTCCCAACCGCGATGCTGAGCAGCGTATTCCGTTTCCAGACATGGAGTCCGACAACAGCAGCAGACGCCAGAATTTCCGGGATCCCGTGCGTTCCCGCGAACAGATTCATATTTTTCAGGCAGTACACCACCAGCATTCCCATGATCGCATACGGAAGAACTCCGGACAGATATGTGATATATCCCGGAACCTCCTTCTTGCCGCCAAACACCAGAAACGGCAGAAACCTCAAAAGCATCGTCACACCGGCGCACACTGCGATCAGCGCTGCCGCTCTCAAATCTATCATCCGTTATCCTCTCTCCTTCCTGACTGGACATTTTCCTGCCAGACCAGTTTCATATGTTTCCCACCCAGTCAGAGTTTTCGTTCTTTCATATGCAAATTTTTCAGAAGCGTATCAGAATCATGCTGTTCTCTGAGCACTTTCTGTTCTCCTTCTCCCTCGCATCACCGTCAGGATCACCGTGATCGAGATCATCGACGGGATCAGGAACGAGGACGGTCCGAACACCAGCAGGCAGAGTACCGATGCTGCCACTCCGGCAATTGCGCTTCTGTGATCCTTTGTACTCTTCCATTGTTCGGTAAACACCACAAGAAACAGCGCCGTCATGGAAAAGTCGATTCCCTCCGTATTAATGTTCAGCACGCTTCCGAGTACTGAGCCAAGCACCGTTCCGAATACCCAGTAGATCTGATCCAGCAGCGATACCAGAAAGAAGTATTTTTTCTCCTCCACGCCTTCCGGCACATCCCCGCTGCACACCAGCGAATACGTCTCATCTGTCAGCGCAAAGATCAGATACGGCTTATACGGCTTCGTATCTTTGTACCGTTCCACCATGGAGATCCCGTAGAATAAATGCCGCGCATTGACCATAAGTGTCATAAGCGCCGCCGAGATCAGGGACGCACCTCCCGTTATCAGATCGATCGCCACATACTGCATCGATCCGGCGTAAATAAACACGCTCATGGCGATCGCCCAAAAAACGCCGTATCCTTTTGCCCCGAGCAGCATTCCGAATCCCATTCCCAGGACGATATAGCCCGCCATGACCGGGATCGACCGCTTCCATGCATACCGAAATGTCATCTTTCTTCTCCTGTTCCTGTTTTATCTCACAATCACGTCTGTCCGTTTTCCCTCTATCAGCCGGCATGACAGTTATCGGAATTTTCTGTAATTTTTATAACTCTGTCCATTGTAAAATGCAACTATAATCTATCCGATCTTTGAAAATTTCTTCATAATACCGATAAATTCCAGAACCAGTGCTGATGGATTCTCCGCATACACGATCCCATATGGCACTGTGTAATCCCATTCACAGGGAATCGCGACTAACGATGGGTGAAGCTCTGCCCAGGTTCCGATCGTGACCATGACACTGTTGGTCCGGTCGCACTGATTGAATACTCCGGTGCCATAAGATGCAACATCCTGAATGTGGATCTGCGGATGATTTTTTTCGATCTCATCCCTCAGTGCATCTATAAATTTCGTGTCTCCGCGCTCTACCATCAGAAGATTTTCGCCGTAGAGATCCGGCAGACGGAGTTTTTTCCTGGAGGACAGCGGATTTTGCCTGGAAACCGCACAGCAGAGCGGGATCTCCGTCAACGGTAAGATCTGGCAGCGGCGCTTCCATCTGGTAGATGGATAGATCCCCGCCACAATATCAAGATCTTTTCCCAGATTTTCTAACACATTTAGCCACTCCGGATAAGTGTCATCAAAGGGAACGATCTGAAGCTGGATCCCCGGATAGTCCCTGCTGACAGACGACCACAGGTCAACGATTGTTTTACACGGACGAAGCAGTGAGTGTGCTGATCGTGATCCGCCGTGCTCACGCCGTTACTCCGCTGACCGCCGTTCAAAGTGAATATTCGATGATGGAGCGCATCATCGAATATCTCGCCGATGTGGAACTGACCGATCAGGAATTTAAGCGGATCGAGGAGGCACTCTCCGAAATCACGATTCACGAAAACCGCACCGATGCGGATATCGCCAGGCTTAAGAATATGCGTTAAAAACAGATTGTCTCCGACAACGCTCCCTGTCTCTTTTTAACCTCACACCCTCATCCGATGCACAAAAATCCCTCTTTCCATGTGTAAAAGGAAAGAGGGATTGATCTATTAAAAAAAAAGAAGCCTGTAAATACAAGCTTCTTTCATGCCGGTGACCGGACTTGAACCGGTACGGGGTTGCCCCCGAGGGATTTTAAGTCCCTTGCGTCTGCCTATTCCGCCACACCGGCAGACATATAAATATGTCGATGATGGTTTCCCATCGAGTGGGACCTATAGGGCTCGAACCTATGACCCTCTGCTTGTAAGGCAGATGCTCTCCCAGCTGAGCTAAGATCCCAGATATGAAATTTAAAATCCTTATTTCTAAGGAAGCGACCCGGATGGGATTCGAACCCACGACCTCCGCCGTGACAGGGCGGCGCTCTAACCAGCTGAGCCACCGGGCCAAAATATTTTTATCAATAGTATGAACCTTTTACCAGGTAGAGTGGACCTTCAGGGACTTGAACCCGGGACCGACCGGTTATGAGCCGGTTGCTCTAACCAACTGAGCTAAAGGTCCATAAGTTTAGGACTGAAAGCCGATGATCGGACTCGAACCGATAACCTGCTGATTACAAATCAGCTGCTCTGCCAATTGAGCCACATCGGCACATCAATGACCCCAAGGGGATTCGGACCCCTGTTACCGCCGTGAAAGGGCGATGTCTTAACCGCTTGACCATGGGGCCGCGTTCTCATTATTTGTACCAGCAGCTCAATATTGAAACTGGCAAAATAAAAACTCCCCGAGTAGGACTCGAACCTACGACAGCGCGGTTAACAGCCGCGTGCTCTACCGACTGAGCTATCGAGGAATATTTCCTTTGTTCTTGAGCTGTTCCTTAAGAACAGTGCTATTATATAATATGATTTCGCATCTGTCAACCCATTTTTTCATATTTTTTGAAAAATTTCTACACTTTCTCTTTGCAGCTTTCCAGCCCCGGATCATCAGCTCGCTGCTCCTCTCCTGCCTGGAATTCACGCTGAACACACATGAAATCCGATGTGTAATTTCAATCGGCATAAGTTCACCAATTCTTCTCAGAATTACTGTACTCTGCTTTGGTCGCGAACCATTCCCACTAAAGTACATGATTTCATGCTGTACATTTTTCGGATATGCTGATATCATAAAAGGAACTTACCGGTAAGCATTGCAGGTTTACCGGTCATTCCCAACAGCAATTCTATATACATATATGGAGGAGATCAATCATGGATGAACGTTTAAAGCAGCAGCTCGACTTTACACTGGAGATCGATAAGGAGAAAAATATTTTCCGCCAGACGCATCTTTCCGGTCACGGCCGACGTGAAAATGATGCTGAACATGCCTGGCATATGGCGATCATGGCATATCTTTTGCGCGAATATGCAAATGAACCCGTTGATATTGCAAAAGTCATGCTGATGTGCCTGATCCACGATATCGTCGAGATCGATGCGGGAGATACTTTCGCATACGACGAAGAAGGATTAAAGTCCCAAAAAGCCCGCGAAGATGCCGCAAAGGAACGGATCTTTTCTATTCTGCCGGACGACCAGAAAAAGGATCTCACCGCACTCTTTGATGAGTTTGAATACTGCGAAACTCCAGAGTCCAGATACGCTCACGCCATGGATAATATCCAGCCGCTCCTCCTAAACCACAGTAACAACGGCGATGACTGGAAGCAGCACCAGACCACTTCCGCACAGGTTTATGGCCGCCATGCAAAGACAAAACTCGGCTCTGAGCGCCTGTACGAGCTTGCCGATCAGATGATCCAGGATGCGATCCAAAAAGGATTTATCCAGAAATAATTTCCAGATATCCAGACAGCATGTAAATCTGCTCAGTGCATCCCCTCTGCCTCTGTGGTTTTTGCTGCTGTCGGATGTCTATTGATGCCGCTGATCTCATGGATGCCTCACACGGTCGATTCCAATAATCTTCATTTTTCCGACAAACTTCATTTTTGCACGAGTGCACATCACTAGCACATCGTGCTTTTTTTATTTAACAGAAAGTATCGAAGACCTTCCTGATAAAAAAATGAAAACACACTTTGCAAGCTTCCTCTTGTCATATCGCGACAGTCGCCAAGGCCTCGCGTAGGCGCGGACTTTAGCTCGTTGTTCGCGCAAAATAAAAAGACCAGACATCTCTGCCTGGTCTACTCACACATACCTTCAAAACCACATATTGAATTCCATCAACTTTCGAATCTTCACTTGACCTTCCTGGATAAGCCCTCGACCGATTAGTAACAGTCAGCTCCATGCATTACTGCACTTCCAC